>DASXRC010000182.1:0-40471 GCA_036506795.1 Micromonosporaceae bacterium
CGCCCGCGATGGCATGACCATGATCGTCGTGACGCACGAGATCGGGTTCGCGCGCGAGGTCGGCGACTCGCTGATCTTCATGGACGACGGGGTCGTCGTGGAGGCGGGACCGCCCCGCGAGGTCATCGCGAACGCGCGACACGAGCGGACCCGGTCGTTCCTGGCGAAGGTCCTCTGAGTGCGTCACACCGCCGACCCGCGGGGCCGTGGACCCGGGTTGTCGGTGGGGCGGACTAGAGTCGCCTAGCGTGACAGACTCGACGCCGCGCCTGTTGCTGGTTGACGGCCATTCGCTGGCGTACCGGGCGTTCTTCGCGCTGCCGGTGGAGAACTTCTCCACCACGACCGGGCAGCCGACGAACGCCGTCTACGGCTTCACGTCGATGCTGATCAACGTGCTGCGCGACGAGCGCCCGACCCACGTCGTGGTCGCGTTCGACGTGTCTCGCCGGTCGTTCCGGAACGAGCGGTACGCGGAGTACAAGGCGGGCCGATCGGAGACGCCGACCGACTTCAAGGGCCAGGTCAGCCTCGTTCGGGAGGTGCTGGCCGCGCTGCGTATCCCGGTCGTGGAGAAGGAGGGGTACGAGGCGGACGACGTGCTCGCCACCCTTGCCCGCCAGGCCCACGACCAGGGCCTGGACGTGCTCATCTGCACTGGTGACCGGGACGCGTTCCAGCTCGTCGGCGACCGGATCACGGTGCTCTACCCGATCCGGGGCGTCTCGGAGCTGACCCGGATGGACACGGAGGCGGTCACCGCGCGGTACGGGGTCGGCCCGGAGCGCTACCGCGACCTCGCCGCCCTGGTGGGGGAGTCCAGCGACAACCTGCCCGGGGTGCCGGGCGTCGGCCCGAAGACGGCCGCCAAGTGGATCAATCAGTACGGCGGGCTGGACGGTGTCGTCGCGCACGTCGACGAGATCAAGGGCAAGGCGGGGGACAGCCTGCGCGAGCGGCTGGCCGATGTGCTGCGCAACTACGACATCAACTTCTTGGTGACCGACCTCGACCTGCCGCTCGGCCCGGAGGGCGCACGGTGGGCCGGTTGGGACCGGGAGGCGGTGCACCGCGTCTTCGACACGCTGCAGTTCCGCATTCTGCGCGACCGGCTCTACCAGTACCTGGAGGCGGTCGAGCCGGAGGCCGAGGCGGGCTTCGACCTCGCCGGCGCGGTGCTCCCGCCCGGCCGAGTGGCCCCCTGGCTCGCGGCCCATGCGCGGGGCGTGGTCGGCGTCGCGGCGTCCGGCACGTTCGGCCGCGGCACCGGCTCGCTGACCGGCGTCGCGGTGGCGGCCGGGGACGGCCCGGCCGCGTGGTTCGACCCGGCCGAGCTGGACAGCGCCGATGAGGCGGCGGTCGCCGAGTGGCTGGCCGACCCCGACCGGCCCAAGATCCTCCACGACGCGAAGCCGGTGCTGCTCGCGTTCGCGGCGCACGGGTGGCAGCTGCGTGGGCTGACCCGCGACACAGCGCTCGCGGCGTACCTCGCCCGGCCCGACCAGCGGTCCTACGACCTAACCGACCTCGCGCTGCGCTATCTGCATCGCGAGCTGCGCGTGGAGGCGCCCGCCGACGGTCAGCTCGCGCTCGACGGGCTCGGCGCGAACGCCGAGTTGGAACAGAACCTCATGCTCCGCGCGCGTGCCACCCTCGACCTGTCCGACGCCCTGGACGCGGAGCTGACCCGCGAGGGCGACTCGGCCCTGCACCTGCTCGCCGAGGTCGAGCAGCCGTTGGCGTACGTGCTCGCCGGCATGGAGCGCGTCGGCATCGCGGCGGACACCCATTACCTGTCGGACCTCGAGGCACACTTCGCGGCCGAGGTGAAGGCGGCCGCCCAGGCGGCGTACGCCGTGGTCGGCCGCGAGTTCAATCTGGGCTCGCCCAAGCAGCTGCAGGACATCCTGTTCACCGAGCTGGCGTTGCCGAAGACCAGGCGGATCAAATCCGGTTACACCACCGACGCCGACGCGCTGCAGGGCCTGTACGCGCAGACCGGGCACCCGGTGCTCGAGCACCTGCTCCGCCATCGCGACGTCGCGAAGTTGAAGTCCACCGTGGACGGTCTGCTCAAGTCGGTCAGCGACGACGGCCGGATCCACACGACGTTCTTCCAGACGGTCGCGTCCACCGGCCGGCTGTCGAGCACCGACCCGAACCTGCAGAACGTGCCGATCCGCACCGAGGAGGGTCGGCGCATCCGGCGGGCCTTCATCGTGGGCGAGGGCTACGACTGCCTGATGACCGCGGACTACAGCCAGATCGAGATGCGCATCATGGCGCACCTGTCCACGGACGAAGCCTTGATCGAGGCGTTCAACTCCGGAGCCGACTTTCACGCCGCCACGGCCTCGTCGGTGTTCTCCGTGCCGCTGATCGAGGTCGTCGGTGAGCAGCGTCGCCGGATCAAGGCGATGAACTACGGCCTGGCGTACGGGCTGTCGGCGTACGGGCTCGCGCAGCAGCTGGGCATCACGCCAGCGGAGGCGACGGTGCTGATGGAGGAGTACTTCAGCCGGTTCGGCGGAGTCCGCGACTACCTCCGCGCGGTGGTCGCCCAGGCCCGGCAGGACGGGTACACCCAGACGATCCTGGGCCGCCGGCGGTACCTGCCCGATCTGGTGAGCGACAACCGGCAGCGCCGCGAGATGGCCGAGCGGATGGCGCTCAATGCACCGATCCAGGGCTCGGCGGCCGACATCATCAAGGTCGCCATGCTGCGGGTCGATGAGGCGCTGCGTGGCTCCGGGCTGCGTTCCCGGATGCTGCTGCAGGTGCACGACGAACTCGTGTTCGAGGTCGGCCGCGGCGAGCGGGATGAGCTGGAGGCGCTGGTCCGACGGGAGATGGGCGCGGCGTACGCCCTGTCCGTCCCGATGGAGGTGTCGATCGGCGTCGGTCGCGACTGGGACGCGGCGGACCACTGAGCATGCCGCCGCGTATGCCGACCGGGCGGCCGGCCGTGGTGGCCCACCGCGGCCACTCCGCGGTCGCGCCGGAGAACACGCTGGCCGCGGTCGCCGCGGCACGGCGGGCGCGCGCCGACTGGATCGAGGTCGACGTGCGGACGTCCACGGACGGCGTCCCGGTGGTGATCCATGACCGGACCGTCGATCGAACCACCGGTGGGACGGGGGCGGTGGCCGAGCTGACCGCCGCACAGCTCACGGCGCTCGATGCCGGCTCGTGGTTCTCCGCCGACGGGTTCGGCGGTGAGCCCGTGCCTACCTTCGCCGGCGTGCTCGACGACGTGCGCCGGCGCGGCGGCCGGCTGCTGGTCGAGATCAAGCGACCGCAGTCGCCGGCCGGCGTCGCCGCGCTCATCGCGATGATCCGCGAGTGTCGCTTGACCCGGCGGGTCATGGTGCAGAGCTTCGATCCCGCGATCGTCGCGGCCGCGCGCGAGGCCGCGCCCGAGCTGCCCCGTGCGCTGCTGACCGACGGTCTGCACGAGGATCCCGTCAATGTCTGCCGGGAGGTGGGTGCCCGCGCCTACCACCCGACCGTCGAGGATGTGCTCGCCAATCCCGGCGTCGTCGACGAGTTGCACGCCGCCGGCCTGGCGGTCATGGTCTGGACCGCCAACGAAGACGCGCTCTGGCCGGCGCTGTCGGCGGCGAGCGTCGACGGCATCATCACCGACCGTGCGGGCGACCTCCGCGGCCGCCTGCACTAGGAGCGTCGCGGCCGACGATCTCGCGCCGCGTCAGGGCGCTCCGTGCGGTGGGACAAGTCGGTGGCGCGGGCGCCGAGCCGGCGGGGACGATGTCGAGATGACCGAGATCACGGTGCGGCCGATGACGGACGCGGACGCGGGCGAGGTGCTCGACATCTATCAGGCCGGCATCGACACCGGCGACGCGACGTTCGAGACGGCGGCGCCGGACTGGGACTCGTTCGTCGCGGGCAAGCTACCCGGGCAACGGCTCGTCGCGGTCGATCCCTCGACCGGGCGGGTGCTCGGGTGGGCGGCGCTCTCGCCGGTCTCCGACCGGTGTGTGTACGCCGGGGTGGCCGAGAACTCGATCTACATCCGTCCGGATGCGCGCGGCCGCGGCGTCGGCGCCGCCCTCCTCGCGGAGCTCGTGGAGTCATCCGAGCGGGCCGGTATCTGGACGCTGCAGACCGGGATCTTCCCCGAGAACGCGGCCAGCCTCGCGCTGCACGAGAGGGCCGGCTTCCGGGTGGTGGGTCGTCGCGAGCGGCTCGGCAAACATCACGGCCGCTGGCGGGACGTCGTGTTCCTGGAGCGCCGCAGCCCGGTCGTCTCTTAGCCGACCAAGATCACCGCAACCTTGCGAAGGTTGGGCGATCAACTCGGCGGGACGCCCCAATCCGTGCAAGGTTGCGACGTCGCGGACGTCACGGCTTGACCGAGACGAAGATCGCCGTCCCGGGGAAGAGCCGGCCGCGGAGCGGGCTCCACTGACCCCAGACCAGGTCGTGCCCCTCAGGCCACTCCGGCTCGATGACGTCGCTTAGGACGAGCCCGGCCGCGACCAACTCGCGCACGCGGTCACCGAGCGTCCGGTGCTGCTCCACGTAGGTCGGCACGCCGTCGGTGTCGTGCTCAACGTAGGGACGCCGGTCAAAGTAGGAGTGGGTCGCCACGAGGCCGCTCTCGCCCGGGTCGTCAAGGAAGATCCACCGCATCGGGTGCGTGACCGAGAAGACCCATCGGCCCTCGGGGCGCAGCACCCGGTACACCTCGCGCATCACCGCCGCCGAGTCGACCACGAACGGCACCGCTCCGAACGCCGTACAGACGGTGTCGAACGACGTGTCGGCGAACGGCAGCGCCAGGGCGTCGGCTTGGATCAGCGGCACGCGTACGCCCGTGCGTTCGGCGGCGAGCACGGCGTGCCGCAACATGCCGGCGGACAGGTCGGTGGCCACCGCGTCCGCTCCCCGGGTGGCCAGCCACCGAGCCGCGGACGCCGCGCCGCAGCCCAGCTCCAAGACGCGCCGCCCGCGCACGTCGCCGAGCAGTCCCGCGTCGGCCTCGCGCAGTCCCTCCGGACACCAGACGAAGTCGACGTCGCCGAGGAAGTCGCCGTGTTCCGCTTGGTAGTTGTCGGCGTCGAAGTCCCACCAGCGCCGGCTGGCCAGCCGGCTCTGGGCGTCGCTCACCACGCGCCGGGTCACGCCGTTGCCCATCACGGACGTCACGGTACGGTGTGACGCAACCGACATTGGGGTCGGATGCGACCCGAAGGGGCAGAGGGCTGCATCACGTACGCACAGGTGTTGCACGGTGCGGCAATGCGCACGGTAAGCTGTTCGATGCGCTCGTGGATCGCGTGCCTCGGCAGGGAGCAGGTCCGCGGTCGTCGGACACTTCCAGCGATCTTACCCGGATCCTTGGCCCATGCCCGGCGGCGAATCCGCGGGCGCACGCAGGTCACCGCGACAACCATCCGTTCGGAGCAACAGTCCACATGACGAGCAGCATCGAGGCCACCTCGAGCGCACCAAAGGTAACCGTCGACGACCTCGGCTCGGAGGAAGCGTTCCTCGCCGCGATCGACGAAACCATCAAGTACTTCAACGACGGCGACATTGTCGAAGGCACCGTCGTCAAGGTCGACCGGGACGAGGTCCTGCTCGACATCGGCTACAAGACCGAGGGTGTCATCCCCTCCCGCGAGTTGTCGATCAAGCACGACGTTGACCCCGCGGAGGTCGTGTCCGTCGGTGACCACATCGAGGCCCTGGTTCTCCAGAAGGAGGATAAGGAGGGCCGCCTGATCCTCTCGAAGAAGCGGGCGCAGTACGAGCGCGCGTGGGGAACCATCGAGAAGATCAAGGAGGAGGACGGCGTCGTGCGCGGCTCCGTCATCGAGGTGGTGAAGGGTGGCCTCATCCTCGACATCGGGCTGCGCGGCTTCCTGCCCGCCTCCCTGGTCGAGATGCGCCGCGTGCGCGACCTGCAGCCGTACGTCGGCCGGGAGCTCGAGGCGAAGATCATCGAGCTGGACAAGAACCGTAACAACGTCGTACTGTCCCGCCGGGCGTGGCTCGAGCAGACGCAGTCCGAGGTCCGTACCGAGTTCCTCAACAAGCTGCAGCGCGGCCAGGTCCGGAAGGGCGTCGTCTCCTCGATCGTGAACTTCGGCGCGTTCGTCGACCTGGGCGGCGTGGACGGGCTGGTGCACGTCTCCGAGCTGTCCTGGAAGCACATCGACCACCCGTCCGAGGTGGTCGAGGTCGGCCAGGAGGTCGAGGTCGAGGTCCTCGACGTCGACCTCGAGCGCGAGCGCGTCTCGCTATCGCTGAAGGCGACCCAGGAAGACCCGTGGCGCCAGTTCGCCCGCACCCACGCGATCCAGCAGATCGTGCCGGGCAAGGTGACCAAGCTGGTGCCGTTCGGCGCGTTCGTCCGCGTCGACGACGGCATCGAGGGCCTGGTGCACATCTCCGAGCTGGCCGAGCGCCACGTCGAGATCCCGGAGCAGGTCGTCCAGGTGGGCTCCGACGTCATGGTGAAGGTCATCGACATCGACCTGGAGCGTCGGCGGATCTCGCTGTCGCTCAAGCAGGCGAACGAGGGCTTCGTCGAGGGCGAGGAGCACTTCGATCCCACCCTCTACGGCATGGCGGCGACCTACGACAGCGAGGGCAACTACATCTACCCCGAGGGGTTCGACCCGGAGACGGGCGAGTGGCTCGAGGGGTACGACAAGCAGCGCGAGGAGTGGGAGCGGCAGTACGCCGAGGCGCGCCAGCGCTGGGAGGCGCACACCAAGCAGGTGCAGACCGCTCGGGCCGCGGACGCGGACGCCGGCACGCAGCCGGCTCCGACGAGCCCGGCGCCGTCGGCCGCGCCGGCGCCGGCCCGCCAGGCCGAGGAGCCCAGCGGCACCCTCGCCACCGACGAGGCCCTCGCGGCATTGCGGGAGAAGCTCGCGGGCGGCAAGGGCTGAGCTAACGCCTCGACCGCTTCACGGCCCCGCTCGGGAAACCGGGCGGAGCCGTGTCGTTTCGTGCCGGGTGCTTCACTTACCCGGTGCTGCTGATCGGGCTTACCGGCGGGATCGGGGCCGGCAAGAGCGTGGTGGCCGACCGACTGGCCGTGCTCGGTGCGGTGCTTGTCGACGCCGACGTTGTCGCTCGCGACGTCGTCGAGCCGGGCACCGAGGGGCTGCGTGCCGTCGCGACCGCGTTCGGTCCGGAGGTGCTCCGCGCAGACGGCGCGCTGGATCGGCCCGCACTTGCCGCGCGCGTTTTCGGGGACCCGGAGGCCCGGCGGGTGCTCGAGCTGATCATCCACCCGCTCGTGCGGACCCGCACCGCCGAGCTGATCGCGGCGGCACGTCCCGACGCCGTCGTGGTTAACGACGTCCCGCTGCTGGTGGAGACCGGCCTTGCCCCCGCGTACCACCTCGTCCTCGTCGTGGACGCGGACGAGCGGCTGCGGGTCGGCCGGCTGGTGCGCGACCGGGGCATGACCCCGGCCGAGGCGCACGCCCGAATCCGCGCGCAGGCTCACCATGACGCGCGGGCGGCCGCGGCGGACGTCCTGCTGGTCAACGATGGGACGAAGCCCGAGCTGCTGGCGCGGGTGGACGCGCTGTGGCGGGACCGGATCGTGCCGTACGAGGCGAACCTGCGCCACGGCCGGGTGGTACAGCCGGACCCCGAGGCGGAGCCGGTGGCGTACGACCCGACCTGGCCCGCACAGTATGACCGGCTGGCCGCGCGGATCCGGCACGCGCTCGGGGACAGCGCCGGTCGAGTCGATCACGTCGGCTCAACCGCGATCCCCGGCCGTCCCGCCCCGGACGTGATCGACATCCAGCTCGGCGTACGCCGGACGGAAGCCACCGAGGCGCTCGCGCCGGCACTGCGAGCCGCGGGATTCGTGGGAGGCGAGTCGCGGGTCGACGCCGGCGGCCCCAAGTGGCTCTTTGGCGGTGCCGACCCGGCCCGCGCCGTGCGGGTGCACGTCCGCGAAGAGGGCTCCGCCGGCTGGCGCCGCGCGCTGCTGCTCCGGGACTGGCTACGCGGCGATCCGGCCGCCGTCGATGTCGCCGCGGGCGACGTCGAGGATGGGCCGCGGGTGGCCGCCGCGGTGGAGCAGGCCGAGCGCTGGGCGGCCGCGACGGGCTGGCGCCCCTGACGGCCCGGCGGCCGCTAGGCCAGCGGCACACGGCGCAGCGTCGGCACCTGGCCCGGGTCGAGGTCGAGGCGTCCCCAGGCGCCGAGGCGGGTGCGCAGCTCGAGCCGGCGAAGCACGCCGTCCTCGGCAACCCAGTACCGCAGGCGGGCACCGCCACGCGGAATGCCCTTCTCGACGGCCTGGGGCATCTCGTACACGGCGACGGGCGTGCCGGCGACGGCGTCCTGGCGCAGCCAGACAGCGGTGTTCCGCAGCTCGCTGGCGTAGTCGCGGCTCCAGCCGCTGAGCCCGAGCGCCTCGCCGAGCAGGGTGTCGAAGTCGTACCCCACCCGCTTGTCCCATGGGACAAAGGCCCAGTCCTCGTCCCGGGGCAGCGGTAGCGGCGGCTGGTCGCCGGGCTGGTACGGGCCGGGCGGCGCCGACCGGGTCGCGACCCCGTCCCGGTCGGCCCGCAGGAGCGTGCGCCGGGCCGCATCATCGACCGCGAGGTACGCGACGTTAGCTCGCCAGTCGAGCCAGCCCGCGCCGAGCTGCAGCGTGCCGCTCGCGGTCGGCACCGTCATGCTCATCTCACCGCCGCCCGCCGCCCAGTCGCGCTGTCGAAGGCGCGACAGCGTCCGCGCCTCGTCGGCCGTCACCGAGCGCGGCGCGATGGGCGCACCACCCAACAGGTCGATCGCGGTCGGCGCCGCGAGCCGTTCGCGTTCCAGGTCGGCGCGTACCGGAACGTCCTCGCCGAGCAGCGCCTCAAAGCGCCGGAGTCGCGCGTCGGTGTCCAGCCAGTACACGACCGCGCCACCCATCGCAGCAAGCGAGGTGTCCGCGCTCGTGGACGGCGTGCCGGCCGGCGCCGGCGTGGCCTCCGGACGCGAGGACGGAGGCACCGCGGGGCCGAGCAGCACATCCACCGGTACGCCATCGGCGACGTCGCGGCGCAGCCACCGCGCGTCGCTGTGTGCGAGCGCGTCGGCGGCGTCGAGCCGGGTCGCGGCGATCGTGAACAGCAGGCCGACGAACGTGTCGAGCGCGGGGGTGGCCTCGCCACCAAGCACGAGCGGACGGAGCCGCCAGCCGTCCGCGGGTGGCCGGGTGGGCGGGTCCTGCGCGGGTGTCGCGCCGCCGAACGCCGGTGAGGCGCCGGTGGACGCCGGTGACGCACCGCTGGGCGGCTGGCCGGGCCGGACGGCGATCACCCCCGGAATCGCCTGCACGAGCGAGTCCGACGGGCCGATGACGGTGAGGTACGCCAGCGGGCGACGCCAGTCGACCCAGCCCGCCACCTGGCTCTGCTGGCCCGGGTGGCCGATCGTCGCCCGGACGCCCACGACCCCGTCCCGGAAGTTGTGCAGCCGCATGGCGGCCAGCCGCCCCGCCTCGTCGGGCGAGAGGGCGCGGCCGGCCGCCGGTTCGGCGGGCGGCGCACACGAGGTCAGCCCACGGGTGAGTGCGGCGGCGGCGCCGATCGCGAGGCAGCACGCGAGCGTCAGGGCGGTCATGCGGCGACGATCGGGGGCGGCGCGGCGGCGGCGTTCCCGCGCGGCGCTGCGGCGGCGCTCGCGCGAGTCCCAGCGGCGGCGGCGTTCCCGGGGGTCCGCGCGGCGGCGTTCCGGGACGACCGCGCGGCGACGGTGGGAGGCGGCGGAGTGCCTCACGCGAGGTTGAACGCGACGGCGGGCCGGAGGTGACGGCGCCGCATCGGACGGGTCCGGCCCGGACCTGCAGGGGCGCTCGCGGCGGCCGGTCTGCGCGCATCGCGCGACCGCAATGGTGCGCTCGCCAGCTGGATGCCGGGGCTGCAACCCTGCGCCGGCTTGTGACCGGCCGGTGTGGAGGCCCGGTCGTTAGCCGGACGGCCGCCGCGAGCGGCCTACCCCACGACGGTAGCGCGATGATCTTTGGGGCACAATCGCCATATCGAAGCCGATCACATGCCGGCGATCGTTGTCGGACCCTCGGCGTACGGTTGGTTCCATGAGCCTGGACATCCCCCGACTCGACGGTCGCTTCGAGGTCGTCAGCGATTTTCGGCCCTCGGGCGACCAGCCGACCGCCATCGACGACATGGAGCGTCGCGTGCGGCGGGGTGACCGGCACGTCGTGCTGCTCGGTGCCACCGGCACCGGCAAAAGCGCGACCACCGCGTGGCTCGTCGAGCGGACCCAGCGGCCCACCCTGGTGCTCGCGCCGAACAAGACGCTCTGCGCGCAGCTCGCCAAGGAGTTCCGGGAGCTGATGCCCAACAACGCCGTGGAGTATTTCGTCAGCTACTACGACTACTACCAGCCCGAGGCGTACATCCCGCAGACCGACACGTACATCGAGAAGGACTCCTCGATCAACGAGGAGGTCGAGCGGCTCCGGCACTCGGCGACGATGTCCCTGCTCACGCGGCGGGACGTCATCGTCGTCGCGACGGTGAGCGCGATCTACGGCCTGGGCACCCCGCAGGAGTACCTCGACCGGTGCGTGAAGATCGAGATCGGGCAGGAGGTCGACCGCGACAAGCTGCTGCGGCGCCTCGTCGACATCCAGTACACCCGGAACGACATGGCGTTCAACCGAGGCACGTTCCGGGTCCGCGGTGACACGCTCGAGATCATCCCGGCGTACGAGGAGCTCGCCGTCCGGGTGGAGCTGTTCGGTGACGAGGTCGAGAAGCTCTACTACCTGCACCCGCTGACTGGCGAGGTGGTCCGCGAGGTCGACGAGCTGCTGATCTTCCCGGCCACGCACTACACGGCCGGGCCCGAGCGGATGGAGCGGGCGATCCGCGGCATCGAGGCGGAGCTCGAGGCGCGCCTGGCCGAGCTGGAGAGGCAGGGCAAGCTGCTGGAGGCTCAGCGGCTGCGCATGCGTACGACGTACGACGTCGAGATGATGCGGCAGGTCGGCTTCTGCTCGGGCATCGAGAACTACTCGATGCACATCGATGGCCGCGAGCCGGGGAGCCCACCGCACTGCCTGCTCGACTACTTCCCCGACGACTTCCTCACCGTCATCGACGAGTCGCACGTCACGATCCCGCAGATCGGTGGCATGTACGAGGGGGACGCGTCCCGCAAGCGGGTCCTCGTCGAGCACGGCTTCCGCCTGCCCAGCGCGCAGGACAACCGGCCGCTCCGGTTCGACGAGTTCCTCGAGCGGGTCGGCCAGATGGTCTTCCTGTCCGCTACGCCCGGCCCATGGGAGCTTCGGCAGGCCGAGGGCGAGGTCGTCGAGCAGGTGATCCGCCCGACCGGCCTGGTCGACCCGGAGGTCGTGGTCAAGCCGACGAAGGGGCAGATCGACGACCTGATGCACGAAATCCGGGAGCGCACGGACCGGGACGAGCGGGTGCTCGTCACCACGCTGACCAAGAAGATGGCCGAGGATCTCACCGACTACCTGCTCGAGCACGGCATTCGCGTCCGCTACCTGCACTCCGAAGTGGACACCCTGCGCCGGGTCGAGCTGCTGCGCGAGTTGCGCAAGGGCGACTTCGATGTCCTGGTCGGCATCAACCTGCTCCGCGAGGGCCTCGACCTGCCCGAGGTGTCGCTGGTCTCGATCCTGGACGCCGACAAGGAGGGGTTCCTCCGCTCGGGCACGAGCCTGATCCAGACCATCGGCCGCGCCGCGCGAAACGTGTCCGGTCAGGTCCACATGTACGCCGACAAGGTGACTCCATCCATGGCGAACGCGATCGAGGAGACCAATCGGCGGCGGGCCAAGCAGGTCGCGTACAACGAGGCGAACGGGCTCGAGCCGGAGCCGCTGCGCAAGAAGATCCACGACATCTTGGACGACATCTACCGGGAGGCGGAGGAGACCGAGAGCGCGTTCGCCGGCCACGGGCCCGGTGGCGCGATCATCGGCGGCGCCGGCCGGCAGATGACACGCGGGAAGGCGCCGGTGCCGGAGACTCGCAGCAGGCGGCGCGTTGGGGCCGCCCCCTCGCGCGACGGCATGGCCAGGGCCGAGCTGGCCCAGCTCATCCAGGATCTCAACGAGCAGATGCTGGCCGCGGCGCGGGAGCTCCAGTTCGAGCTCGCGGCCCGGATCCGGGACGAGATGCACGAGCTGAAGAAGGAGCTGCGGGCCATGGACGTGGCGGGCGTCCGCTGAGCCCGGGACCGATCGCCTCGAATGGTGGCCTCCTGGTCGCGAGTCGCGCCCTACCCGACGGCCGCGGCCAGCCAGGCGCCGATCCTGTCGACGAGGCCGTCGGGCGCGGCGTTCTCGGCATGCCCGAAGCCGGGCTCGATCCACAGCTGCTTCGGCTCGCGCGCGGCCGCGTAGAGCGCCTCCGCGTGCTCCACCGGGAAGTACACGTCGGCATCCCCGTGCACGATCAGCAGCGGAATCGGGGAGATGCGCGAGGCGACGACGTCGGGCGGTTCGGGTAGTGGATCCCAGCCGGCGGCGGAGATCCGGGTCCGCAGCGCCACCCTGCCGACGAGCCGACCCAGCCGACGCTCGACCACCCAGTGCAGCCGGCGCATCGGCACAGTGCCGCGGTAGTACCACCGGCTCGGCCCGCTCACCGCGGCGACGGCGTCCACGCCACCGAGCAGCGCCGCGTGCCGGACCACCACGGAAGCGCCCATCGAGAAGCCCAGCGTCGTCACCGCGGCGTACCCGAGGTCGCGCGCCCAGTCGACCGCGGCCGCGAGGTCGAGCACTTCACGGTCCCCGACGGTGGACCGGCCGCCCGACCCGCCGTGCCCGCGGAAGTCGAAGCTGACCACGCCCGCTCGTCGGGCGAGCCGGGCCGCGACCCGGCGCGTCGCCGGGCGGCGCCACGAGCCGGTGAACCCGTGCGCCACGACGATCGCCAGGGTCGCTGGCCCCGGGTCGTGGCGCGCGTCGATCGGTGTTCCGTCTGCGGCGAGCAGGGTCGCGGACGGAATCACGCCGGCCCGTCCTCGCCGCTGCCAAGGTCAACGCTGAGCTCGCTGCTTCCGCTCCCAAGGTCGCGGAAGTGCTCCACGTGCGGCGGCGCGGTGAAGTACGGGCCGATCAGCGCCCGCCACGCGGTGAACCGATCGGTGGCGCGGAAGTTCTGTTGATGCGCGTCCACCGAGTCCCACTCCACGAGCAGCACGAACCGCGACGGCGACTCGATCCCGCGGGTCATCCGCACCGAGCGGCAGCCGGGCGTCGTCACTACGAGCTCGCGGCCCTTGGCGTACGCGGCCGCGAAGGCGCCCTCCTGGCCGGGGATCACGTCGATGAGCGCAACCTCGAGCACCATGGCGGGCAGCCTCGCACGCCCGCCGCCGTGCTCGCCACCCAGGGCCGACACCCGGCCCGCCTGGGAGCACGTACACCGAGGTCGCGGCCTCCAGGCATCGGGAGTCGGCAACCGTCGATTGTGGCGAGATCCACCCCAACGTGCGCCTCGAGGTCCGGGTCCGCCACAATGGTCACCGGAGGAGGGGAGTATTCCCTCGCGGCGGTGTCGTCAACACGGTCGCCGACCGGCTCGGGCCGGGCGGCGATCCGGGACCGCCGGCCTCGGCGTCCACCCCACGGACGCCGCGGCGGAAGAGACCTCCGGCGACGCTCCGTAGCTGCCGGAGGTTACCGATTTGAACGTCTCCACCTGGGTCTGGGCCGTGACTCTGGTCGTCATGGCCGCCGTGCTGTTCGCCGACCTGATGATCATTGGGCGCAGGCCGCACGAGCCCAGCATCCGCGAGTCCGCCCTGTGGGTGACGTTCTACGTCGCGCTGGCCTTGATCTTCGGTGTGGGCATCTGGCTCGTCTCCGGGGCCAGACATGCCGGCGAGTTCTACACGGGCTGGCTAACCGAGTACAGCCTGTCGGTTGACAACCTGTTCGTCTTCGTGATCATCATGAGACGGTTCGCGGTGCCGCGCCAGTACCAGCAGAAGGTCCTGCTCATCGGCATCGTGCTGGCCCTCGTCATGCGCGGCGCGTTCATCGCGGCCGGTGCCGCGCTCGTGCGCGAGTTCTCCTGGATCTTCTACATCTTCGGCGCGTTCCTGATCTACACGGCGATCAACCTGGCCCGCCAAGGCGAGACCAGCGACGAGGACTTCAAGGAGAACGTGCTCATTCGGTGGAGCCGGCGGGCCCTGCCGCTGTCCAAGGGATTCCACGGGGCTCGCGTGACCACGACCGGGCCACGGGGCCGCCGGATCTTCACCCCGATGCTGATCGTGATGATCGCGATCGGCACCACCGACCTGATCTTCGCGCTCGACTCGATTCCGGCGATCTTCGGGATCACCGAGGAGCCGTACCTCGTCTTCACCGCGAACGTGTTCGCGTTGATGGGACTGCGGCAGCTCTACTTCCTCCTCGGCGGGCTGCTCGACCGGCTCGTCTACCTGTCGGTGGGGCTGGCCGTCGTGCTCGGGTTCATCGGGGTGAAGCTCGTTCTCGAGGCGCTCGCCGACAACAACCTGCCGTTCATCAACGGCGGCGAGCACGTCGCGTGGGCCCCGCACATTCCGATCTGGCTGTCGCTGAGCGTGATCCTCGCGACGCTGGCCATCGCCACGGTCGCCAGCGTGCTGAAGACCTCCTGGGAACGGAGGCTCGAGCGGGTCAGACCGTGACGGGCACCCGGTGGGTGCCCACGAGCGTGGCCGCCCGCACGCCGGCCAGCGGTTCGTCGACGACCCGGCGACGGGTGTAGCAGGCGTGCAGCATGCGGCGGCTTCCGGAGCGGTCGGGTGGCGCCGCGACGAACCCGATGTGGTGGATCGGCCGGCCCGGCCGGGCGAAGACGTACAGGTCTCCCGGGCGCTCGTCACCGAGCGCCAGCGGCGTGGTCGCGGCCGCCTGGTCGTCGGCGTCCCGCGGCAGCCGGACCCCGAACCGCCGCCAGGCGAGGTGAACCAACCCCGAGCAGTCGATGCCGTACGCCGAGAGACCGCCCCACACGTACGCCACGTCGAGCAGCCGGCCGGCGACCGCGACAACCTCCTCGGCGGCCGGTGGCCGCGTCGGCAGCGGCACGACGTCGCGGGCGACCGCCCACAGCGGGCGTTCCTGCCCGGGCACCCATACCGGACGCCAACCGCGGTACGCCGGGCCGGCGGCCGTCAGCGGCGTCCCCATGATGACGCCCGGCAGCGCGACGTCCCCGTCGGGCGAGTCGCGCAGGGCGGTCGCGGTAGCGTCCACCACGACCCGCTCGCCCGTGCGGCCGTCGTCGAGTGACTCGTCGACGAGCTGCTCGCTCGGTAGCCAACCCGGGTAGCCACGCGGGTCGAGCTTGGCCGCCGGCTGCTCGGTCGCGACCACGCGGGCCCAGCCGTCCTCGCGTACCTCTTCCAGGAGAACCCGCTCGCCGAGCAACAGCTGGCTGAGGACGTTCTCGCCGATCTGCTGATCCGGAACGAGCCCGGCCACCCAGCGTCGGATGTCGGTGACCCGCGTCAGAGCCGGGGCATCTATCGGCCGGATCCGCTCCGGCCGCTCCCAGAGCGTCGCGAGGGCGACGCCGACGACCGCGGTCCCACCAGCCTCCACGTCGGGAGCTTACGAAAGAAACCGCCGGTCGGCAAAGCAAGATTCGGTCATTGCCTACGACTCGAGGCCGGCGATCCCGAGCCCGGGCTCGTCGGGCAGCTCGACGGTGGCACCGGCGTACCGCAACCCGCCCCGGACCGGGTTCGCGGCGAGCCACCACGCCGCGTCCAGGTCGGACACCGCTGTCGTCCCGTGCGCGGCGACCAGACTCGCGGCTGCTCCGACGCCGATCGGGCTCTCCATCATCGAGCCCACGAGCGTGCCCATCTCGTGGGCGTCGGCGACGTCGAGCAGCGTGCGCGCCGGGCCGAGTCCACCACACTTGGCCAGCTTGACGTTGACCATGTCGGCGGCCCGGCGCCGGATGACCTCGACCAGGTCGCGAACGCCGAAGACCGCCTCGTCGGCGAGGATCGGGACGTTGACCCGTTCGCTCACCCAGGCCAGGCCGTCCAGGTCCCACCGTGGCACCGGCTGCTCAACCAGCTCGATGTCGAGGTCGGCGTCCTCGATTCCGCGGATCACTCGGACCGCCTCGCGCGGCGTCCAACCCTGGTTCGCGTCGAGCCGGATGCGCACACCAGGGCCGACGGCGGCACGCACCGCGCGTACCCGGGCCAGGTCCCCAGCCGCATCCGTGCCCACCTTGACCTTCAGCACGGCGAACCCCTCGCCGGCCCGCTCCTTCGCCGCGCCGGCGAGGGCCTCCGCGTCGCCGGCGGCGAGCGTGACATCGGTTGGTACGCGCAGCGTCGCACCACCCAGCAGCCGCACCAGCGGCACGCCTAGCCGCCGCGCGGCGCGGTCGTGCAGGGCCACGTCGACGGCCGACTTCGCTGCCTCGTTGCCCTCGACCGCGCGTCGCACCTCCCGGCAGCGGGCCTCGAGGTCGTCGGGGTCGCGGCCGGTCAGCAACGGGCCGAGCACCTCGGTCACGCACGCCTCCGAGCCGGCGAGCGACGCCCCGGTCACCTTCCACACCTGCGGGGCCTCGCCGAAACCGGTCCGCCCGTCGCCGTCCACGACCTCCACGACGAGCGTCTCCACGGCGTTCGTACGACGCAGCGCGGTGACGAACGGGGTGTGCAGGCGGGCGGAGAGCCGGTGCGTACGCACCGCGGTGATCGCCATATCGGGCACCCTATCCTCGGGGTGAACGACCCGGGAGGGCGGAGCGTGGAGTGGAAGCTGGCCGGAGCGCCGAACGCGCGCGACGTCGGCGGCTTGGTCACCGCCGACGGCCGGCGGGTACGCCGCGGGGTCCTGATCCGCGCCGGCGCACTGGGTCGGCTCACCGACGAGGACGTGCCGGTGCTCGCCGCGCTCGCGCTGACCTGTCTGGTGGACCTGCGGCACGAGTCCGAGATCGTGGCCGCGCCGCCCAGCCGGCTGCCGACTCCCGAACCCCGGGTGATCCACATTCCGGTCTTCGACCCGGACCACCCGTCGTTCACGGCGATCAGTGGCTACGTCGCCGCGGCGTGGCAGGGCCTGGACCTGAATGGGTACGCCGGCCGCCTGGCGGACGGAACCCCGGCCGCGATGACCGACATCTACCGATGGTTCGTGTCCGGCGAGGCGGCTCGCGCCGGGTTCGCCGGGGCGGTCCGCGCGCTGGCCGATCCCGCGAACCTGCCCACGCTGATCCATTGCAGCGTCGGCAAGGACCGGACCGGCTGGCTGACGGTCATCGTGCTGACCGCGTTGGGCGTGGACCGGGCGGCCATCCGACGTGACTACCTGCGCACCAACGAGCTCACCGCGGAGGGCCAGCGGATGTTGCTGGACCGGTTGCTCGCCCGGCGGCCGGAGGCGGACATCGACGCGATCCGGGCGATGCTCGAGGCACGAGAGGAGTACCTGGACGCGGCGTACGACGAGGTGGCCACGCGGTACGGCTCGTTCGACGCGTACCTGCGCGAGGGGCTGGGCCTCGACGACGAGGTCCTGCGCGCATTGCGGGACAACCTGCTGGAGTGAGTTCGCCGGTCGCGGGTCACCGGTCGGCCCAGGCCGCCGCGGAGATCCGCGCGATCAGCCGGCACGCCTCGTCGTCGCCATCCTCATCGTCGGCGAGCTCCGTGGTGGTGCACACGACGATCGCATACGCCGGGGCGTCGTCGGGGAACACGACGCCGGCGCCGTGGCGTACCCCCTGCACCCAGCCGTTTTTGTGCGCGATGCGGGTGCCGGTCGGTAGCCCGGCGGCCAGATCCTCGCGGTGCTCCTGCGCGAACAGCACCTCGAGCATGGCCCGGCAGCTGTCCGGCCCGGCGATGGCGTGCGACGCAATCGACCCGAACAGCGCGGCGAGGTCGGCCGCGGTGACGAGATTGTCCATCCCGGCGTCCCGCGCCGCGTAGTCCTCGATGCCGCGGCTGGTGACGCTGTGCCGGGCACCCGCCTCGCGCCACACCGCCGCAACCGCGCGCAGCCCGACGTGCGCGATGACGTGGTTGGTCGCCAGGTTGCTCGACCGCATGATCATGCGCCGGGCCAGCCAGCGCAGGGTAGCCGTCGCACCGACGCGGGCCCACACCTCGTCGTCATTGTCGTACTCCAGCGTGCAGCCGAACGTCGGCGCGCCCGGCGCCGCCGACGGGAACTCGTTGCGGACCGGCACCTCGCCGTCGAGGTCCACCGCGCCGGCCTCGGCCGCTCGGTACAGGGCCGCGAGCACCGCCACCTTCATGGTGCTGGCCGCGTAGTGGGTGGTGTCGGGGTTGCGGGCGTACGCCGGCGGCCCACCGACCGGGCCGTGCCACACCGACACCGTGCCCGGGACGGCAGCGAGTTCGGGTTCGAGGTTTGCGATGCGCGACGTCACGGTCGTCGAGGGTAGCGCCCCCCACTAGATTGGCCCGGTGACGACCGTCGCGGCGTACGACGCGTACGCCGACTGGTACGAGGCCTACCTGGGGGGCGCCGCGGCCGCGCACACGGACCGGGTGCGGGCGGTGCTGGCCGACCTCGTGGGCCGCGGCCGCGGCCGGTGCGTGGACGTGTGCTGCGGGACCGGCGTCCACGCCGCCGTGCTGCGCGAGCTCGGCTGGACGCCGCTCGGGGTGGACCTGTCGCTCGGTCAACTGCGGCATGCGCGGGCCCGGCTGCCGGTCGCCGCGGCCGACGCCGCCCGGTTGCCGATCGCCTCGGGTGCCCTGCCGTTGGCTGTCTGCACGATCGCCCACACCGACGTGCCCGACTATCCGGCGGTGCTGGCCGACATGGCCCGGACGCTGTGCCCCGGCGGCAGGCTCGTGCACATTGGCGTCCACCCGTGCTTCACCGGCGCGTTCGCCGACCGGAGCGACCCTTCACGGGTCGTCATCGACCCGCGTTACGTCGTTCGGGATCGCAGCTTCGAGGGATGGGCGCCACACGGGGTCCGGGCGCGCGTCGGTGCCTGGCACTCGACACTGGCTGACCTGCTCGGCGGCGTAGTGAAGGCCGGGCTGCGCTTGGTCAACGTGGCCGAGGACGGCCCGGCCGGCGGCCTGCCCGACCTCCTCGGCCTGGTCGCGGTGAAGGACTGAATCGACTGAATCAGAGGCGGCGGGCATTGCGGAACGTCACCGAGAAGTGGCCACCGCCGTCCAGGATCGCCGCGAAGCCGGCGTCACCCATGGTGGGTCCGTTGGCCTTGGTCCGGCTCGAGACGAACCGGTAGTGCCCGCGGCTGTCCACCCCGATGAAGATGCCGGAGTGGTCGATCCGCGAGCCGTCGGCCGCGTCCACGTCGAAGAAGACGAAGTCGCCCGGCTGCAGCACGTCGTAGTCGCGCGCCGGTCGGTCGCGGTTCGGAATGACCTCCACGCCGGGACCGAACTTGGACATCGCGTACGCCCGCCGGGGCAGGCCGACCCCTGGGGTGTTCTCCCTGCGCAACGGGTAGCCGAGCCGGTAGCCGTAGACGAGCCGGAGGTACCCCGAGCAGTCGAGGAAGCCGTACCGGTCCGGCTTCGGGTCGACCTTGCCCGAATCCGGGAAGTCCCACGGAATACCTAGATAGTCATTGAAGTCCGAGTTCTCGGCCCGCCCGTCCGGATCGCGGTCCGACTCCGGTCCGAAGTCGGCGTCGCCGGCGAAGCGCACGCCCTTCTCGTCGACCTTGTCGGGCGCGTCCTTGAGGTACTGCACAGCCACCGTGAGCACATCGGGGCTCTCGTCCCGGCGGGCCTTGCGAAGCCAGGAGGTGAACCACCCCTCCTTCTCCGCGCCCTCGTGCCACGCCCGCGGAGCAAGGCGCACCCACGCGTCGGTCGTCACGTTGGCCTTCGTGAACGCGGGCTCCGCGAAGGTCCGGGAAGGCCCGGTCAACCGGACCGTGCGCGCGCCATCGGTGAAGACTGCCCGCACCGCGCCAGTCTTGTCCCGGACGAGCGTTCGCGCGGGATGCGGCGCGCGTTCGAAGGTGTACGCCTCCTCGGCGCTTGCGTCGCTGCCGAAGCCGACCGAGTCGGCGGCTGCCTCGTCGGCCGAGGAACCCTGGCTCATGCGCCATCCCGCGACGACGACGCCGAGACCGACGACCAGGCAGGCGACGATGCCGGCGACCAGCCAGGTGCCGCCCCCGCCTCTCGTGGATCCGCTGTCCGCCATGTGCCGATCACTCACCGTTCTCTACAGCGCCGGAACGGCGCCCGCGAGGATGCCGCTGATCATGATGACGTAGGTCCCCGCCGATGCCGCGGCGGTGGCCAGCACCGTCGGCACCGGCGGCTGCCTCACCAACTGGTACGCGACGAGTCCCGGCACGATGAACCCGAGTGTCTGGTGCGTGAACAGCAGGGGTACGTCGCGCTTGATGATCACGAAGAGCGTGAGCTGGAGAAGCACACTGAGCAGCACAATCGCCGCGAAGAGGCGCTTCCCGTACAGGATGACGGCGGCCTGAAGCACCTTGGTCAGGACGAACGTCAGCAAGGTCATGCCCACGATGACGAGGATCTGCCAGGCGTCCTGGACCAGCGTCAACGCGATCCACCCGGGCGTGATCATCCCGCCCGGCGACAGGTTGGTCGTCAGGTAGCAGATCAGCGCGAACACGAGCCCGATGCCGAGACCCAGCGTCGCGATCTCGGGGCTCAGCTCCCCGCCAATCACCATGGCCTCCCCACTCGCGACATGTGCTCTCTCCACCGGAGTTGCCTCGGCATCGTCCGGATCGCCGCGGGCGGAGCCTCGTACCGTTCGAACTCGGCGAGCAGCAGTTCGCCCTGGCCGTGGATGTTCCCGACCGTGATCAGGGACGCGAATCTGTCGACGCCCCGGACGATCTGCCGGAGGATGTGCGCCGGCGGGCGTCGGCCGCCGAGGTCGATGACCCGTGACTGGTACGCCGGGGGAATCGTGGCCCGGGCGCTGCGTGTGGGTTCGCCGATCAGGATGACCCGATCGGGGTCGATCGCCTCGGTCAACGAGCCCATCTGCCCGTTGCGCTCGATGCGATCGGGGCGGCAGTTAATGATCATGTGCAGTGGACGGGCGATCGCGCGCTGCCTCTGCAGGCTGCGGACGTTCATCAGCGTCGACTCCGGATCGTTCGCGGCGAAGACGTTCGCGAGCTTCAGATGCCGGCCCCCTACGAGGATCTCCTGCACGCGCAGCACTCCGGGATCGGGCGGTGCCGTCCACATGCCCGCGAGCGCATCGCGCCGCCGGACCCCGTGAAGTTGGGCGACCGCGAGCGCGATGGCGACGTTCTCCTTGAATGTGATCCAACCGAAGCCGGCCATCTCGTGGTCGGTGACAGACTCCGGGTTCACCTCGATCAGGCGGCAACGCCGCCGGCGCGCCTCCTCGCGGAGCACCTCGATGTGCTCCTTCTCCGCGGTCACGCAGACCCCGCCGACCGGTATCGACCGGCTCAGGGAGCGTGCGACGTGCTCCAGCGTCGGCCCCATCTCGGCGAGATGGTCGGCGCGGACGTTGCAGATGATCCCGATCGTCGACTGGATCAGCTTGGTCTCGTTTATCTCTTGCAGCGCCGGCGTGACGGCCATGCACTCAATGACGAGCGCGTCCGGATGAAAGGCAGTGGCGCGGCGGACGATCGCTACCTGTTCGATGACGTTGGCGAGACCGAACTTGCGGTATACGGGCTCCTCGCTCGCGTCGGGGTAGATGAATCGCGCGGCGGTTCCGGTGGTCTTGCCGACGACGACCTGGCCACCGCCGCGCAGCGCGCCGGCACACAACCGGGTGATGGAGCTCTTGCCGCGGATGCCGTTGACGAGGATCCGCGCGGGTATCGCGCGGAGATTCACCCGGTGATTGCGCTGCTCCACGATGCCGGCCGCCAGGAGCCCGAGGCACCAGACGACGAAGACGAGGTACACGAAGATCATCTCAGCTGCTCCCGAGCGGCGTGGAGACCGCCCTCACCCGACCGGTCGTGCGGGATCTTCTCCATCACCTGCGTGAAATCGTTGCCGGCGCCGCGGAGGCGTAGCGCTCCGGCCAGGCGGTCCGGGCCGTGGACGCGAGCCTGGCGACAGATGTCGAGGCACATCGCGATTGCGCCTATCTCGTCCAGCCTGGACGGTGGTATCGCCTCGGAGACGTCGCCGGCGACCAGACGCTCGGCCGCGTTGGCGACCCGCCGAAGTGGACGGATCAGCACGACGAGGTGCCAGCTCCATACCGCAACGGCGACCGTTGCCGTCAGGAGGGCGAGCAGCCAGGCTACCTGGCGGGTGTCGTTACGCGGCAGGGCGAAGTCCGCGACACCGCGTTCGGAGACGACCGCCCAGTGCAACGCCGTGGCGGCCTGGTCACCCGCGACCGCCGCGGACGACACCAATCGATGAGCGCCTCCCACCCGGCTGATCCGTGCTTCGTACCCTGGACCGAGGGCCGCGGCACCGGCGGTCGCGAGCGTCTTGGAGACGGGCTGGTAGACCCGGTAGCCCTCAGTGTCGAGGATCGTCCGTTGGTGGTCGTCGATGACTCGCAGCCGACCCGACTTGCGTTTGAGCACGGAGACGAGGTGCTTGACGTCGTACTCTCCGACCAGGAAGTACTCGGCGGAGAACCTCGTCGCCGCCAGCACCAGTGGAATACGGCTGTTGTGCCGGTCGAGGAGGATCGCGGGCCTCGCGGGCAGCATCCCACCTGAGCGCTCCGGGTCGTGTCCCACCCGGGACGTCACGTGTCCCCGCCGGTCGACCAAGTAGAGGCTCCGGAAGCGCTGGTCATCCTCGGCAAAGTCGGCCAGCACGGGTTCCATCGCGGCCGGATCCTTGGTGGCGTGGGCCGCGGCAAGTGACCCTAGCTCGACCAGTCCCTGGTCCAGCGTGTCGCGTACGGCGTTCGCCACGTCCTCGGTCAGGTTCTGTTCGTCCGCCATGACCTGGCTCGGTAGGCCCTGGGCACCCGAGCCGAGCACGACGAACGCGCCGGCCGCCCAGGCGAGCATGGTCAGGCAGGCAATCGCGACGATGGTCGACGACGAGGTTCCCCTGGTCCGAGCGGTCTTCGCGGGACGTGCTCGTCCGTTCCCGATCCGCTTGACGGCTCGGGCCAGCCTCCGGGCCTCCGACGTCGGAGGAGCCCGGCCGATGGTGACCGCCTCGCCGCAGGCGGCCGCCTTGGCGTAGCCGAGCACGGTCTGGGTTGGCAGCACGAGAGCGAGCCGGATCAGGACAAACCCAATGAGGGCGAGCAGAAACAGGCAGCCACCGTAGGCGACCCCCGTCCACGAGACGAAACCACCGACCCGGGCGACGTAGACCACCGATACGACGTGTGCGCCGAGCGAACCGACCGGCGCCGCTGTGGCCATCGGGGCGCGCCACGACCCGTCGACGCGGATGACCTTGCCGACGACGTTGTGCGAGTGCCGGGCGGCTCCCTGAACGGCCTTGGGGATTAACCGCAGCGCGGCGTCCCCGGCGGCAAGCGATCGACCCTGACTGTGGATCAGCGTCTTGCCGCCGACGGCGTACATCATGGACTGCCGCGACTCGGGGTCCAGCTGGAGGGCTCGCAGCCCGAGCATGGCGGATCCGACGAGCACCCGGCCGTCGGCGAGCGGGACGCTGAACACGAGCCGTGCGGCGCCGTCGGCGTACGGGACCGCGATGGCCGCGGGCCGACCGGACTCCACGGGAAGCGTTCTTACGTCGATCGGCTCGCCGGAGTGCGCGATGGGCGTCCGCTTCGGACCGTCGATGATGGCGAGGCCGCCACGCCAGGTCACCCCCTTGCGGGTGGTGACCAGGGCTGCGCCGTGTGCCCGGTCCCGGTCATACCGTGCGGCGAGAGCGGCGAGCTCGTCGGCGTCGCGCGACGCGGCCACCGTCAGACGATGCGCCAGCGTGGAGACGAGGGCTCGCTGGGACTCGATCACCGCCTGAGGTACCGCCCGCTTCGCCGGCAGTGCCGAGTACGTCATGCAGCCCACGCTGACGATCAGGAGGCACCACAGGGCCACTGTGGAGGGGACGGCGAGACCGGCGGGGAAACGAGGCCTCGGCAGCTGCTTGTCGAGTGCGATCCGTCGCCATTTGGTGAGCTCGTCGTCGTACGAGCCGATTGGCTTGCGGTGATTGTGCTGGGTCCTGGCCGTCCGGCTCATGACCCAGGCTCGTGCTCGACGCACAGGCAGGCGCCGGCGCGGGCGAGGACAGGCATGGTCCGTACTCCGGTAGGGGCAAGGTACCGCCGGAGCCTACCGCCGGCCGTCGCGGCAGCCAAACCCTGGTCAGCCCGACTGCTTGCGGCGGGCGGCGGCGCGGCCCCGCACCGTCTGGTCCAGGATCACCTTGCGCAGCCGCACCGCCGCGGGCGTCACCTCGACATACTCGTCCTCGCGGCAGAACTCCAACGCCTGCTCCAGCGACAACCGCCGGGGCGGCACGAGCCGCTCCAGCTCCTCGCCGGTCGAGGAGCGGATGTTCGTCAGCTTCTTCTCCTTGGTGATGTTCACGTTCATATCGTCGGCCCGGGAGTTCTCGCCCACGATCATGCCCTCGTACACCTCGGTGCCCGGCTCGACGAACAGCGAACCGCGCTCCTGCAGGTTGAACATCGCGAAGCTGGTGGCGACGCCGGAACGGTCGGCGACGAGCGAACCGGTCGGTCGAGTGCGCAGCTCTCCGAACCACGGCTCGTACGCCTCGAAGACGTGGTGCAGGATGCCGGTGCCGCGGGTCTCGGTGAGGAACTCGGTGCGGAACCCGATCAGGCCGCGGGCGGGGACCAACCATTCCATCCGGATCCAACCGGTGCCGTGGTTGACGAGCTGCTCCATCCGGCCCTTGCGGGTGGCGAGCAGCTGGGTGATCGCGCCGAGGTACTCCTCCGGGGCGTCGATGGTCAGCCGTTCGACCGGCTCGCAGAGCCGGCCGTCGACCTCACGCGTGACCACCTGCGGCTTGCCGACGGTCAGCTCGTACTGCTCGCGCCGCATTTGCTCGACCAGGATCGCCAGGGCGAGTTCGCCGCGGCCCTGCACCTCCCACGTGTCCGGCCGCTCGGTGGGGAACACCCGCAGCGAGACGTTGCCGACCAGCTCGCGATCCAGGCGGTCCTTGACCAGTCGCGCGGTCAGCTTCGCACCCTTGACCCTGCCGGAGAGGGGCGAGGTGTTCGTGCCGATGGTCATCGAGATGGCCGGTTCGTCGACGGTGATCAGCGGCAGCGGCCGCGGGTCGGCCGGATCCGCCAGGGTCTCCCCGATCATGATCTCGGGAATGCCCGCGACCGCGATGATGTCGCCGGGGCCGGCCTCCTCGGCCGGCTTGCGCTCGAGCGCCTCGGTCATCAGCAGCTCAGAGATGCGCACCCGTTCAACGGATCCGTCCGCGCGGCACCAGGCGACCGTCTGTCCCTTCCGGATGGTGCCCTGACGTACCCGGCACAGCGCGAGCCGGCCGAGGAACGGCGACGCGTCGAGGTTCGTCACGTGCGCCTGCAGCGGCGCGCTTTCGTCGTATGCAGGCGGCGGGATCGTCGCAAGCAGCGTGCGGAACAGGGGCTCGAGCGTGGCCGAGTCGGTCGGGACGGTGCCGTCGTCCGGCTGGGTGAGCGAGGCCACGCCGCCGCGCGCGTACGCGTACACGATTGGGAAGTCGATCTGCGACTCCACGGCGTCGAGGTCCAGAAAGAGCTCGTACGTGTCGTCGACGACCTGCTTGATGCGCGCGTCCGGCCGGTCCACCTTGTTGATCACGAGCACGATCGGCAGCCTCGCCTGGAGGGCCTTGCGCAGCACGAAGCGAGTCTGCGGCAACGGCCCCTCGCTCGCGTCGACGAGCAGGAGCACGCCGTCGACCATCGTCAGCCCCCGCTCGACCTCGCCGCCGAAGTCGGCGTGCCCGGGCGTGTCGATGATGTTGATGATCACGTCCTCGCCGTCGGCCGGCGAGTACCGCACCGCGGTGTTCTTAGCGAGGATGGTGATGCCCTTCTCCCGCTCCAGATCCATCGAGTCCATCACCCGATCGACCAGATCGGCTCTGGCCGGGTTCTTCGCGAATGCGCCGGCCTGTCGCAGCATGGCGTCGACGAGGGTCGTCTTGCCGTGGTCGACGTGGGCGATGATGGCGACGTTGCGAAGATCGGAACGGGACCGCACGCCTCCATACTCCCGTGCGCGTGATCACTGTACCGCGGCGGGGTCGCTCGGGCCTGGCATGCTCGTTACGTGAGGGGCGCGCGGTGGACGACCTGCTGAGGCTGCTCGAGCAGCTACCGCCGCTGCTCGTGTACGTCGTCGCCGCCCTGATCGTGGCCGCCGAGACCGCGACGATCATCGGCCTGGTCCTGCCGGGCGAGGCCACTCTGCTGACGGTTGGCTTCCTGGTGTACCTGGGCACCCTGCGGCTGCTACCCACCGTAGTCGTGATGGTCGCCGCGGCCGTGCTCGGCGATGCGCTCGCGTTCCGCAGCGGCCGACGCTACGGGCCGCGAATCCGGGCCAGCCGGCTGGGCCGGCGGGTGGGGGAGCACCGCTGGGCCCGCGCGGACGCCATGCTGCATCGGCTTAGCGGGCGGGGGGTGCTGGCCGCACGCTGGGTGGCGTTCGTACGCACGCTGCTGCCGCGGCTGGCCGGCAGCGCCGGCATGCCGTACCGGCGGTTCGCACCATGGAATGTGGTCGGAGTGGCGACCTGGGTAACGGCCTCGGTGTTGGTCGGGTACCTGGCCGGCACGTCGTACGAGACGGCCTCGCGAGTTCTCGGCCGGGCCACCGGCACCGTGATCGTGCTGCTCGTGGCCGTCATCTCGATCGTTCTCGTCGGTCGGTGGCTCGGCCGCAATCCCGATCCGGTGCGGGCGCTGCTCGCCCGCGCCGCGCGACTGCCTCCGCTCCGCTGGCTCGCCCAGCGGTACGGCGTGCTGTTCTTCCTGCTCTCGATGCACATCGGCACCGGCTGGGCGTTGCTGATCAACCTGGCCGCCGGCGTCGCGCTGCTGTTTGTCGTGGGGTTCGGGCTGGCCTGGCTGACCGGCGCCGTCGTACGCCACAGTGGACTGTCGCTGGTGGACAGCACGATCGCGAACTGGATCGCGGCGCGACGGTCCGGCGCGGTCACGGACGCCGCGCTGACGGTGGTCTCGGTACTGCGCGGATCGGTCCTGATCGCCCTGGTGGCGCTCGTTGCGGTGGTGCTGGGCTGGCGCGCGAGGGCGTGGCGATCCGACCTGGTCAGCGTGCTGGGCACCGCGGGTGCGTTCGTCCCGCTCGTTGTCCTCGCCGTGGTCGCCGATCTCGCCCAACCGGCCGAGCCCGACCCGGCGTCCTCGGCGGGCTTCCCCACCCAGAACGCCGTCGTGACCGCCGGCCTCTGCACCCTCGCGTGGCTGCTGGCCCGGCGCGCACACTGGTCGCGCGCGGTCGCCGCGTGGACGGTCGCGGCGGTCGGCGTGGCGACGATCTCGGCTGCCCGGCTCTACCTGGGTTGGGACTCGGCGAGTGGTTCGGTCACCGCCGTGCTCCTCGGGGGGCTCTGGACGGTCGTCTTCATGGTCGCCTGGGCGACTCGCGACCGGGCGACGAACCAGCCGTCTCCCACGTCACGCAGCGCCGAGCCGGTTCCCGGCCGAACCTGATGAAGTCATTTCGAAGCAGCCAGGCCTCATTGAGCAGCCCGACACAGCGCCATGATTCGATTGGATGCAAACTGATGCCTCGCATCTAGGTGCATCTAGCGACTACCACCGTCCCCTGTGCACGACATCGTCGAACGGACGGCGACTCGGCCGGGCTATCGGACGCAGCGGCCGGTCGGCGGGGTATCCGGCGGTCACCAGGTACGCGCAGTACCGGTCCGGGGGAAGACCGAGCACGCTGCGCGCCAGGTCCTGGTCTGCGACCGAGGAGTGTCCGGTGCCGATGCCGAGGTCCGCAGCGGCGACCATCATGCTCATCGTCGCCTGACCTAGGTCGTACTGGATGAGCTCGCGCTGCCGCCCTTCGGTGACCACGCCCGTGACCAGGGCGATCGTGGCGGCCGATCGTGCGACGTGCGACCCGTAGGTCCACACCTTGGACAGCTCGATGAGCTGGTCGCGATCGGTGACGACCACGAAGTCCCACGGCTGAGAGTTGCCCGCTGACGGGGCGCGCCGCCCGGCCTCGAGGATCCGGTCCAGGAGATCGGCCGGGATGGGCCGATCTGCGTACGCCCGGACATTGCGTCGTGCCCTCATCGCGTCCCAGGTCTGCATGCCTCCACATTAGGGACCTCCGCGCCTGGGTGAACTTACGGTTGCCAACGGGTGACGGTCATCGGAGGATCGGCACATTCGGCGCGCGCCCGGACCGCGGGCGGGCAGGAGCGACAGAGGAGTCCCCCCGATGCCTGAACTCGACCGGCGTACCGTCCTGCGCTCGGCCGCCGCGGCCGGCGGCGCATTGCTGGGCGGCCCGTTTCTCGGCTTTGCCAACCGTGCGTCGGCGGCCGAACCGTCCCAACCCGACTTCCTCATGCTGCGGCCGATCCCAGACCTGCGCGACGGTCAGGTACGGCTATGGCTGCCCGAGGGCTTCGCATACCGCTCGTTCCACGACACCGAAGACCCGATCGTGCTCGAGGACGGCACCCGGCTGCCCGGCCGGCACGACGGCATGGGCGCGTTCGCCGGACCGAACGGCAACGTGCTGCTCGTTCGCAACCACGAGCTGAACAACCCCGGCCCCGCGTTCGGCCCCGGTACCCCGTACGACCCGATGGCCCAGGGCGGCACGACGACGGTCGAGGTGACCCCGTTCGGCGAGGTCGTGCACGCCCACACGAGCCTCAACGGCACGATGATGAACTGCTCCGGCGGCCGCATGCCGTGGGCCAGCTGGATCAGCTGCGAGGAGACCATCAACGGACCGGACGTCGGCCCCGACTTCACCGGGGTGTCCAACGTTCCGCTGACCCAGCGGCACGGCTTCGTCTACGAGGTGCCCGCGGCCGGGCAGTCCGACCGGCAGCCCGTCACCGCGGCCGGCCGTTTCGCGCACGAGTCGGTGGCGTTCGACCCCGTAGACGGCGTCCTCTACCTGACCGAGGACGACTTCGGATTCCCGTCTGGCTTCTACCGGTACATCCCGGCACAGAACCCGATGGCCACCGGTCGGCTGGACAACAACGGCCGCCTGCAGATGCTCGCAGTCAAGGACCTGCCGAACGCCAACCTGGCGGCCGCGCAGCAGCTGCGCGCGACGTACGCCGTCGAGTGGGTCGACATCGAGGACCCGGCGCCGACGTTCCCCTACACACCGGGACAGACCGCGCCGACCACCAACGACCAGGCGCTGACGCACGTGGCCCGCCAGGGTTGGGCCCAGGGTGCCGCGTTCTTCTCCCGGCTGGAAGGGTCGGTCTACGACAACGGCGTCGTCTACTTCTGCGCCACCCAGGGCGGCGGCCCGGCCGAAACCAGCCTGGGTCCGATCGCCGACGGTTACGGCAACGGCAGCGGTCAAATCTGGGCGTACCACGCCCGCGGGGAGATGCTGCAGTTGGTCTACGAGTCGCCCGGCCCGGACACCCTCGACCTGCCGGACAACGTCACGACCAGCCCTCGCGGGACGCTCGTGGTGTGCGAGGACAACATCAACGACAACTACCTCCGCGGTCTGTCCCGAGGTGGGCAGCTGTTCGACATCGCCCTCAACCGGCTCGTGAGCCGGCTGACCGGGCAGCCGCGCTTCAACGACGAGTTCGCCGGGTCGACGTTCAGCCCGGACGGTCACACGCTGTTCGTGAACATCCAGGCCGGTCGCGGGATGACGTTCGCGATCTGGGGACCCTGGGAGGTGATCGGCGTCTGAGTTTCCACGACCCGGACGCGCCGACACCGCAACCTGTGCAACGGTGCCGCGGCTAGCGCAGGCAGCCGTGGCTAGATGGCCGCGATCGTCGCCGGAGCTCGCTCGGCCCGGCTGAGTGCCCGGAGCACGGCCGCCTGCCCGTGCCGGCGCACCGCGAGCCGCGACAGCAGGGCGAGGACCGGATCCAGCGCGGCCGGCGCCAGCTGGGGCGCCGGGATGCCGACACTGACCGCGAGGTCGTCGGAGTGTACGGCGATCTCCATCAGCCGGGTGGTGAGGAAGTCTTCGAGCCGGAGGGACCAGCCCGTCCAGGGCAGCCTGACCACCCGGTCGGCGGGCTGGGCGGCCAGGATCGCCGTGAGCTCTCGGGCGGCGCCGTCGACGCGTGTGGCGAGGTCGGTCGGGCCGTCGGCGGCGATCCGCTCGCCCCCCGCCCGGATGTCCACGTTGACCTCGTCGTTGACGTCGGCGCCGAGCCACTTCACGTTGCCGTAGTGGTCGAGCAGCCCGATCGGCGGCTCGCCGGGCGACGGTTCGGCCAGCACGGACGACACGCTCAGAACCTGAAACGCTAGGTGGCCGGCCAGCCCGCGCACCGAGAACTCGGCCAGCGCACTTGGCGCGTCCCAGTGCGCGGCCACGGCCGGCTCCCGGAGCAGCCGCGCGGCCGAGCGGGCCGTCTCCACGTATGCATCCCTGATTGACATCACCGCGTCACCGTACAAGCGGGGTCCGACGCAGTCCCTGGATACGCCGCTAGTCGCCGCTGACCGCGGCCATCCGCCGCTCGACCCGGGCGGCCACTGCCAGCAGGTGCGGCCGACGAAGGTGATGCACCTTGGACTGTGCCGAGTCGGGACCTCGGCGGGCCAACATCTGTGCCATCCGCTCGTCGATCGACAGCGGCTGTCCGACCTCCCCGACGGTCTGGTCTGCGTAGGTCAGCGCTTCGTACACGTCCGACCGCTCGTCGGGGTACCGGTCGAGTTCTGCCTCGAGGCCGTTGACGCGCGCGAGGAAGGCGGCGCCCGAGTGGTGGGCGACCAGGCCGCAGATCCGTAGCGGCCAGCCGTTCTTCGCCAGGTAGGCGGCGCCGTCCAGCGGATGGAAACCGGTGTCGCGCGCGTCCGCGCCGTATCCGACGTCGTGTAGCCAGGCGGCGACGAGTAGCGTCTCGCGATCGCGAGGCGCGAGGGTGACGGCGACCTCCGCGGCACGCCGGGCGACCCCGAGGGTGTGCCGCCAGCGCGCGCCGAGGGGCGCCAGCAGGGTCCAGGCCAGGTCCCGCGCTCCGGCCACTTGGGTCCGGTCTGCGATCGCAGGCATGAGCCACAAGCTATGGCCGGACATGCGCCCGCGTGAATGGTCCGACGACCCGTTGCCGGGGAGTTCACGAAGAGTTCACCTGCCGTCGAACGCTTGACAATCCTGGCCCTTGGCCTGTATAAAACCAGGAGGTTATGAAACTTCGAGGTTATGCGATATGAGTCCTGATGTGCTCGATGCGACGTTCGCGGCGCTCGCGGACCCGACCCGCCGGGCGATCCTGGCGCGGCTGTCGGCCGGCGAGGCCACCGTTACCGAGCTGGCCGCGCCGTTCGCGATGAGCCAGCCGGCCGTCTCCAAGCACCTGAAGGTGTTGGAGCGGGCCGGTCTCGTCACGCGCGGCCGGGATGCGCAGCGGCGACCCTGCCGGCTGGAGGCCCGTCCGCTTAAGGCGGCAAAGGACTGGCTCGAAGATTACCGAAGCTACTGGGAGGAGAGCTTCGGTCGCCTCGATGCTCTGCTCGGCGAACTGACGGCGAGCCAGCAATGAGCCAGACCGGCGGCCTGGCGGTGACCACCCCGACCGACACCGAGATCGTGCTGACGCGGGCGTTCGACGCGCCCCGCCACCTCGTGTTCGCCGCGCTGACCACGCCGGACCTGCTGCGGCGCTGGCACGGCGCGCGGGGATGGAACCTGATCGAGTGCGAGATCGACCTGCGGGTCGGGGGCGCATGGCGGTTCGTGTCCCGCGGCCCGGACGGCTCGGAGATGGGCCAGCGCGGGGTCTACCGCGAGATCGTGCCACCGGAGCGGCTCGTGTACACCGAGGTGTTCGACGATCAGTCCTATCCGGGCGAGACGTTGATCACGCACGAACTCGTCGAGTACGCGGTCACGACGACGCTCACCAGCACGCTCCGCTACCCATCCCGCGAAGCCCGTGACCGGGTGCTCCGGTACCCGATGGTCCGCGGCGTCACCGAAAGCTACGACCGCCTGGCGGTCGTCCTGCACCACCTACGAAATGGAGGGCAATCATGAACTGGACGCTGGAGGTGGTGGTCGTTCCGGTCTCGGACGTCGACCGCGCCAAGGCCTTCTACTCCGATCAGCTAGGGTTCAATGTGGACCATGACACGAGGGTCGGCGACGACCTGCGCTTCGTCCAGCTGACGCCGCCGGGATCGGGCTGCTCCATCGTGATCGGTAAGGGAGTCGCCGACATGCCGCCGGGCTCCATCAAGGGCCTGCAGCTGGTGGTCCCCAACCTCCATAAGGCGCGCGACCATCTCGTCGAGCGCGGGGTTGACGTGAGCGAGATCCAGGTCCTCGGCTCGCCGGACCATGTCCCACCCGGCGGAGATCCGCTCGACAACATCGGCTTCGTGTTCTTCAGTGACCCGGACGGTAACGGCTGGGGCGTACAACAGATATCGTCCCGTGGCTGATGCCCGGCCGACGGATCTCACGGCGGCGGCGTTCGCGGCGCGGCTGACGGCGGCGGGCGCGCCGGGAGGCGTACGAATGGGGCAGGTCTTCGATCTGGCCACGGAGTTCATCGACCTGCCGCCGGACGAGATCGAAGAGCTGCTCGACCACCCGATGCGCGAGGCGCGGGTCGGCGGCGTGAGCGTCATGGACAAGCAGGCCCGTCGCAATTCGACGCCCGAGCTGTACGACCTCTACCTCCGGCGCATGGATCGGATCGACGACTGGGACCTGGTTGACCTCGGTGCGCCCTTCGTGGTCGGCCGGTACCTGTTCGACCGGCCGCGCGGTGTCCTGTACGAGCTGGCGCGTTCGGAGAACATGTGGGCCCGCCGCACGGCCATCGTCAGCACGCTGTACTTCGTCCGGAAGGGCGACGTCGCCGACACGTTCGCGATCGCCGAGCTGCTGCTCGACGACGAGCAGGACCTGGTCCGCAAGGCGACCGGGGGATTGCTGCGGGAGGCGGGCAAGAAGGACCGCGCGCGGTTGGTGAGGTTCCTCGACCGGTACGCCGCGACGATGCCGCGGGTTACGTTGCGGTACGCCATCGAGCGCCTCGACCGGGCGGACCGGAACCACTACCTGGGACTGCGGCGGGTCGGTGGCTAGGTGCCGGACTCGGACGGGCCGACGTGCGCGTCGAGCCAATCGTTGAGCGGTTGGCAGACGCGGAAGAACTCGACGACCCGGCGCTTGGCGGCGGCCGTGCCGAGCCACGGGGCGACCGGCCACTCTCGCCAGGCGACCACGCCCTTGTTCCGCAACAGGTGGACGCGGGGGTGGTCGCGCGGGTAGCCCTTCGGAGCCGTCTTGAGCTGCTCGTGACCCCCGACGCGGATGCCCTTGTCGGCGACCTCCTCCATCAGGGCGCGCAGCTGCTCGCCCGTCCCTTCGTCGTGGACCGCTCGCCGGTACCGGTCGAGTTGGTCCGCGGCCATCATGTACATCCCGTTGCCGGCCGCGAGGCCGGCCGCCGAGAGCTGGATGTACCCGCCGCGCTCCAGCCACGCGCCGATGTGCGTCTTGTACGGCGACTTGTCGGCGCTGAACCGCACGTCCCGGTACGGCCGGAAGATCTTGCCCGCGCCGAACTCGGGCTCGAGCTCGGCGAGCAGGGCGGCCATCGGGGCGTACACCGCCTCCTCGTAGACCGCCTTGTTGGCCGACCAGTACGCCTTGGAGTTGTCGGCCTCCAGCCCCTCGTAGAACTCCAGGGCCTCGGCCGGCCAGCCACGGAACGCCACGACGCGACGCTATCGCACCCGAAAGCCGACGCGAACCGTTACCTCTGCTGCGTAACCACTGTTACAGTCATCGCTGTGTCCGACGATGTCCAGCGCTGGCTGCTGATCGTGATCCGGTTGCCGTCCGGCCCGTCGCGTCATCGTGTCGCCGTCTGGCGTGAGCTGCGCCGGCTTGGCGCCGTCTCGCTGGGCGGCGGGGTGTGGACGGCGCCCGCCGCGCCGGTATTCAGCGAGGGCTTCGACCGCGTCGTACAGCTGACTCGGCGTGCGGACGGTGAGGCGCTGACGCTGGATGCGTCCCCGCGCACGCCGGTGGACCACGCGCAGCTGGTGGCCGAGTTCAACGCGGCCAGGGTCGAGGAGTGGGCGGAGTTCACCTCGGAGTGCGACCGGTTCGAGGAGGAGATCGCCAAGGAGCGGCGGATCAGCAAGTTCACGGTCGCCGAGCTCGACGAGGAGGAGCAGAGCCTCGACCGTCTCCGCCGCTGGTTCCGGGAGCTGCGGGCCCGCGACATCTTCGGCGTACCGGAGGGCGAACGGGCCACGGACGGCCTCAAGCGGTGCGTCGAAGCGCTCGACGGGTACGCCGCGGAGGTCTATCAGGCCGTGCACGCCCCGCTCGGTCGGCAGGTCCCCGGTGGGTGACTGGATCGTCGGCCTGGCCATCGCCATCGCGACACTGGTCGCGTCCTGGGGGCTGCTGATCCTGCTTGCGCGCCGCCTCCCGCCGGGCATCGTGCGGGACCTCGCCGCGTTCATCCCGGACTGCGTGACGGCGATCCGGCGGCTGCGTAACGATCCGCGGGTGCCGCGCCGGGCCAAGGTCGCCGTCGTGATCGCCGGCCTGTGGGTTGCCAGCCCGATCGACCTCATCCCGGAATTTCTGCCCGTCATCGGGCCGCTCGACGACCTCGTGGTCGTCGCGCTGGCGCTGCGGTACGCCGGGCGACAGGTGCCGCGCGACGTGCTGCTCGCGGCCTGGCCGGGGGAGCGGCGCCTCATGGAGCGACTGCTCGGCCGCCCCTCTTGATCAACCCAAGTACACGGACGTTGCAGCCTTCCCCGCCGGCGAGGGCGCAACGTCCGTGTAGTTGAGATCACCCGGTAGCACCGCGCGATGCCGGTGAGCCGTCTCGTGTCAGGCCGTGGCTTGCCGGAGCAGGCTGACCAGCGCGATCGTCGCGCGCGGTCGGCCGGCGTCGCTCGGGCAGTCCGCGTAGCGGATCCGGGTGGCGCCAACCGTGACCGCATATTCGAACGCGTCCCGGCACGTGGTCGGCGTGGTGCGGCGACCAGCCTCGGCGGTCAGTCGCGGGTCGGTCGCCAGCGCGCGGACCGCGGCCACCTCGGTCGCGGAGAGCTGGCCCGTCCGCCGCTTGCCGGCAGTGTCCGTCGAGACCCACGCTCCACGGACGTCGACCACCCACTCGTCGTCGACGCCGGCAAATCCCCCGGTGCGCCGGACGGTTATGGGCGGCAGCGAGTCCGTGCCCGCGGTGACGCTCGCCTGCCGACCGGGGTCCTCGCTTGGCCGGCTCGCGCATGACGCGCTGCCGGTGGCGATCAGCAGCCCGACCCCGAGCCACAGCCACGCGACGATTTTCCGACACCGGCGTCCGCGCATATTCCCAACGCTACATGTGGCGCGTATACATACACATCAATAGTTGCCGTCACCCCACAAGGGAGGGAACTGTGAAGGTCTCTAGAGCCGTGCGCGCCGTCAGCGCCGCGTTCGTCGTAGGCGTCGTCGTGGCGGCGGCCGGGACACCGGCGGCTGCGGACACCCCCGTCGCCAGTGGAGCCCCCGGCCTGGCCCGCACCGCGCCCACCGCGCAACCATCCCCCAGCGCACGGGCGTCGCAGAGCGCCGCGGCGCTCGTCGCCGGTCGGCCGGCGTTCCTGTACGCGAGCCCGAACGACGCCTTCCACCAGCGGCCGGTGATCTCGTCGGGTGCCACACAGTACGTTCCGTACGACCGCACCTACGCCGGTCTGCGGGTGATCGGCGGCGACTTCGTCATCGTGACGAACAACGCCGGACAGATCCTCGCCAACTCGGTCGCGCAGAGCCACGCGATCGGCAACCTGTCGGTCATCCCGAAACTCTCCCGGCCGACGGCCGAAGCGACCGCGAGAGGGCAACTCCGTTCCGTGACCAAGGTTGAGGGCACCACGCTGGTGGTGTACGCGCTCGGCGGTGCGGCCCGACTGGCGTGGGAGTCCATTGTGGATGGCAATGGTCCCGATGGCGTCAGCCGGCTCAGCGTGTACGTCGACGCGCTGACCGGCCGGGTCCTCGACAAGACCGAGCATGTCATGAACGTGAACGGCACCGGGTCGAGCGCGTTCAGCGGGACAGTGACGATCAACACGACCCAGTCCGGCAGCACATTCTTGATGCGCGACCCGGTCGTCACGAACATGCCCTGCCAGAACGCGTCGGGCAATGTGACCTTCAGCGGCACGGACAACCTATGGGGTAACGGCAACGGCACCAACCGGGAGACCGGCTGCGTGGACGCGTTCTTCGCCGCGCAGACCGAGGTCCGGATGCTGTCCCAGTGGCTGGGGCGCAACGCCATGGACGGCGCCGGAGGCGCGTGGCCGATCCGGGTCGGCCTCAACGACGAGAACGCGTTCTACGATGGCACCCAGGTGCAGATCGGGCACAACACGGCCGGGGTGTGGGTCGGTTCGCTCGACGTGCTCGCGCATGAGATGGGTCACGGCGTCGACGACCACACGCCTGGCGGCATCTCGCGCTCAGGCACGCAGGAGTTCGTGGCCGACACGTTCGGCGCGGCGACAGAGTGGTTCGCGAACGAGCCGTCGCAGTTCGACCCGCCGGACTTCCAGGTGGGCGAGGAGGTGAACCTCGTCGGCACCGGGCCGATCCGCATCATGTACAACCCGTCCCAGGTTGGGGATCCGAACTGCTACTCGAGTTCCGTCCCGACCATGGAGGTGCACGCCGCGGCCGGCCCCGGCGACCACTGGTTCTACCTGCTCGCGATGGGCTCGAATCCGACCAACGGCCAGCCCACGAGCCCGACCTGCAACGGCAGCACTGTTACCGGTGTCGGCATCCAGAACGCTATGAAGATCATGTACAACGCGATGCTCATGAAGACCACGAGCAGCTCATACCTGCGCTACCGCACTTGGACGCTGCAGGCGGCCAAGAACTTGACGCCGAACAGCTGCACGCTGTTCAACGCGACCAAGGCCGCGTGGAACGCGGTCAGCGTCCCGGCGCAGACCGGCGATCCCACGTGCACCGCGGGTTCCGCGCTGGCCCTCGCGAACCCGGGCAACCAGACCGGCGCCGTTGGCACCGCGGCCAGCGTCGCTCTCAGCGCGACTGGCGGCACCCCGCCGTACACGTTCTCGGCCACCGGACTGCCCCCGGGCCTGTCGATCAACGCGTCATCCGGGGTCATCTCCGGCACGCCGACCACCGCGGGGACGTTCAGCGTCACCGCCACGGTCAGGGACAGCGCGGCTACCCCGGCCACCGCCAGCCAGACGTTCACCTGGACCATCAACCCGGCCGGATCCTGCTCGAACCCGGGGCAGAAGCTAGGCAACCCGGGCTTCGAGTCGGGCAACACGGTCTGGTCCGCGACCGCTGGGGTGATCGGCCAGTGGGGCTCCAGCGGTGAGCCGCCGCACTCCGGCACCTGGGACGCGTGGCTGGATGGCTACGGCACCACACACACCGACACGCTGCAGCAGACGGTGACCCTGCCGTCTGGCTGCACGAGCTACCAGCTCTCGTTCTGGCTGCACATCGACAGCGCCGAGACGACCACCACGATCCAGTACGACAAGCTGACCGTGACCGTCGGCTCGACCACGATCGCCACCTACTCAAACCTCAACAAGGCGGCCGGGTACAGCCAGAAGTTGTTCAACCTGTCCGCGTTCGCCGGACAGACCGTCACGCTCAAGTTCACCGGCACCGAGGACTTCTTGCTGCAGACATCGTTCGTCGTGGACGACACCGCGCTGAACGTGTCTTGACGTCACGCGGCGCGCCCGGGAAACGTCATCACCCCCGGGCGCGCCACTCCGGCAGCGCGGGCCGTTCGGCGCCGAGCGTGCTGTCGTTGCCGTGTCCGGGGTGGAACCAGGTCTCGTCGGGCAGGCGACTGAAGATCTTGGCCTCGAGGTCAGCCATCAGGCTCGTGAAGTCCGTCGGATTTGTTGTCCGGCCAGGACCCCGGGGAACCCGCCCGCCGTGGTCAGCACTGCCGACGCCGCGCCAGCGACCGGGTCTGGTCGGAGTCTCAGCACGTTCAACATCCCGATCGCGGCGTCGGAGGCCGCGCTCACGTCGTGGCACTAGCGGGTCGGCGGCATCACCCAGTCCGACGAGCGGATCAGGGTGCAGTTCCGCAACGCGTACGGCATGATCGAGTTCAACACGCCCGCGCTGTACGTGTCCGGGTCGGTGCGTCTGGAGTCGACCATCTTCGGGAGGACTTCTGGTTCCTGCGGTCCATCGTGGAGCCATCGCAGAGGGCGAAGCTGACGATGCCGTCGCCGTTCACAGTCACCCGCGCCTAGCGGTCGTATCGCACCACGACGAGCCGGTCCGGCGCGGAGGTGGCGCCCCACACCTCGCCGGGCCGGCCGAGCTGCCGGACGTCCCCGCCGCCCGGCAACCCGACCAGGGTGAACTGCTCGGTAGCAGGGTCGAACCGCACGAGCCGGTGTGCGGCGAAGTCGCTGACCCACACCCGGTCGCAGTCGTCGACGAACACGGCGTACGCCCTCGGCCCGTCGCCGGGCAGCCGCCACTCTCGCCACCGTCCGATGGTCGGGTCGTACGCAGCGAGCCGGCCGGCGTTCCACTCGCTGACCCACACCCGGCCGTGGCTGTCCGGCCACACCCGGCGGGCGCCCTGACCCTCGGTCGGCGGCTTCAGCACGGTCGCCGCGCCGGTGCGCACGTCCAGCCGCGCGATGTGGCTGCCGGCCAGCGACGCGTAGTACACGTCGCCCGACGGGGTGGTTGCGATGCCGTACGGGCCGGCCCCGCCGGGCGCGTCGTACACCTGGAGCTGGCCGGTCGCGGGATCGAGCCGGCCGTACACCCCTGCCTGACCGGTGAACCACAGCGCTCCGGTGCGGTCGAATGTCGCGGTGTTGAGGTTGGCGGCGGGGCGGTCGGCCGGCAGCGGGAACCGCCGCACCGCCCCGCTCCTCGGATCCACCCGCACGATCGCGTTCAGCCCGCCGTCGGTGACCCAGGCGGCGCCGTCCGGTCCGGCGATCACGCCGTGCGGCGCCGAGCCGTCGCCCAGCGGCACCCGGCGCACGGCGCCCGTGTCCGGGTCGAGGTGACCCAGATAGCCGGCGCGCTGCGCGGTGAACCAGACCCCGCCGTCCACGGCCGGCGCGACGTCGTGCGGCGCGGCGCCGTCCGGCACCGCGTACGCCCGCACGCTCAGGCCGTCGGCCGACACGCTCGGCCGCGCCGCCGCCTCGTTTCGCGCCGCCGGCCCACCGAGGCAGCCGGCCGCCGGCGCGACGGTGACCGCCGCCAGCGCCCCGGTGGCTAGCAGCCGCCCGAGCCCCACCTGTCGAAGCCTAGTTGGGTTTTCTGTCCGTTTTCGGCGCGGCCTGATGCCATGGACTCGTCGGGGTCCGGGGTTGGCCCCCGTTTTCCTCGGGCCTCGACCGCCAAACGCAGGAGGGAGAGCGACATGCAGAGGAAGAGGCTGATCGTCCTCGCCGTAGCGGCCGCGGGCGCGGCCGCCGCGCTGACCACGGGCGGGGTCGCGCTCGCGGACGACGGCACGTCGGGCACCGAGGTCGTCATCGAACACCCGAACCCTGGCGCCGACGGCAGCGTGGGTGTCGCCCGCGAGGACTGCCCGGACCAGGGCGGGTCGGGCGGGACGGAGCAGCCGAACTCCGGCGGCGCGTCGAGTGAGGCGCTGTGACCGTCGTGCCCAGCGGGGTCGCGGAGCGCGTCCACGGTCCGGTGGGCGCGCCCGCCCGGGCCCTCGAACAGACGCTGTTCGAGATCAAGCGCGTCATCGTCGGCCAGGACCGGCTCGTCGAGCGGCTGGTCACCGCGCTGCTCGCCGGCGGGCATTCCCTGCTCGAGGGCGTGCCCGGCGTGGCCAAGACGCTGGCCGCGCAGACGCTGGCCAGTGCGGTCGGTGGGACATTCGCGCGGATCCAGTTCACGCCGGACCTGGTGCCCTCGGACATCGTCGGCACGCGGATCTACCGGCCGTCGCGGGAGGGCTTCGACGTGGAGCTGGGGCCGGTGATGTCCAACCTCGTGCTCGCGGACGAGATCAACCGGGCGCCGGCCAAGGTTCAGTCCGCGCTGCTGGAGGCGATGGCCGAGCGGCAGGTGTCGGTGGGCGGCGTGACGTACCCGGTGCCCGATCCGTTCCTGGTGCTGGCCACCCAGAACCCGATCGAGTCCGAGGGCGTCTATCAGCTGCCCGAGGCGCAGCGCGACCGGTTCCTCATGAAGGTCACCGTGGGCTATCCGAGCGCCGACGAGGAGCTCGGCATCCTGTACCGGATGGGCGCGCAGCGACCGGCGGCCCGGCGGGTGCT
>DASXRC010000183.1:0-5799 GCA_036506795.1 Micromonosporaceae bacterium
GCAAGAAAACGGGCAGAGCACGCTGGTCCGGCACCTGCCGCACCAAAGGCGGGCGAAGCCATGCTCGATCAGCCCGCAGCGCACGAACCCGCGCAGTACTCGCTCCACTATCGGCCGCAGCGGACCGTGCGTCTTGGCGAATCAAGGTGCCGGCCGCGGTCATGAGGAGGGGGAAGAACTTGGGGAGCCGGTTGGCGGCGAGCAGGACCGCTTTGTAGCCGGCGACCATGCTCATGGCGCTGAGGGCGTCCATGGGCTGGGCGCGGGCGATGCGCGGCATGAGCTCCATCGAGAAGGCGGTCACCCGCCGCTCGGCCAGCGCCTTGATGGCTGCGGCGTTCGTGTAGGGGAGGAGGAAGCCGATGAGGGTGGCCCCTTCGCGCAGGCGGGCGATCTCGTCGGTGTTGGGTGGCTGGACCTTGAGGAGGATGTCAGCCCCGCCGATCGCGTCCCGCTCGAGGCGGGCGCCCTTCTCCTGGTACCAGGAGTCCGGGAACCCGGCCGCGGCCCCGGCGCCGGCCTCTACGACGACCTCGAGGCTCGACCCCGTCAGCTTCGGAACGAGATCGGGGACGAGCGCCACGCGCCGCTCGCCGGGCGCGGTCTCGTTGGGAACGCCCACGATCATCGGCGGCGGACACTACGCCGGCGTCCCACCCGCGTCAAGACTGCGATTCGTCACCATCTGCCGCGGGTGGCCGGCGAGCGCAGTCGTCCGCGTGGCTGCGGCCCGCTCCGCCGCTCGATCGTCAGCAGGCTTACCGCGGGGGTGTGTACAGCTCGGTCTTCGTCGACGCATAGGGCCCGCCGGCGGCGAGCACCTGCCCCGTCGGCAGCAGCGTGGCCGTGTGGGCCTCTCTGCTCGCGCTCATGCTGCCGGTGGCCGTCCAGGAATCGGTGACGGGGTCGTAGAGCTCGGCCGACGAGAGGCTGACGAGAATGCCACCGGACCCGCCCGCCCCGCCGGCGACCAGCACCTCGCGGCCTGGAAGGAGGGTAGCGGTGTGGAACTGCCGAGCAGTGGCCATGCTCGCGGCCGCCGTCCACGAACTCGTGGCCGGATCGTACAACTCGGCCGATGCATCAGGGTCGAGGCTCTGATTCTCGCCGCCCACCACGAGCACCCTGCCGTTCCGAAGCAAGGTCGCCGTGTGGTAGACGCGGCCGACCGTCATGCTCGGAACCGCCGTCCATATACCGCTCGCCGGGTCGTACCGCTCGGCCGAGGTGAGCGCGCGGACGGCCCCGGTGCCCCCGGCGACCAGCACGTTTCCGGTCGGCAGCAGGGTCGCGGTCTGGCTGAACCGAGCGGCTCCCATCTTGCCCGTCAGCGTCCACGCGCCGGTTCCCGGGTCGTAGATCTCGGCCGAATCCAGCGGGTTGATGCTCGCGTCCAGACCTCCCGCGACCAACACCCTGCCGTTCGGCAACAGCGTGGCGGTGTGGCCCGTTCGAACGGTCGTCATGCTGCCCGTCGGCGTCCAAGCGCCCGTGGCCGGATCATAGAGCTCGGCGGAGTCGAGGACCTTGCAGCCGGCAGACGTGCAGCTCGTGCCGCCCGCGACCAACACCCGGCCTGTCGGCAGCAGCGTCGCCGTGTGCAGGCCGCGCCCGACGTTCAGGCTCGAGCCGAGGGCCCAGGCGCCTGCGCTCGGATCGTACAGCTCCACTGACGCGCTCCCCCCGCTGTTCCCCGCAACCAGCACGCGGCCGCTCGGCAGCAGCGTCGCGCTGTGGGCGAACCGAATCGTGCTCATCGCGCCGGTCGGACACCACCCGCCGCTCAGCGCGTTGTACAGCTCGGCGGTGGCCAGTACCGTGCCGCCGTTGACGCCGCCCGCGACGAGCACCTGCCCTCCAGCCAGCAACGTGGCCGTGTGGTTTGCGCGGGCCGCGGCCATGCTGCTCGCGGGCCTCCACTTGCCGGTGCGCGGGTTGTAGAGCTCACTCGAGGCGGTGGAGGCGCCGCTGCTCGAGGGACCCCGACCTCCGGCAACGAGCACCTCACCGGTGAGCAGCAGAGTCGCGGTGTGCGCGGAACGCGGCGCCGCCAGGCTCCCGGTGGTCTTCCACTTTCCGGTCGCCGGGCTGTACGTCTCGGCCGAGTCGCTGAGGATTCCACCGGCGACCAGGACTCGGCCGTTCGCGAGGAGCGTCGCCGTGTGGGCTGCGCGTCCGACGCTGAGACTGCCGGTCGCGGTCCACAGGTCCGATCCGGGGTCGTAGAGCTCGGCCGACGCGTCCGGGGAGCTGTTGCCGACGACCAGCACCTTGCCGTTGGGCAGCAGCGTCGCGGTGTGGAATCCCCGTTTCGCGGTCATGCTGTTGCTGGTGAGCGTCCAGGTGCGGGTCGACGGGTCGTACAGCTCCGAGGAGGAGAGGTAGAAGCCATTGAAGCCGCCGGCGACCAGGACCTGGCCGGTGGCCAGTAGGGTCGCGGTGTGGATGCTCCGGCCGACGCTCATCATGCCCACGGTCGTCCACGCGTCCGTCGCCGGGTCGTAGAGCTCGGCGGATCTCGAATTGAGGCCGTTGGTGTCCACGCCGCCGACGACGAGCACCTGTCCGTTGGAGAGGAGCGTGGCGGTGTGTCGGTAGCGCTTGACGTTCATCGGGCGGGCGGCGGCCCAGGTCCCCGTCTTCGGGTCGTAGACGTCGACCGAATCCAGGAGACCGGCGCAGCATCCGCTCGCGTTGTTGTTGCCGCCCGCGACCATCATCCTGCCGTCGGTAAGAAGCGTCGCCGTGTGCTCGGTGCGAGCCGTGCCCATCGGCCGCGTAGCGGTCCAGCAGGTTCCCGCGACGTCGTTCGGGGTGTACACCTCGGCGGATTCGAGGTACGCGAAGGACAGCCCTCCAGCGACGAGCACTTCGCCGGAGGGCAGGATCGTGACCGTGTGAACCGTCCGAGCCGTGGACATGCCGCCGGTGGCGATCCAGCTGTCCGTGGTCGGATCGTAGAGCTCGGCGGACGTGAGATACGCCGTCGCGTTATCGCCCCCTGCGACCAGCACCTGGCCCGTACGGAGCAGCGTGTCGCTGTGGGAGGTTCGCGCCGTCCCCATGCTGGCTGCCGGCGTCCATTTGCCGGTGCCGGGATCGTAGAGCTCGGCGGAGTCGAGGAATGTCGGGGACTGCGGCGCGACGAAGCTCTCGCCGCCGGCGACGAGGACCTGGCCAGTCGGCAGGAGCGTTGCGCTGTGTTGTGACCGGGACGTACTCATGGTGTCGGTCGCCGTCCACTTCCCCGTGGCGGGATCGTAGAGCTCGGCGGAGGCCACCGTGGCGCTCATGCCGCCAGTGTCGACGAAGCCTCCAGCCACCAGTACCTGTCCGGACGGCAAGAGCGTCGCGGTGTGAACTTCGCGCGCCGTGATCATGCTGCCGGTCGGCGTCCAGGCCCCCGTCTGTGGGTCGTACAGCTCGGCCGACGCCACGAATCCGCTCGGCGTGCTGCCTCCGGCGACGAGGACCTGCCCGTTCGGCAGAAGCGTGGCGGTGTGACCGACGCGGGGCATACCCATGCTGCCGGTCGGAGACCACTTTCGCGTTGCCGGGTCGTAGAGCTCAGCCGTAGCCGTGACAGACCCATTGGCGGTCCCGCCGCCCGTGATCAGCACCTTCCCGGTCGGCAGCAGTGTGGCCGTGTGGTTGGCGCGAGCCGTCAGCATGGCGCCGGTGACGATCCAGACGCCCGGGCCTGGGTCATAGAGTTCGGCGGACCGCAGGATGGGACCGATCCTTCGCGTCACGTTGCCGAAGCCACCGGCCACCAGCACCTCGCCGGTCGGCAGCAGCGTGGCGCTGTGGGCGCCGCGCGGTGTCTTCATGTCGCTGGTCGCCTGCCAGGTGCCCGGGGCCTGCGCGCGCGCAGTCCCCGGGACGAAAAGCGCCGACACCACCGCGAACGCCCGCAGCCGGTTCATGGACGCGGCGACACTAGCCGGAACAGCACGCGGCCGTCAACGGACCGGCCGACGGCCGATGGATCGATGCACCGCGCCCGCGCCGACGAGCAGCGCGGGTTAACATGAGCCGCACCTCAGGGACTCCGATGCCACATCCCTTCGTCCCACTGAGCTTCGAGCGGGTATCCACGGAGGAGTCGCGAGCGCGTGTGCACGCGTTTCTGGCGGCGATGCGAAGGCGGCGTACGGTGCGCGAGTTCTCTCCTGAGCCCGTAGCCCGTGACCTCATCGACGCGGCGATCGAGGCCGCCATGACGGCGCCTTCCGGCGCCAACCGCCAGCCGTGGAAGTTCGTGGTCGTCGAAGATCCCGAGGTCAAGCGGAGCATCCGCGAGGCGGCCGAAGCGGAGGAGCGCGAGTTCTACGAGAAGCGGGCCACCGCCGAGTGGCTCGATGACCTGGCCCCGCTGGGGACGGATTGGCACAAACCGTTCCTCACCGTCGCGCCCTACCTCATCGTCGTCTTCCGGCTCGACTACGAGCCGGTCCGGCTCGCGGACGGGACCGAGCGGCGCCACAAGAACTACTACGTCCAGGAATCGGTCGGGATCGCCGTGGGGATCCTCCTCGCCGCGCTCCACCTGGCCGGCCTGGCGACCCTCACCCACACGCCGAGCCCTATGGGTTTCCTGGCCCGTATCCTGCGGCGCCCCCGCCACGAGCGATCCTTTCTTCTGATCCCTGTCGGCTACCCGGCCCCCGATACCCGCGTACCGGACCTGAAAAAGAAGAGCCTCGACGAGGTGCGACAGATCGTTTAGGTGCGGTGGCCGTCCCTCTGAAGGGATGTCACGGCGGGCCGACGACGGCGGGTTTAGACTGCGCCGGGGAACCGCGTCGATGGCGGGCAGTCTGCTTCGGAATCGTCCGCGGCGTGCATGGCGCCGTAATGGGTTAATAGGGCAACCAGAAACTCAACGCTGGCGCGCGGCCGAGTAAGAGGACTAGCGACTAGCACTCGGCGCGCCGGCCCGCCGACACGCATGCCGGGCCGTCACGCCGGGTGCAGAGTCCGGGAGCGGCCGTGCACGTGCACCTCACACGGCGTCGTTCATCGCCGCCCTCCTGTCGTGCAGGGCGGCGCTGAGCGCCGCCGAAGGAGGTTCTCGATGACGACAGTCGCTCCCGTGACCTGCACCGACGTACCGGCGCTCGATGCCGAGAAGCTGGACGTCTACCGCGTGGCGCTCGAAGCGCAGGCGCTCGTCGCGCACCTACTGACGGCAGTGCACCGGATCCTGCGCGATCAGCTCGAGCGGGCCAGCATCAGCTCGGTGCTCAACATCGCGGAGGGTGCGGGACGCCTCTCGCGCAGGGATAAGCGCCGGCACTACGCCGTGGCCAGAGGCAGCGCGATGGAGTGCGCGGCGGCGATCGACGTGATCAGCCGTCGCGGGCAGGCGAGCGCGGAAGACTGCAATCGCGTGCGCGGTCTGTATGTACGCGTCGTCCAGATGCTGACGAAGCTGGACGCTGCGCTCAGCTAGAAACGAAACGGCCGCAGCCGACCGGCTGCGGCCGGGACACGTGCACGTGCACGGCCGGAGGGCTCGCCGGCTAGATGCGCGAGCCCTCCAGGAACGCCTTCAGCTTCCGCGACCGCGAGGGGTGGCGCAGCTTGCGCAGGGCCTTCGCCTCGATCTGGCGGATGCGCTCGCGGGTGAGCGCGAAGTTCTGGCCGACTTCCTCGAGGGTGTGCTCCGAGCCGTCCCCCAGCCCGAAGCGCATCTTGATGACCTTCTCCTCGCGCGGGGTGAGGGTCTTCAGCAGCGCCTCGGTCTGCTCCTTCAGGTGGCGCGACATACAGCCGCTGGTCCCCGAGGAGCGATGG
>DASXRC010000184.1:0-30184 GCA_036506795.1 Micromonosporaceae bacterium
GCTGGGGCCGGAGTCGTCGCGGCGCGCGCGGGCGATGCCGATCTGGGCGTCGCTGGCGGCCTACGGCCGGGCCGGGTACCGCGCCATGGTCGAGCGGCACCTCGATGTGGCGCAGCACCTCGCCGCGCTGGTCGACGACGCGCCCGACCTCGAGCGCCTGGCCGACGTGCCGCTGAACATCGTGTGCTTCCGGTTCCGGCCGCCCGGTGTGCCCGAGGAGGCGCTGGACGACCTCAACCGCCGGCTCGGCGCCGCGGTGCTGGAGGACGGCCGGGTGTACGCCGGGACGACCGTCTACGGTGGACGCGTCGCGCTGCGCCCGGCCATTTCCAACTGGCGAACCACGGACGTGGAGGTCGAACTGTTGGTGGACGTCGTACGAGAGCTGGGCGCGAAGCTGCTCCCCGGCTAGCGTCGGCCTTCAGCGCGGGTTCAGGCACGGTGACCCAGGATGGGTGCGATGCGCGTCTTGGTGGTCGAGGACGAGCCGCGGCTGGCCGAGGGGTTGCGGGCCGGCCTCGTCGCGGACGGCTTCGCCGTGGACGTGGCGCTGACCGGAACCGACGGGCTGTGGCTCGCCCGCGAGGAGCCGTTCGACGCGATCGTGCTCGACCTCATGCTGCCCGGCGTCAACGGATACCGGATCTGCCACACCCTGCGGGCCGAGGGCAACTGGACGCCGATCCTCATGCTCACCGCGAAGGACGGCGAGTGGGACGAGGTGGAGGGGCTGGACACCGGCGCGGACGACTACCTCACCAAGCCGTTCTCGCACGCGGTGCTCGTCGCCCGGCTCCGCGCCCTGCTGCGGCGCGGCGCTCACGAGCGGCCCGCCGTGCTATCCGCCGGTGACCTGCGGCTCGATCCGGCGACCCGTCGTGCCTGGCGAGGCGCGACCGAGCTCGAGCTGACCAACCGGGAGCTCTCGGTGCTGGAGCTCCTGCTGCGCAGGCGGGGCGAGGTGCTCAGCAAGCGGGAGATCCTCGCCCATGTCTGGGACTTCGACTTCGACGGCGACCCGAACATCGTCGAGGTCTACGTGCGGCATCTGCGCGACAAGCTCGATCGGCCCTTCGGGCGGTCCGCTATCGAAACCCTGCGCGGCGCGGGCTACCGGTTGGCCGCCGATGGTGGCTGACGCCGTTCGACGGTTCGGCCGGGCGATGGGCGGCTCGGTCCGGGTCCGCACGACCGCGGCCGCCGTCGCCGTCGTCGCGGTGGCCCTGCTGCTCGGTGCCGTCGTTCTCGTGGCGAGCCTGCACGCCGCGCTCGTCCGGGAGGTGCGCGCCTCGTCCGCGGTGCGCGCCGACGACGCGGCCCGCGTCCTGCAGGACGGCCGCGACCCGGTGGCCGCCGTCGCGGGTAACGACGATCTCGTCCTGCAGGTGCTGGGCCCGACCGGCCGCGTGCTCGCCTCGACGCCCAACGCCGCCGGCCTCCCCGCGCTGGCCACGCCCGCCCCGGGCGACTCGCGCGAGGTCGACGTTCCGTTCGACGACGACCCGTACCTCGTGGTCGCCTCCGACGGTGGCGCCGGTCGCACCGTTCTCCTTGGCCACACACTCGACGCCGTGAACGCGTCGACGCGTGCGCTCGTGGCCCTGCTGCTGATCGGCGTGCCAGCGGTGTTGTTTGTCGTCGGCGCGACGGCGTGGCGCGCGGTCGGGTGGGCCCTGGCCCCGGTGGACACGATCCGCGCCGAGGTGGACGCGATCTCCGCGGCGGAGCTGCACCGCAGGGTTCCTCCGCCGCCCGCCCGGGACGAGGTCGGCCGGTTGGCGGTCACGATGAACCGCATGCTCGAACGGTTGGAGCGCGCCCGGACGCGCGAGCGCCGGTTTGTCGCGGACGCCTCGCACGAGCTGCGGTCGCCCATTGCCGCGATCCGCCAGCACGCCGAGGTCGCGCTCGCCCATCCGGAGCACGGGGACGAGCTGGCTCGTGTCGCCCACACCGAGAGCCTGCGTATGCAGGCGCTGGTCGACGACCTGCTGCTGCTCGCGCAGGCCGACGAGGACGCGCTGCCGCTGCGGCGTCGGCCGGTCGACGTCGACGACCTCGTGCTGGCCGAGGCCCGCCGGCTGCGCGAGCTGGACTCCCTCACCGTCGACGCCAGCGGCGTCTCCGCGGCCCGGGTCGACGGCGACCCGGGTACGCTCCGCCGGGCCCTGCGTAACCTCGTGGACAACGCCGCGCAGCACGCGCGGCACCGCGTCTCGCTCGAGCTCGCCGAGCGGGACGGTTGGGCCGTGCTGCACGTCGACGACGACGGGCCGGGCGTCTCGCCGGCCGATCGGTCCCGCGTGTTCGAACGGTTCGTTCGACTCGATGACGCTCGTGCGCGTACCGCCGGCGGCGGCAGCGGCCTCGGCCTCGCCATCGTGGCCGAGATCGTCGGCGCGCACGGCGGCAGCGCCGCCATCGAGGAGTCGCCGCTCGGCGGTGCCCGGGTGACGGTCCGGCTGCCAGTGCTCGCGGACGGCTCCTGAGCATTCAGCGTGCCTTCAGCCGCGCTGGCGGACGCTGCGGCCATGACTCGAAGGAGTACGCGGATTCTGATCGTCGCGTCGGTCGCGCTGGCGGCGTCCGCCTGCAGCGGCGGTGGTGGTACTACCGCGGCGGCGCCGTCGGTGACGCGGAGCACGGGAAGCCCGACCGCCGTCGTGCCGACGACGGTCGAGCCCAGCGGCACTCCCGCGCCGCCGGCCGGCTCGCTGGCGCCGGTCACCGGGGCGTACGCGCCGCGCATCGACCCGGCGGTGTTCGGCACCACAGTGGACAACCCGTTCTTCCCGCTGCGGCCCGGCATGCGCCGGGACTACCGGTCGAAGACCAAGGACGGCCTGGAGACCACGGCCGTGACGGTGACCACCAGGACGCGGACCCTCATGGGGGTCACGTGCGTGGAGGTCCGCGACACCGTCCGGCTCGACGGCAAGCTCGTCGAGGACACCTTCGACTGGTACGCCCAGGACAGCGCCGGCAACGTCTGGTATTTCGGCGAGGACACCAAGGAGTACGAGAACGGCAAGGTGTCGAGCACCATGGGCTCGTGGCAGGCGGGCGTCCACGGCGCCCAGCCGGGCATCATCATGCCGGCCCAGCCGCGGGTCGGCGACCGCTACCGGCAGGAGTTCTACAAGGGGCAAGCCGAGGACATGGCCCAGGTGCTCAGCGTCACCGAGCACGCCACGGTGCCGATCGGGTCCTACACCGGCATGGTGATGACCAAGGAGACCACGCCGCTCGAGCCCGACGTGCTGGAGCGCAAGTACTACGCCCGCGGCGTCGGCGAGGTGCTGACCGTGGACGTCACCGCCGGCAACGTGCGCGACGAGCTCGTGCGCTTCACCGTCTGATCACCCCGACCCGGGTCAATCTTGCAGTTGTGGTGCCCCGCATACGCCAAAAATCGGGACGCTCCGGCCACCACAACTGCAAGATCGGCGGGGTGGGATCGCGATGCGCTCGGCCGCTAGCAGTCGAAGTACATCGCGAACTCGTGCGGGGTGGGCCGCAGCCGCACCGGGTCGATCTCGTTGGCCCGCTTCCAGTCGACCCACGTCTCGATCAGGTCCGGCGTGAACACTCCGCCATCGAGCAGATAATCTTGGTCGGCCTCGAGCGCGGCCAGCACCTCCGGCAGCGAGCCGGGCGTCTGCCGGACGCTGGCGAACTCGTCCGGCGGCAGGTCGTACAGGTCCTTGTCGATCGGCTCCGGCGGCTCGATCTTGTTCTTGATGCCGTCGAGGCCGGCCATCAGCATGGCCGAGAATGCGAGGTACGGGTTGCTGGACGGGTCCGGCACCCGGAACTCCACGCGCTTGGCCTTAGGGTTGGCGCCGGTGACCGGGATCCGCGCGCACGCCGAGCGGTTGCGCTGCGAGTACACCAGGTTGACCGGCGCCTCGAAACCGGGGACGAGCCGGCGGAACGAGTTGACCGTTGGGTTCGTGAACGCGCACACCGACGGCGCGTGGTGCAGTAGGCCGCCGACGTACCAGCGGGCGATGTCGGACAGGCCGGCGTACCCGGTTTCGTCGTAGAACAGCGGCTCGCCGTCAAGCCACAGGCTCTGGTGGGTGTGCATGCCCGACCCGTTGTCGCCGAACAGCGGCTTGGGCATGAACGTCGCGGTCTTGCCGGCGGCCCACGCGGTGTTCTTGATGATGTACTTGTAGAGCTGCAGGTTGTCCGCGCAGTGCAGCAGCGTGGAGTACTGGAAGTTGATCTCAGCCTGGCCGGCGGTGCCGACCTCGTGGTGCGCCTTCTCCAAGGTGAAGCCGGCGTCGACGAGGTGCCGGACCATCGAGGCGCGCAGGTCGGCGTAGTGGTCGACCGGCGGTACGGGGAAGTACCCGGCCTTGTACGGCGTCTTGTAGCCGAGGTTGCCGCCCGGCTCGTCGCGGCCCGTGTTCCACCATCCCTCGATCGAGTCGATGTAGTAGTACGACTGGTGTGCGCTGGTCTCGTGCCGGATCGAGTCGAAGATGTAGAACTCCGCCTCGGGGCCGAAATACGCGGTGTCGGCCAGGCCGCCCGCCGCGAGGAACGCCTCCGCCTTGCGGGCCACGTTGCGCGGGTCCCGGGAGTACGCCTCGCGGGTGAACGGGTCGTGCACGAAGAAGTTGAGCGCCAGCGTCTTGTGCGTCCGGAACGGATCGATGAACGCGCTGGACACGTCCGCGAGCAGCAGCATGTCGGACTCGTGGATCTGCTGGAAGCCGCGGATCGACGACCCGTCGAAGGCGATGCCGTCCCGCAACACGCCCTCGTCGAACGACTCCGCCGGCATGGCGAAGTGCTGCATGACGCCGAGCAGGTCACAGAAGCGGACGTCGACGAGCTTGATGTCTTCGGTGCTGAGGTAACGCAGGAGTTCCTCGGGGTTGGCGAACAAAACGTCCTCCTGGCACGGTCCACGGGTGCTGGCTGGTCGCGACGGTATGGCGGCGCCGTTGCCCGGGCATATCTGGATTGTTTCCGCCGTGTTACGTCGCCCGGGCCGGAACCACAAGATCATCACAACTGCACGGACGTCGGGGGCTCATCTGTGCCGGAGGGCGCAGGTTCCGTGTAGTCGAGTGGATATAGGGTGACGTTCCGTGGCAGCGCAGCCCAACGAGACCGGCCCGGCGCCGACCGCCGAGAGCCCCTTCGTCCCGCCGAGCGTGTTACGCCGGTTCGTCGCACTGCTTATCGACTGGACGCTCTGCCTGCTGCTCAGCAACTTCTTCGGCGACCCGCTGCGCGACGGCTGGCCGCCGCTGGTGGTGCTGATCTCGGAGTATGGGCTGTTCCTGGGCCTCTTCGCCCAGACGCCGGGAATGTACCTCGCCCGGATCCGGTGCGTCTCGTACGCCGACGGCGGGCTCATCGGGGTGCCCCGGGCACTGCTCCGCGGCGTACTGCTCTGCCTGGTCATCCCAGCGTTGATCATGGACCGGTACGGGCGCGGTCTGCACGACCGCGCCGCGGGCTCGATCGTGGTCCGAGCGACCTGAGCCGAGCGACTGGCGGTCGCTGCGACCAGTTACTTCGGTCTTGGAAGTCGGATGTTCGGCGGTCGCATGTTTTTTGGGATCGCGCCCCTCGGCATCTGTGGCCGCGCGCTCAGCGCCTTGAGCCGCTTGTCCAGCGCGTTGACCTCCTTGCCGCTGAGGTTGCGCGGGAGCTTCATCAGCGTCATGCGCAGCCGGCGGATCGGCAGCTCGTTGTCGCCCTGCCCGATGACGTAGTCGTACATTGGCGCGCTCCCGATCACCCGCGCCAGTCGGCGCTTCTCCTGGGCGAGCAGCCCCTTCACCCGCTGCGGCTGGCCCTCGGCGAGCAGGATCACACCGGGCTTGCCGATGACGAGGTGGACCATGTCGAACTGCGTCGTCGAGCTGACGGCCGGCGTCACCCGCCAGTCGCCCCGCATGGTCTCGAGGATCGATGCGGCCGCGCCCGGCTGGCCCTCGGCCGCCGCCAGCATCGCCTTGTTGGACCGCAAGTTCAGCACGATCAGCACCGCGAGCACGGCGAACAGGATGCCCACCGGGATCCACAGCAGGCCCAGCCGGAGGGCCGCGACAACGGTCAGCGCGAGCGGGATCACGATCGCCACGGCGACGAGTGGGATGAATGCGCGGTCGTTCTTCGCCGTGAATGAGAAAACCATCCCGATCTGCTTCAGCCGCCGGCCGAACGAGACCTTCTCCTGGGGCTTTGCCATGCCGCCGAGTCTAGTGGCCGGCGGCGAGGGAGATGAGGGCCGGCGGGCGCCGGCGTAAGGACCTTACGGGCGTACGCGGCGGTCGCGCGCTGAGGTAAGGCACCGGCGGCGGCCAAAGATCAGGCATCGGTCTCATGCCGGGCCGCCTCCTTCGCGACGACAGTCGACGACGTCAGCGACGAGGTGTTCGAGGGGTGACCACGATGATCCAGGATCCGCACACCATGCTCAGCCTGCAGGCCGACCACGCAGCCGAGCTGCGCGCCGCCGCCGACCGCGACCGGCTCGTGCGCTGCCTGCGCCGGAAGTCACGCGGCCGGCGGTGGGACAGACTCCGCCACGCGCTCGGCCGGGCCCGTCCGCGCAACTCCCGCGGCGGCCGCGCCGGTTCGCGTACGCCCGCCCTGCCGTGACCGCCGACGCGCGGCCGGCCGGGGCGGGCGCGACGGACGCTGGGGCGGCCGGCACGGGGGCGGCCGCCCGGGTTCGCCGTGGCATGCTCGATGCGATGACTCTTCGCGCCAGCAGCTCCGTGTTCGTCGGCCGGGACGCCGAGATCGCCGTGCTGCGCGACGCGCTGAAGCGGGCGCGCGGCGACGAGCCGGCGGTCGTGCTCATCGGCGGCGAGGCCGGCGTCGGCAAGACCCGTCTCGTGGAGGAGTTCACGAGCGGGCTGGACGCCGACGTCCGGCTGCTCGAGGGGCAATGCCTGGAGCTCGGCGAGGAGGGGCTGCCGTTCGCGCCGTTCGTCGGCGCCCTGCGCGACCTGCTGCGCTGGGATGGCCCGGAGGCGTTCGCGGGACACGAGCAGGAGTTCGCCCGGCTACTGCCCGAGCTCGGCTCGACCGCGCCGCTGCCCACGACCGAGCTCAGCCGCGGCTACCTGTACGACCTCGTCGCCGGCCTGCTCGCCGAGCGGGCAGCCGAGCGGCCGTTGGTCGTCGTGCTGGAGGATCTGCACTGGGCCGACCGGTCCACGCGCGATCTGCTCGGGTACGTGGTGCGCTCCGCGCGCCGCGCCCGGCTGCTCGTGATCGGCACCTACCGGTCCGACGAGCTCCACCGCGGACACCCGCTGCGGACATTCCTCGCCGAGCTCGACCGCGTCCGCAGCGTCGAACGGCAGGAACTGGACCGGCTCGACCGGGACGGCACCGCGGCCATCCTCACCGACCTGCTCGGTCACGAGCCGCCGTCGATGACGGTCGACCACATCCACGAACGCGCCCAGGGCAACCCGTTCTTCATCGAGGAGCTGGCCGCCTGCTCGGGCATCGAAGACTGCCCGCTGCCGGACTCGCTGCGTGACCTGCTGCTGGCCCGCGTCGACCGGCTCTCCGAGGGCGCCCAGCGGGTGCTGCGCATCGCCGCCGCGGGCGGCACCCGGATCGGGCACCGGCTGCTCGCGCACGTGGCCGGCGTACCTGATGTGGAGCTGGAGGCCGCTCTGCGCGAGGCCGTGGTCGCGCAGCTCGTGGTTGCGGAGCCGGACGGCGAGTACGAGTTCCGCCACGCCCTGGTCCGCGAGGCCGTGCACGACGACCTGCTGCCCGGGGAGCAGGTCCGGTTGCACGCCCGGTACGCCGCGGCGCTCGAGGCCGACCCCACCCTCGCCGGCGGGGGCCGAGCCCCGGCCCGGATCGCCCATCACTGGTACGCCGCGCACGACCACGCGCGCGCCATCACCGCCGCGGTGCGCGCCGCCGAGGTGGCCGGCGAGCGGTACGCGTACGCCGAGAAGCGCCGGCTGCTCGAGCGCGTGCTCGAGCTGTGGGACCAGGTACCCGACGCCGCCGACCGGACCGGGCTGAGCCACCTCGACGTACTGGAGTTCACGCTGTCCGCCGCGCTGCACGCCGGCGACTACGACCGGGCGCTAAAGCTCACCCGCGCCGCGTTAGCCGAGGTCGACGCCGACGCCGAGCCGCGTCGCGCCGCCCACCTTCTGGTACGCCGCGGAAAGCTGTTCCGCACGTTCGGCAAGAGCGACGGCGCGGATCAGCTGCGTGAGGCGTACCGGATCATCTCCGGCCTGCCGGAGTCGGTGGAGCGAACGGAGCTGCTCGCCGACATCGCGGGTGCGATGGCGCCGGTGGATCGCGACGAGGGCCGACGCATGGCCGCGGAGGTCGCCGAGGCGGCCGAGCGGATCGGCGACGGATCGCTGATGGCGAGCGCCGCGCTCACCATCGGCCTGTGCAACAAGGGGATCCCTGGGGAGGAGGGCCTCGCGCGGCTGCGTGGGGCCGCGGACCTGGCCGCCGACGCGGGCGACCTCACGCTGCTGACCCGTGCCCTCGTCAACATGTCCGACCTGCTGTTTGAGATGGGCCGGTACGCGGAGTCGGCCGAGACGGCTCGGCGTGGACTCCCCGACGCGGCCCGGATCGGCATCACGCGGACGACCGGCCTATACCTGCTCGCCAACCACGCGGAGGCGCTCGCCGCACTCGGCCGGTGGGACGAGGTCGAGGCGATCTGCGCGGAGGCCACCCGGCTCGACCCGCCGGGGACGCTCGCCGTGCCGGCGCTCGAGCTGCGCGCGCGACTGTGGCTGCAGCGCGGTCGCCCCGGCGCCGCCGACGCGGCCGCTCGGGCGGTGGCGTTCCTGTCCAAGCCGTACCTGACCTCGTGGCAGCGGCTGTCGCTGCAGGAGCTGAAGGTGCGGGCCGCACGCGACACCGGCGACCTCGCGACCGCCGTCTTAACCGCGTCGGCCGCGCTCGGCGACCCGGGCCTGTCCGTCGAACCGCGATCGGCGTGGCCGCTGCTGGTCGAGGCCGCCCGCGTCGCGGCGGCCGCCGCCGACCGCGAGCTGGCTTTCGTGGTATGCCGGCGCGCCAGCGACCTGCCCGCGCGTTACCCGGCGGAGCTCGCCGGTGCCGCTGAGGTGAAGGCGGTGCTCGCCCCGCGCGAGGATGCCCTGCCGGCGTGGCGCGCCGCGGTCACCGCCCGGCGGGTTGACGGGCAGCGCTACCCGCTGGCCCGGGCGCTGCTCGGACTGGCCGAGGCCGCGGCCGGGGCGGGCGACCGGGCGGCGGCCGCGGAGGCGCTGCTCGAGGTAGGGGCGATCGCGGGCGAGCTGGACGCCGCGCCGCTGCGAGCCGAGGTCGCCACGCTCGCGCGGCGGGCGGGCCTGCGCGGGGCGGGGGCGGTGGCCGCCGGTCCGGACCCGCTGACGGCCCGCGAGCGGGAGGTGCTCCTGCTGGTTGCCGAGGGGCAGAGCAACAGCCGGATCGCGGAGCGGCTGTTCATCTCGCCCAAGACCGCCAGCGTGCACGTGTCCCGGATCATCGCGAAGCTGGAAGTCACGAACCGGGGCGAGGCGGCGGCCGTGGCGTACCGCCTGGGTCTGCTCGAGGGCGGCTAGGCGGCGACGGCGCCGTCCCGGGCCTGGATGGCCTGCTGGTACAGGCGGCCGGCCCGGTACGAGGACCGCACGAGCGGGCCGCTCATCACGCCCGCGAACCCGATCTGCTCGGCCTCCTCGCGGAGCTCGACGAACTCCTCGGGCCTCACCCACCGCTCGACCGGGTGGTGCCGTGGGCTCGGCCGCAGGTACTGCGTGACGGTGACCAGCTCGCAGCCGGCCGCGTACAGGTCGCGCAGCGCCTGCGAGATCTCCGCCCGTTCCTCGCCGAGGCCAAGGATCAGGTTGGACTTGGTGACGAGCCCGGCGGCGCGCGCCTGGGTGATCACATCGAGTGACCGCTCGTACCGGAACGCGGGGCGGATCCGCTTGAAGATGCGGGGCACCGTCTCCACGTTGTGCGCGAGCACCTCGGGCCGCGCGCCGAACACCTCGGCGAGCTGCTCGGGGTCGGCGTTGAAGTCGGGGATCAGCAGCTCGACGCCGCAGCCCGGCTGCAGCTTGTGGATCTGGCGGACCGTCTCGGCGTACAGCCAGGCGCCGCCGTCGGGGAGGTCGTCGCGGGCGACGCCGGTGACGGTGGCGTACCGCAGGCCCATCGTGGCCACCGACTCCGCGACGCGCCGCGGCTCGTCCGCGTCGAACTCGGCCGGCTTGCCGGTGTCGATCTGGCAGAAGTCGCAGCGGCGGGTGCACTGATCGCCGCCGATGAGGAACGTGGCCTCGCGGTCCTCCCAACACTCGTAGATGTTGGGGCAGCCGGCCTCCTCGCAGACCGTGTGCAGACCCTCGCGCCGGACGAGCCCCCGCAGCTCGGTGAACTCCGGGCCCATCTTCGCCTTGACCTTGATCCAGGGCGGCTTGCGCTCGATCGGTGTCTCGGCGTTCCGCGCCTCGATCCGCAACAGGCGGCGTCCCTCGGGAGCAACGGTGGTCACGGGCTCAGCGTACGCCGGACGGGACGGTCGAAAGGGCGACGGAGGGCCCCATCGCGACGCGGCTCACACGCGCTAGCATGGCGGCCATCAGCGACGACGGAGCCGAGTAGCGCGCCGATCCCGCCAGCCGAGAGAGTCACCGGAAGCTGTGAAGGTGGCCTGGTGCCGGTTCGTGAAGACCCTCCCGAGCCGCGGGAAGAAACGGGCGTACGCCCGGAGTAGAACCCGCCGCCTGGCCCACGTCACGGGCGACGAACGAGGCGTCGGCCCGCCGGCGCGAAGGTGTGGTGGCACCGCGAGTGGTCCAGCTCGCCCGCACCTCCTTGGACGGAGCTGGTCGAGGAGGCCGCCACATGCACCGCATTTTGTCCACTGACCTGCCGGCGCACGTCGGCTCGACCGTGACGGTCGCCGGTTGGATCCATCGCCGCCGGCTGCTCAAGTCTGTCGCGTTCGTGATCGTGCGTGACGCGCAGGGGCTGGCGCAGGTCGTGGTGTCCACGCCCGAGGTCCGCGGGCAGGTTGAGGAGCTGACCGAGGAGACCGTCGTCGAGGTGGTGGGCAGGGTGGTGGCGAACGAGACGGCGCCGCGCGGCGTGGAGCTGGTCGACCCGAAGCTTCGGGTGCTCGGCGAGCCGGCCGTGCCGCCACCGTTCGACCTGTACCGGCCGGCGTTGACCGCCTCGCTGCCCACCCAGCTCGACTGGGCGTCGGTGGCTCTGCGGCACCCAAGCCGGAGCGCCGCCCTGCGGCTCGGTGCCGCGGCGGTGGCTGGGTTTCGGTCCACACTGGACGGACTGGGGTTCGTCGAGGTCCACACTCCGAAGATCGTGGAGTCGGCGACCGAATCCGGCGCGACCGTGTTCGCCCTCGACTACTTCGGCCGCCCCGCGTACCTGGCCCAGTCGCCCCAGTTCTACAAGCAGCTCCTGGTCGGCGTCTTCGAGCGGGTCTACGAGGTCGGACCGGTGTTCCGCGCCGAGCCGCACGACACGGTGCGGCACCTGGCCCAGTACACCTCACTGGACGTGGAACTCGGCTTCATCTCGGACCATCGCGACGTGATGGCGGTGTTACGCGAGGCGCTCGCCGGCATGCTGGTCGCGATCGTGGAGCGGGCCCACGAGGCGGTGACCACGCTCGGCGTGACGCTGCCGGAGGTGCCCGTGGAGATCCCGGCGGTGCATTTCACCGACGCGCTGCGGATTGCCGGCGCGCCCGACGACGAGCTGGACCTCGCGCCCGCGCACGAGCGGGCGCTGGGGGAGTGGGCCCGCCGCGAGCACGGGTCGGATTTTGTGTTCGTCACCGGGTATCCGATGGCGAAGCGACCGTTCTACACGCACCCCGACCCGGCGAGGCCGGCGTACTCGAACGGGTTCGATCTGGTGTTCCGCGGCATGGAGCTGGTGACCGGCGGCCAGCGCCTGCACCGACACGGCGACTACGTCGCGGCGCTCGCGGCGCGCGGCGAGCCCCTCGAGCCGTACGCGTCCTATGTGGACGCCTTCCGGCACGGTATGCCGCCGCACGGCGGGTTCGCGATCGGCCTCGAGCGGTTCCTGGCGCGACTGACCGGGGCGGCGAACATCCGCGAGGTCACCGCGTTTCCGCGCGACCTGCACCGTCTGTCCCCGTGACGGCTCGTCACGGCAGCAGTGTCGGCAGGTGTCGGTCGACGACCGGCAGCGCGTCGGCGACGGTGACCGGGCGGCCGAGCTCGACGCTCAGCGACGTGACGCCCGCGTCGCGGATGCCGCACGGCACGATGCGGTCGAAGTACGCCAGGTCGCACGCGCAGTTGAGCGCGAACCCGTGCAGGGTCACGGCGCGGGCGACCCGGATGCCGATCGCAGCGACCTTCCGGGCGGGGCCGCGGTCGTCCGCCGGGACCCAGACGCCGCTGCGGCCCTCGATCCGGGTGGTGGCCAGGCCCACCTCGTCGCAGGCGTCGATGAGCAGTTGCTCGACGCGGCGCACGTACGCGACCACATCGACCGGGTCGGGCAGCCGCAGGATGGGGTAGCCGACGAGCTGCCCCGGACCGTGCCAGGTGATCTTGCCGCCGCGGTCGACGTCGACGACCGGCGTGCCGTCGGTCGGCCGATCCCACGGCTCGGTGCGCTTGCCGGCCGTGTACACGCTGGGGTGCTCCAGCAGCAGCACGGTGTTCGGCTCGGTCCCGTCGGCAACCGCCTCATGGATCCGACGCTGCTCGTCCCACGCGGTCAGGTAGTCGACGACCCCGGCCCGGGTCGCGCGCAGCGCGGGAATCGTGCTCGTCACACCGTCAGCGTAGCCCGGCCGCCTCGCGCAGCGCGCCGTCCAGGTCGGGGTGGCCGAAGCGGAACCCGACCCGATCCAGCACCGCGGGCACGACCCGGTGGCTGAACAGCACCTCGTCCGCGAGTCCGTCGAGCGCCACGCGAAGCGCGAAGCCCGGCACCCGAAGCACGGCGGGGCGGTGCACCGCACGGGCGAGCGCCGCGGTGAAGTCGGCGTTGGTGACGATGCCCGGTGACACGAGGTTGACCGGTCCGGCCAGGTCCGCCCGGCCGAGCAGGAGTTGCGCCGCGGCGAGCCAGTCGGGCAGCGCGATCCAGGCGACCCACTGCCGCCCGCTGCCGAGTCGACCGCCCAGCCCGAACCGGTAGATCGGCACCTGGGGCTTGAGCAGCGCACCTCGGTGCAGGACGGGGGTGCTGCGCAGCCTCACGACGCGTACGCCCGCCTCCTCGGCCGGAGCGGTGGCCGCCTCCCACTCCCGGCACAGGTCGGCCATGAACCCGTCGCCGGCCGGTGCGTCCTCGGTCATCGCGCGGTCGCCCGTGTCGCCGTACCAGCCGACCGCGGAGGCGTTGAGCAGCGTGGCGGGGCGTCCCTCGTCGGGCAGCTCGGCGAGCGCGCGGGCGAGCGTGGCGGTGGTGTCGAGCCGGCTGGATCGCAGGACCCGCCGGTAGCCGGGGGTCCATGGCCGGCCGATGTTCGCGCCGGTCAGGTTGATGACCGCGTCCGCGCCGGCGAGCGCCGCCGCGTCGAGCCGCCCCCCGGCCGGCTGCCAGGAGATCTCGCCGGGTTGCGTGGGCGCCCGGCGCACGAGCCGGACCACCTCGTGGCCCGCGCCGCGCAGCGCGTAGCCCAGGTGCGTGCCGAGGAACCCCGAGCTCCCGGCGATGACGATCCGCATGCTGCCATCTTCCCGGAGCGCGGAGCGTCGTGCGCGGCGTGGCTGGCGCTGGACCCGGCAGGTGTGTGGAGACCACCTACGAGACCTGATTCAGATATGAATCGGCCTCGCCACGGCGCGATTCATATGTGAATCAGGTCTCGTAGGTGCGTGCGAGATACTGCCGGGTTCGGATAGCTCAGCCAAGCCCGAGCTCGGCCTCGAAGTTCCCGCCCTCCAGGCGCTCCTTGATCGTGTTGAGGAAGCGCGCCGCGTCTGCGCCGTCGACGAGCCGGTGGTCGTACGACAGCGCGAGGAACATCATCGAGCGGGGGACGATGATCTCACCCAGGTTCGGGTCGTCCACCACCGCCGCACGCTTGACGACCGCGCCAGTGCCGAGGATCGCGACCTGCGGTTGGTTGATGATCGGGGTGTCGAACAGCGCACCTCGGCTGCCGGTGTTGGTCAGCGTGAACGTGCCGCCGGACAGCTCGTCTGGGTTGATCTTGTTGGTCCGGGTGCGCTCGGCGACGTCCGCGATCCGCTTGGCCAGGCCCGCGAGGTTGAGGTCCCCCGCGTCCCGGATGACCGGCACGAGCAGGCCGCGCTCGGTGTCCACGGCCATGCCGAGGTGTTCGGCGTCGTAGTACGTGACCGTTCCCGCCTCCATGTCGATGGAGGCGTTCACGTTCGGGTGGGCCCGCAGGGCCTCGACGGCGGCCAGCGCGAAGAACGGCAGGAACGACAGCTTCACGCCCTGCCGCTCCAGGAACCGGTCCTTCGCTTGGTTGCGCAGCCGGGCGATCCTGGTGACGTCCACCTCGACCACCGTGGTGAGCTGCGCGGAGACCTGCAGCGACTCGACCATGCGGCGCGCGATGAGGGCCCGGGTGCGGGACAGCTTTTCGGTGCGTCCTCGCAGCGGGCTCGGCGCGGGCTTGGCCACCGGCGCGGGCGCGGCCTCGGTCGGCGCGGCGGACGGGGCCGGCGCGGCGGCGGCCGCCTTCGCCTTCTCGGCCGCTTCGAGCACGTCCTGCTTGCGGATGCGGCCACCGACGCCGGTGCCGGAGAGCGTGCTCAGGTCCACTCCGTGTTCGCCGGCGAGCTTGCGGACGAGCGGAGTCACATAGCCGGCGACGTCCCGGCCGTCCGCCTGCGCCGCCGGGGCCGGCGCGGCGGCCGGTGTCGGCGCTGGCGCCGGGGCGGGCGAGGTCGGAGCCGGCGCGGCCTGGGCCGGCTGCTGCGGCGCGGGCTGCTCCGGAGCCTCCGCGGCCGGCGCGGGGGCGGCGCCGCCGGCCGCCCCGATCACAGCGAGCTCGGCGCCCACCGCGGCGGTGTCATCCTCGGGAACCTTGATCTCGAGCACCGTGCCCGCGACCGGCGACGGAATCTCCGTGTCCACCTTGTCGGTGGAGACCTCGAGCAGCGGCTCGTCGGCCTCGACGGCCTCGCCGACCTGTTTGAGCCAGCGGGTCACCGTACCCTCGGTGACGCTCTCACCGAGCGCGGGCATGCGTACCACAGTGGACTCACCGCCCGCACCCTGGGCGGGCGGCGCGGCTTCGGCCTGCGCGGGCGCCGCCTCGGGCTGCGGCTGGGCAGGCGCCTCCTGCTCCGGAGCCGGCGCGGCCTCGGCCTGCGCGGGCGCCGCCTCGGCCTCTGCGGGCGCGGCGGCCTGTGAGGCTCCGCTGTCCTCGCCGTCGCCGGCGATGACCGCGAGCTCGCTGCCGACCTGGGCCGTCTCGTCCTCGGCCACCACTATCTTGCTGAGTACGCCGGCGGCGGGCGACGGGATCTCGGTGTCGACCTTGTCCGTAGAGACCTCGAGGAGCGGCTCGTCGACCTCGACGCGGTCGCCCTCCTGCTTCAGCCAGCGGGTAACGGTTCCCTCGGTGACGCTCTCGCCGAGCTGCGGCATGGTGACCGATACCGGCATCTCTCAAGACTCCTTAGTGGACTGCCTGCTCGGTGTGTCAGGCGTGGGCGTGCAGCGGCTTGCCGGCCAGCGCGAGGTGGGCCTCGCCGAGCGCCTCGTTCTGGGTCGGGTGCATGTGGACCAGCTGGGCGACATCCGCCGGGAACGCCTCCCAGTTGTAGATCAGCTGAGCCTCACCGACCAGCTCGCCGACCCGGGCGCCCACCATGTGTACGCCGACGACGGGCCCGTCGGCGACGCGGACGAGCTTCACGAAGCCCGCGGTCTTCAGGATCTGGCTCTTGCCGTTGCCGCCGAGGTTGTACGTGTACGTCAGGACCTTGTCGGCGCCGTGCTGCTCTGTCGCCGCCTCCTCCGTGAGGCCGACGGAGGCGACCTCGGGGTCGCAGTACGTCACGCGGGGGATGCCGTCCTCGTCGATGACCGGCGGGTTGAGCCCGGCGATCTCCTCGGCCACAAAGATGCCCTGCTGGAAGCCGCGGTGCGCGAGCTGCAGGCCCGGCACGATATCGCCGACCGCGTACACGTTCGGCACGTTGGTGTGCAGGCGTTCGTCGGTCGGTACGAAACCGCGGTCCAGCGCGATGCCCTGCTCCTCGTACCCGATGTTGGCCGTCGTCGGGCCGCGGCCGACGGCGACGAGCAGCAGCTCGGCATCGATGGTCTCGCCGCCGGCGACGGTCACCCGGACGCCGCCCTCGGTCAGGTCGAGCTTCTCGAACGGCTTGCCCACCTTGAAGTTGATGCCGCGCTTGCGGAACGCGCGCTCGACCTGCTTCGAGCTGTCGACGTCCTCGGAGGCCAACAGCCGCGGCAGCGCCTCGACGATGGTGACGTCGGTGCCGAAGGACTTCCACACGCTGGCGAACTCGACGCCGATGACGCCGCCGCCCAGCACGACGGCCGAGGCGGGCACGCGATCCAGGGTCAGCGCGTGCTCGCTGGTGATCACCCGCTCGCCGTCGATGTCGAGGCCGGGGAGGGTACGCGAGAACGACCCGGTCGCGAGGACGAGGTTGCGGCCCTCGTACCGCCCGCCGGCGACCTCGACGGTGGTCGGCCCGACGAGCCGGCCCTCGCCCTCGACGTGCGTGATCTTGGCAGCCTTGATCAGGCCCTGCAGGCCCTTGTAGAGGCGGTCGACGACCCCGTCCTTGTACGCGTTGACGCCCGCCATATCGACGCCCACGAGGTCGGCCTTGATGCCGAACTGCTCCGATTCGCGGGTCTGGTCCGCGACCTCGCCGGCGTGCAGCAGCGCCTTGGTCGGGATGCACCCGCGGTGCAGGCAGGTGCCGCCGACCTTGTCCTTCTCGATCAGCGCCACCGACAGGTCGAGCTGCGCGGCGCGCAACGCGGTCGCGTAACCGCCGCTGCCTCCCCCCAGCACGACCACGTCGAAGCTTCCGCCGTTCGCCTCACTCACGTCGATCTCCCAGGTCACATCGATGCTGACGAGAGTCGTGCCAGGTAGTTGGACACACCCGCCTCGGTCATCTTGTCACTTGTGGAGCCTGGGCGCGCATCGAGGTGCCCAAGGACACGTCCCGTGGACGTACCCTTGCCGCAGTCGACCGACGCGTACGGATCGTACTGAAGAGAGGAGGGGCAGTGACCTGGTTTCGGCGGCGTAGGCGCGCCCGCGGCGGTCCCGGAGACCGCCCGGCGAATCGTGCCGATATCGAGCATCTTGAGGAGTTCGTGCGTACGCGGCGCGGCGTCGAGGCGTTCATCGAGCCACGGACCACGGTCACCGACACCACTGTGATGCTGATCGCCCACGACGGCGAGTGGACGCGCCGGCGCATCGACGGCCCCGAGGGTGCCCGCCGGCTCGCGTACCGCCTGGGCATCCCGGTGTACGACGTCGCGCTCGTCGGCTACCCACAGCGAATGCGTGAGTACAACGCGCGACGCAAGGCGGCGGGCGACGCCCACTGACGCGTCGATCATGGGCTTGTTGTCGCGGATCCGCGATCAACGAACGACAACAACTCCTTGATCGGCAGCGATGGCCATGATCGCCGCGCTAGCCGTTCGCCGCGATGTCGTCGATGAGACCGAGCAGGGTACGGACCGGAACGCCGGTGCCGCCCTTCGTCCAGTAGCCGGTCGGCTCGCCGGAGTGGTAGCTGGGCCCGGCGATGTCGATGTGCGCCCAGGCGACGTCGTCGGCGACGAACTCGCGCAGGAACACACCACCCTGCAACATGTGTCCCGCTCGATCCATCCCGGCGTTCACCTGGGAGATGTCCGCGACCTCGGAGTCCATGCCCTTGCGGACGTCCTCCGGCAGCGGCATCGGCCAGGCCGGCTCGCCGACCGCCGCACCGACGGTCTTGACCCGCTCGCACAGCTCGGCGGTGCCCATCACGCCGGCGACCCGCTTGCCGAGCGCGACGACCTGGCCACCCGTGAGGGTCGAGGTCTCCAGCAGGTAGGCGCAGCCGTCCGAGCACGCGCGGGCGATCGCGTCAGCGAGGATCATCCGGCCCTCGGCATCGGTGTTGAGCACCTCGACGCGCTTGCCGTTGTACATCGTCACGACGTCGCCCGGCCGGTACGCGGCGCCCGACGGCATGTTCTCCGCCATCGGCAGGTACGCGGTCACCGTCACCGCCGGCCTGAGCGCCGCGACGGCCAGCATCGTCGCGGCGACCGCGGCCGCGCCCGCCATGTCCGCCTTCATCTCCCACATGCCCTGTGCCGGCTTGATGGACACGCCGCCGGTGTCGAACGTGATGCCCTTGCCCACGAGGGCGATGCGCCGGCCCGACTCGGCGGAACCGCTCGGCGTGTAGGCGATGCGGACCAGCCGTGGCGGCGCCTCGGAACCCTGCCCGACCGCGACGATGCCGCCGTACCCGCCCTCGCGCAGCGCCTTCTCGTCGAGCACCTCGACCTCGAGGCCCGCCTCGGTCGCGGCCGCGGACACCGCGTCGGCGAACGCCGGCGGGCGCAGGTCGTTCGGGGCCGTGTTCACCCAGTCCCGGGTGCGGGCCACGGCCGCCGCCACCACCGCGGCCCGCTCGATCTCGGTACGCGCGGCGGCGTCCTGCGCGTCCGGCACGTGCAGCGCCACCGACACGACAGGGTCCCGCCGGCCCGGCTGCGGCTTCGTCTTGTACCCGGCGAAACGGTACGCCCCCAGCAGCGAGCCCTCGGCGACGGCGCGCAGCGCGGCCGGGGCGTCCTCGTCATCGGGCACCGGGAGGGCGAGCGCGACCGACGCCGAGCCGGCCAACGCGCGTACCACCGCACCGGCCGCGCGGCGCAGCGCCTCCGGGGCGGGCGCCGCCCCGGAGGGCTCGGGGCCGAGGCCCACGGCCGTCACCAGCGGTGCGGTCACGGCGCCGAGCGTGGCCAGCTTGGTAACCTCCCCGGGTGCCCCCGTGGCGCCGAGCAGGATCAGGGTCTCGGTGAGCCGCCCGTCGAACGCGGCCGCGATGCTCTCCGCGCCGGACGCGAGCAGCAGCGGACCGTTGCCTTCGCCCTCCTGGCTGTGCACGCCGATGACGACGGCGTCGACGGCGAGCTCGGCGGGGTCGGTGTCCACCAGCGTGAGGGTGGTGGGCTTCGTGGCTGGCGCAGTCACGCGTCTTCTCCGGGTTCGGACGGCCGACCGCGACGAGGCCGCGGCGGGGCGATGGTTGGTCGCCCGCCGATGCTAACCACGTTGTAGGGCCGGGGTAAGTTGCCCTCCATGACGGACCTGCCCGCCGCTGCTGCCGGCCAGCGTGGCCATGAGCTGCTTCGATCCCCGCTGCACGACCGGCACGAGGCGCTCGGCGCGAAGTTCGCCGCATTCGGCGGATGGCAGATGCCGCTGGAGTACGCCGGCGGCGGGGTGCTCAGGGAGCATGCGGCGGTCCGGGAGGCGGTGGGCGTCTTCGACGTCTCGCACCTCGGCAAGGCGCGGATCACCGGACCGGGCGCGGCGGACTTCGTCAACGCCTGCCTCACCAACGACCTCAACAAGATCAAACCGGGCAGGGCGCAATACACGCTCTGCTGCGACGACCCCACCGGCGGCGTGATCGACGACATCATCGCCTACCTGTACGCCGACGACCATGTGTTCCTCATCCCGAATGCGGCCAACACGACCGAGGTCGTGCGGCGCCTGTCCGCCGCGGCGCCCGACGGCATCGAGGTCGCCAACGAACACCGGTCGTACGCCGTGCTGGCCGTGCAGGGTCCGCGGTCGACCGACGTGCTCGCGGACCTGGGTCTGCCGACGGAGCACGAGTACATGTCGTTCGCCGAGGCCGTGCAGGACGGGGTGGGGCTGACCGTGTGCCGCACCGGCTACACCGGCGAGCACGGGTACGAACTCGTGATGCCGGCCGTCGACGCGGTCGCTGCGTGGGATGTCCTGCTCGCCGCGGGCGAAGCGCACGGGATACGAGCGTGCGGCCTCGGCGCGCGCGACACGCTGCGCACCGAAATGGGCTACCCGTTGCACGGGCAGGACCTGTCGCCGGACATCACACCGGTGCAGGCCCGGCTCGGCTGGGCCGTCGGCTGGCAGAAGCCGTCGTTCTGGGGCCGGGAGGCGCTGCTGGCCGAGCGGGCCGCCGGTCCACGCCGCACGTTGTGGGGCCTCGAGGCGGTGGACCGGGGGATCCCCCGACCGCACATGAAGGTGTACGTCGGCGAGGCGAGCGTCGGCGAGATAACCAGCGGCACGTTCTCTCCGACGCGGAAGCTGGGCATCGCCCTCGCGCTGCTGGACACCGCGCCCGGCCTCGGGGAGGGCGACCCGGTCGAGGTCGACGTGCGCGGCCGGCGCGCCGCCATGCGGGTGGTCAAGCCTCCGTTCGTCACCCCATCGGTACGGTAGCGCCGCCCGGCTCAGCCGCCGAGCACCAGTCCGAGGTACGCCAGCGTGGTGGTCACCTCGATGACCGCACCGAGGACGTCGCCGGTGATGCCGCGGAATCGGCGTACGGCATGCCAGACCAGCACCACCGCGACGGCGAGCGCCGCGAGCACGGCGACCGGCCCCTGCCACGGCCGGCCCGGCACGGCCGGCGCGGCCAGCAGCGCGACGGCGGCCGTGCCCACCACGAGCGCGGGTGCGCCGACCGTGCCCGCCACGAGCGCGCCGAGGCCGTCCGACCGCGCCGGCGGTACGCCGTGTCGGCATGCCCAGCCGGCCGCGACACGCCCCGACGCGGTGGCGGCCACGACGCTCGCGAGCGTGGCCGTCGAGCCCCGGCCGGTCAGCGCCGCGAACGCGGCCGCCTGGGCGAGCAGGACCAGCACGATCGACACCACGCCGAACGGACCGATGTCGGGGCGCCGCATGATGGCGAGCGCGGCGTCCGGGTCGCGGTAGGAGCCGAGCGCGTCCACGGTATCGGCGAGCCCGTCCAGGTGCAGGCCGCGGGTGAGCAGCGCGCCCAGCCCGACCGTGACCGCCCCGGCGACCAGCGGCGGAGTGGAGATCGCGTCCAGCCCCACCAGGACGGCACCGAGGACGACGCCGAGCAGCGCCCCGACGGCGGGCGCCAGCGCCATGGCCACCCCGGCGGCGGCACGATCCGCCCGAGCCGGCCGCACCGGCGCGACCGTGAACATGGTGAGCGCCAACCGGGCGCCGGCGACCAGCCGACGGTCAGCCACCCGCGCCGGCCGGCCCGGTCTCGACCGGCCCGGTCTCGACCGGCTCGGTCCCGACCGCCTCGGTTCTGGCCGGCAGCGTGCTCGCGAGCGTCAGCGCCGATCGCAGCAGCGGAAGGGCGGCGAGCGAGGTCGCGCCCTCGCCGAGGTCGAGGCGCAGGTCGAGCACCGGATCGAGGCCGAGCACGTCGGCACCGAGGCGCACGCCCGGATGCCGGCCGTGGTCGGGCAGCAGGCACCAGTGCCGGGCCTGGCCGCCGAGGTCGCGGCTGATCAGGCCGGCGGCGACGCCGAGCGGCCCGTCCACCAGCACCGGCGTGCGCCGCGCGGTCGCGCCCAGCAGCACGCCGACCGCGATCGCGATGTCGCCGCCGGCCAGCTCGGCCAGCACGTCACGCGCCCCGCGCGGGCCGGCGCGGGTCCGGTGCAGCGCGTCGCGGGCCGCCGCACAGCGGATCATCCACGCGTTGTCGTCGATCAGGCCGCCGGCGTCGACGACCCGGCCGAGCACGGCCGGCACCTCGGCTCCGCTGACGGCGCCCAGCACTGCGGCCGCCGCCGCGTCCGTGCCGGCGCCGCACGACGCGAGGACGAGCAGGTCGATCCCGCCGTCGACCGCGTGCTCGGCCAGCTCCCAGCCGTACCGCAGCGCCGAATCGACCTCGTCCGCCGTCAGCGCCGGACCGTCCTCGATCGCCGCCGCGGTCGGCGCGTCCACGACCTGCAGGCTCGCCCCCGCGTCCGCGGCGAGCGTGGCGAGCGGACCTCCGCCGGCGCGGGCGTCCGCCGCGCGGCGGGCCGACTCTCCGGGCAGCGCCCCGGCCGACGCGCCTCCCTGGTGGTCGCCGTGCAGCAGCAGTACCCGGACCTCCCGCCACGGCTCGGGGATCGCCCGCCCCTGGGTACGCGCGGCGAAGGTCACCACGCGGTCCAGCACGCCCAGACCGGCGCCGGCGACGTCGAGGGTGGCCAGGCGCTCGCTGGCCGCCGTGCCGGCATCCTCGTCGGGCATCGGTAACTCCATGCCGGGCTCTATTGCTGGCGCGCGATCCGCTTGCGCGGCCGTCGCGCCAATTGGCCACCCGGTAGACGGCCCTCCGCTCGGTCGCTCCGCTCCCGCGTCTTCCGGCCGTCTGCCGGCGGTGCGCTCCCGCGCCGGCGCGGGCGAGCCCTTGAGCCACGTTGGCTGGCCCGCTACCACAAGCACGACCGCGTCGCAGCCGGCGGCGATCTCCCGGTTCGCCGATCCGAGCAGGTCGGCGAACGCCCGGCCGACCGGCGTGGCCGGAACCACGGACAGGCCCACCTCGGGGCTGACGAGCACGAGCCGCGCGGCACACTCGCGTACCGCGGCCGACAGAGCGTCCACCGCCTGACTCGCCGTGCCGCCAGCGGCGTCGCGGCCCAGCAGCGCCGAGGCCCAGCCGCCGAGGTCGTCGACGAGCCACGCCTCGTCCGGCTTCGCCTCGGCGATCAGACGGGGGAGCCGGTCCGGGTCCTCGCCGATCTCCTCCGTGGTCCAGCCGGCACCGCGGCGCTCGCGGTGCGCGGCCAGCCGGGCGGCCCACTCCGGGTCGCCATCCGGGGACACGCCGGTCGCGACATACCGGACGAGTGGGGCGTCGGCAACCAGCGACTCGGCGAACTCGGACTTGCCAGACCTGATCCCACCGAGCACCAGTGCCGTGTTCCACCCGTCAACGGACATGCCCGTACCTTAGGACCCGCGGACTACGCTGACGAAAGCGTCCACCGGCGGGATCGGGTCGGCGGCGGAGGGGAGACGGGGACGATGCCATGGACTTGGCGGTACGAGGGCGCGAACGGCGAGCCGGTCGACGGGCCGGCGGAGACGTTCGGCAGCCAGGCGGACGCCGAGTCCTGGATAGGCCAGACCTGGCACGACCTCGCCAACGCCGGAGTGACCACGGTGGCGCTCGCCGAGGATGACCGGGTCGAGTACCGCATGAGCCTGCTCCCGGCGGCGGAGTAGCGATGAGCTTTGACCGCAGCTCCCGCGGCCGGCTGGTCATCGGCGTACCGCGGGAGGCGTTCCGGCCCAGCGCCATCTTCGTCGGCCTGGTCGCCCTGTTCCTCACGAGCGGCTGGATGGCGTGGAACGAGTTCGGCAACGTCCGCCTGGACGTGTTCCTGTTCGTCATCACCGGCTGGCTCGTGTCGCTGTGCCTGCACGAGTACGCGCATGCCCTGGTCGCGTACCGGTCCGGCGACGTCGGGGTGGCCGGGCGCGGTTACCTGACGCTGAACCCGCCCAAGTACAGCAACCCGCTGCTGTCCATCGTGCTGCCGGTGGTCATCGTCGTGCTCGGCGGCATCGGCCTGCCCGGCGGTGCTGTCTGGGTCGACCGGCACAGCATCCCGGGGCGGTTGCGACATACCCTCGTCAGCGCCGCCGGCCCGGCCACGAACGTGCTGTTCACGCTCCTGCTCGCTGTGCCGTTCTGGGTGGGCGTGGACCCCGACGCGCATCCCGAGTTCTGGGCCGGCGTCGCGCTGCTGGCTTTCCTCCAGCTGATGGCGAGCCTGCTCAACCTGCTGCCGGTGCCCGGGCTGGACGGTGGCAACACCGTCCAGCCCTGGCTCTCGGCGCAGTGGCGGCGGGGGTACGCCCTAGTCGCCCCGTTCGGACTGCTGCTGTTGTTCGCGCTGCTCTGGAACGAGCGGACCGGCCGCTGGTTCTTCGACGCGGTGTTCGCCATCGGCAACGCGCTCGGCATACCGTCCGATCTGTACACGTACGGCTTTGATCTCATCCGGTTCTGGTCGTGACGTTCGCTAGGGCCGGCCGGCCGGGCTCTGCGTCCGCGCCGGATCCCGCTCCACGACGGGGTTGAGGATCTCGTCGATCGCCGTGAGCAGCCCCGCATCGAGTCGTACGCCGGACGCCTTCGCGTTGTCGTACACCTGCTCCGGGCGCGTGGCCCCGACGATGGCGCTGGACACTGCGGGGTTCTGCAGGACCCAAGCGACCGCGAGCCGCGGCATGGTCAGCCCGGCGTCCTGGGCGATCGGGCGCAGCCGCTGTACGCGGATGAGGACCTCGTCGGTCATGAAGCGCTGGATGAACGACGCGCCGCCCCGCTCGTCGGTGGCCCGCGACCCGACCGGCGGCGGCTGCCCCGGCCCGTACTTGCCGGTCAGCACGCCCTGCGCGATCGGCGACCACACGATCTGGCCGATGCCCAGCTCCTCACAGGTCGGGATGACCTCGGCGTCGATGACCCGCCAGAGCATCGAGTACTGCGGCTGGTTGGAGACGAGCGGGACGCGCAGCTCGCGGGCGAGCGCGTACGCGGCACGGATCTCCTCGGCGCGCCATTCGGAGACGCCGATGTAGTTCGCCTTGCCCGCGCGGACGACGTCGGCGAACGCCACCATCGTCTCCTCGAGCGGCGTGCTGTGGTCGTAGCGGTGGGCCTGGTAGAGGTCGACGTAGTCGGTCTGCAGGCGGTGCAGGGAACCATCGATCGAGGCCATGAGGTGCTTGCGGGACAGGCCGCGCTCGTTGGGGCCGGGGCCCGTCGGCCAGTAGACCTTCGTGCAGATCTCCAGCCCCTCGCGGCGCTCGTCCTTGAGGGCGCGACCGAGGACCGATTCGGCGCGGCTGCCGGCGTACACGTCGGCCGTGTCGAACGTCGTGATGCCGACGTCCAGCGCGGCCCGTACGCACGCGGTTGCGGCGTCCTCCTCGACCTGTGAACCGTGGGTGATCCAGTTTCCGTAGGAGATCTCGCTGACGAGCAGGCCGGAGCGGCCGAGGTGTCGGTATTTCATGAGCCCCGACCCTAACGGCCGGGCCGTGCCGCCGCCGTCGCCCGCACGCTGGGGCGCCTAGAGGACCGGCTTGGTGTCCGCGAGCAGTCGGTCGATCTCGTCGATCACGACGGTCCGGCTCGGGTGCACCGGGTCGATGAGCGGCTCCCCCCGGCGGTCGAGCGCGCCCCACTGGCCGTTCGCGCCGGCCACCAGGAACGCGACCGGGTGGATCACGATCGCCGGGTGTGCCGGCGGGACGATCACCTTGCCGGCCCGGTCCACGACGCCCTTGCGCCCGTCGTCGTCCACAATGGCCAGTCCCTCGTCGGTGAAGCCGTCGACGTACCGGCCGTCGGTCAACGCGGTGACGAACGCGTCGTACACCAGCGGAACGACCACCCGGCCCACCCGGTCCACGGCGCCCCAGCGGCCCGACCGGCGGACCGCGGCGATGCCGCGCCGGAACGGGCGTACGTCGTCGTAGCCGGTCGAGATGGTGACCCGATTGGTCTTGTCGATCGCGTTCCACGCGCCCGCGCCGTCCCGCGATACCCAGGCCAGCCCGTCGGAGAAGGAGCTGACGCCGAGGTACCCGGTCGTCGCCGGTATCAGCAGCCCGCCGGATTCGTCGATCAGCTCCCAGGCTTCCACCTCGGGCCGGCGCACCCACGCGACACCATCCCGGAACGGCTGTACGTCGGCGTAGGAGGGGGCGACCGCGACCTCGCCGTCGGGGCCGTGGTAGCCCCACCGCTGCACCCGCTCGTTGAAGGTCGGCACCGGCGCCCGGTGCAGCTGCAGGATCTCCTCGCGGCTGCGTGGGTATGGCCCCCAGCCGTTCTCGGCTACCTTGCGGAACACCGCGTCGAGGGCGAGCTCGGTACGCGCGATGAGCCCCGGGTCCTCGACCTTGCGCAGTTCCAATGCGCGCTCGAAGTGGTTGCACGCCTCCATGTAACGGCCCTGGTCGTAACAGGACCGGCCGGCGTGCTCGTGCATCGTGGCGCGCAGGCGGTCCGGCAGCTCGGACGAGTTGGCCAGCTCGAAGAGCCGGTCCGCCTCCTCGAACTCTCCGCGCCACTGGAGCACGTGCGCGAGCCGGGCCTGCGCGATCGCGATGCGGCGCAGCTGGCCCGTCGCCTCGGCGTGGACCAGCGCGAGCTTGCCGTCCGCCAGCGCCTTGCCGAGGTCGCCGAGGATGCGAGAGACGACGGCGCGCAGGCTGAGCAGCCGGGCGCGGACCCCGGTGTTCGTGGCCGGCGTGACCTTCTCGGTCAGCCGATCCCGGATTGCGCGCAGCTCATCCGGATCCTCGACCAGCTCCCGCAGCGTTTCGTGGTGGAAGCGCCAGTCGTACGCCGCGAGCAGCTGCTCCGGATCCTGCTGCGCGGGTTCGACAACCTCGCTCGGCTCGACCCTCTCGGCCGCCGCCGAGCGCATCGTCGACGTCGGCGGCTCGGTGTCGCCCGCGTCCGCGGTGTCCGGGCGGCTGCGGGGCCGGACTATCGGGGTCAGCATGGTCGGCGCGCGCAATGCCGTCGCCGCGCCCGCCGCGATGCCCGGCACCGGCAGCACGGTGTCCGGGCTGGCGACGGCGTTCGGCGAGCCGAGCGCGTCAGGCTCCGCGGACGGCGCTGACGGCGCGCGCGGCGCGCCGGTGGCCGGGGGCGCCGACACGGCCGGGGAGGTCCGCGCGGCCGACCCGGGTGACGTGGGTGCCGGCGGGCCGATCAGCGTGCCGGTCGATGCGGTCGGCGGGCGTCGGTCGACCCGGTCGCCGGGGACCTCGTCGCGGGCGGCGTGCCGCGCCGGCCGCCGGGCCTCCGAACGTCCGGTGTCGGGATGCCGCGCCGGACGGGTCGCCGTGGTACCCGGTGCCGACGGGCCCGCGGCGACGATCGGGAGTCCGGTCGGGGGAGCGTCGATGCCGGAGAACCACGCCGGGGGCGGTCCGGCTGGGCGGCCGGGTTGGCTGTACGTCCGGTCCTCACCGGGCGGCCGTCCCCCGGGTTGAGCGGGCACCGGCAGCCGGTAGCCGCCCGGCGGCATCGACGGGCGCATGTCGGGGTGGTCGGATTCGGGGAGGCGGGGACGGTCGCCGTGGCCCGGCGCCGCACCGCGGGTGGGCGATCTCCCGTTCGTGGCCGGGATCGAGGACGCGCGACCCGGATGCCGGGCGTCTTGCGGACCCGGCCGACCACCCTCGCCCGGGGAGCGGGCCGGTGCGTCGGCCTCGCGCCCGCGCGTCGCCCCGCGCGCGGACGACGCGTAGACGTGGCCGCGGGCCTTGTCCGGCGCGGCCCGCCCCGGCGGTGGTTCCGGCACCGACTCGCTCGGGTGACGCTGGCCCGGAGCGACGGCCGCCCACGAGTCGGTGGACGCGTCGACCCAGGCCGGCTGGCCGCGACTGCGCCGCTCGCCGAACGCGTCGTCCCTCACCGCGCCACCTCACCGAGCCCGCTCGCCGGGCTGCCGGCACCGACTCCGCGAAGCGGCCCGCAACATTGTTCGCGTCGCTCGCTCACCGGTCACCTCGTGGAAATTTAGCGCAGGGCAGCCACAGACACCGGGTAGAGTCACCCGGCCGTTGCGTCGACGGTTGCGGAAGGAGGGTAGCGGCGTGGGCTTGCTCGCCGCCACTGCGGTGCGCGTCTCGCAACGAAACTCTCCCCACTGGGTACGCATATTTGCTGCTTTAGCGTCATCGGGTTTCCGGCGGTATGCCACCTATCGCCAGGCCACGATCGCCGGCGCCATCACCAACGTGGTGTTCGGCTTTCTGCGCTGCTACGTCCTGCTGGCGGTCGCGGCCGGTGCCGCCGGGGTGGCCGCGGGGTACGACGGTCCGCAGCTCGCCACCTTCGTCTGGGCCGGCCAGGGCCTACTCGCGGTGGTCCTGCTGTGGGGGTGGACGGAGCTCGCCGATCGGATTCGAACGGGCGACATAGCCACCGACCTGCTCCGTCCGGTGCCGCCGGTCGTCGCGTACCTGGCCGTCGACCTCGGCCGGGCCGCGCTCGCGGTGCTGACCCGGTTCGTGCCCCCGCTCGCGGTCGGCCTGATCTTCTTCGATCTGTACCTGCCGCACCGCTGGTGGACGGCGCCGCTGTTCGCCCTCTCGACGCTCCTCGCGGTGGTCACCAGCTTCGGCTGCCGTTACCTCGTCAACGCCGTCAGCTACTGGATCCTCGATGTGCGCGGCGCCATGATCGCCTGGACGCTCGGCTCGGGCGTCCTGGCCGGCCTGTACTTTCCGCTCCGGTTCCTGCCCGAATGGCTCGCGGTGACGCTGTGGGTGGCTACGCCCTTCCCCGGGCTCATGCAGTCGCCGCTCGACGTGCTGGTCGAGCGCGACGCGACGCCGGTGACGCTCGCGCTGGTCGGCGGCCAGGTTCTGTGGGCGGTGCTGGTTCTCGCGTTGTGCCGGACGGTCCAGCGGCGGGCGGAGCGACGGCTGGTGGTGCAGGGTGGGTGACTTCGGCCGGGGCGTACGCCCGTACTGGCACCTGCTGCGAGGCCAGGTGCGATCCCAGGCGTCCTATCGCACGTCGTTCGCGGTCGACGTCGCCGGCAACCTATGGGCGACGGTCTTCGACGTCGTCACCGTGCTGGTGATGTTCCGGATCACCCGCCGACTCGGTGGCTTCACCCTGCGCGAAGCGATCCTGATCACCGGGCTTTCGGCCTTCGCCTTCGCAACCGCCGACCTCCTCTTCGGCAACGCCGACCAGATCCGGCGGTACGTGCGGACCGGCCTGTTCGACGCCGTCCTGCTCCGTCCGTTGGGTGCGCTGCTCCAGCTGCTGACGATGGATGTGCCGCTGCGAAAGCTGTCCCGGGCGGCGTTCGGCGCGGCCGTGTATCTCGTCGCGCTCGGGTTTGCCGGCATCGACTGGTACGCCGGTCGGGTGGCGCTGGCGGCGGTCGCGCCACTGGCCGGCATGGCGTTCTTCTGCTCGCTGTTCGTCGCCGGCGGCACGGTCGCGTTCTGGTGGGTGGACTCGGGCGAGGCCGCCAACTCGGTTACCTATGGCGGGCGTGACTTCACCTCGTACCCGATCACCGTCTACGGTGGATGGTTCCGACGCATCTTCGCGTACGGCCTCGGTTTCGGCTTCGTGGCGTACTACCCGGCGCTGGCCCTGCTGGGCCGCGCCGACCCGATCGGCCTACCGGCGTGGGTCGGCTGGGTCGCGCCCTTCGTCGCGGTGCCGGCGGTCGCGTGCGCCGCGTTGGCCTGGCGGGTGGGTGTCCGCCATTACCGGAGTACGGGCTCATGAGCGACGCGGTCATCAAGGCGCAGGGCCTGCGCAAGGACTTCACGGTGTACGTCCGAGCGGGCCGGCTTCGTCGCGACCGGCGCGTCGTCGCGGCCGTGGACGGGGTCGACCTGACGGTGGCCCGCGGCGAGATGCTGGGCTACATCGGGCCGAACGGCGCCGGCAAGTCCACCACGCTGAAGATGCTCACCGGGGTGTTGATGCCGTCGGGCGGCGACGTGCGAGTGTGCGGACTGGCCCCGGTGCCGCAGCGCACCCGGCTGGCGCGGCGCATCGGCGTGGTATTCGGTCACCGGTCGCAGCTCTGGTGGGACCTGCCGTTGCGGGACTCGTTCGACCTGTTGCGCCACGTGTACCGCGTGCCGGCCGACGCGCACGCCGGTCGGCTGGCCCGGTGCCGGTCGCTCCTTGACCTCGACCCGTTCCTCGACACTCCGGTACGGCAGCTCTCGCTCGGCCAGCGCATGCGGGGGGAGCTGACCGCCGCGCTGCTGCACGGCCCCGAGGTGCTGTTCCTCGACGAACCGACCATCGGCCTCGACGTGGTGAGCAAGCAGGCGGTCCGGGCGTTCCTGGCGGAGGTCGGCGCGGCCGGCGACACGACGGTCGTGCTCACCACGCACGACCTCGCGGACATCGAGCGGCTGTGCCGGCGGCTGGTCGTCATCGACCACGGCCGGGTCGTGCACGACGGCGGGCTGGCCGAGCTGCATGCGCGGTACGGCTCGCGTCGCCGCGTCGTGGTCGACCTCGACGAGCCGCTCGACCCCACGCTGGCCAGCGAGCTGGACGTGCCCGGTGTCTTCGTTGAGGCGATCGAGGCCGACGGGCGCAGGGTCACGTTCGCGCTGGCCGGCGTGCCCGCCGGCGCG
>DASXRC010000185.1:0-1914 GCA_036506795.1 Micromonosporaceae bacterium
CAGGAGATGAAGGCGATCGGCCAGGCACAGGGCGCGCTCGCGGCGCTGGCCACGCTGCTGCCCGACGAGGCCGAGCGGGTCACCGACGGCAGTGAGATCGAGCGGGTCTCCGTCGCGGATCTAGGGGTGGGCGACGTCGTGCTCGTCCGCTCCGGCGCCCGGGTGCCCGCTGATGGCCGGGTCATCGAGGGCGCCGCCGAGCTCGACGAGTCGATGATCACGGGCGAGTCGCGCCCGGTTCCCCGCAACCCGGGCGACCGGGTCGTCGCCGGCACGGTGGCCACGGACTCCGCGATCCGCGTACGGGTCGAGGCCGTGGGTGATGATACGGCGCTGGCCGGCATCCAGCGCATGGTGGCCGAGGCGCAGCGGTCGCGCGGCCGCGCGCAGGTCCTCGCCGACCGGTTCGCCGCCTGGCTGTTCTACATCGCGGCCGGGGCCGGGCTGGCCACGTTCCTGGTGTGGTGGGCGCTCGGCGACCCCGAGAGGTCGGTCGTGCGTACCGTCACGGTGCTCGTCATCGCCTGCCCGCACGCGCTCGGCTTGGCGATCCCCCTGGTGATCTCGCTGTCCACCGCGGTGGCCGCGCGCGCCGGCATCCTGGTCAAGGACCGGCTCGCCCTCGAACGGATGCGGTCCGTGGACGCCGTGCTGTTCGACAAGACCGGCACACTCACGAAGGGTGTGCACGCGCTGGCCGGGGTCGCGGCGGCACCCGGCTTCACCGAGGACGAGGCGCTGCGCCTGGCGTCGGGAGTCGAGGCCGACTCCGAGCACCCGCTCGCCCGGGCGATCGTCGTCGCCGCCCGGCAGCGCGGGGAACCCGCCCCGGGCGAGGACTTCCAATCGCTCACCGGCCGCGGTGCGCAAGCCACGATCAGCGGCATCCGGTACGCCGTCGGCGGCCCAGCGCTGCTGCGCGAGTTGGACGCGAAAGTGCCCGAGGAGCTACGCCAGGCGACCGAGGGCTGGTCCGCCCGCGGCGCGGCCGTGCTGCACCTCGTGCGGCTGACCGACGGTCCCGAGGTGCTCGGCGCGTTCGCGCTCGAGGACGAGGTGCGGCCCGAGGCCCGTGCGGCCATCACCGAGCTGCGGGCGCAGGGCGTGCGGACGATAGCGATGATCACCGGAGACGCCCGGCCGGTGGCCGACGCGGTCGCGGCCGATCTCGGCTTCCGGCCCGGGGTCGACGAGGTCTTCGCCGACGTCCTGCCCGCCGACAAGGACCGGACGGTCGCCGAGTTGCAGGCGCGCGGCCTTATCGTGGCGATGGTCGGCGACGGCGTGAACGATGCCCCCGCGCTGGCCCGGGCCGACGTCGGCATCGCGATCGGCGCGGGCACCGACGTCGCCATGGAGTCAGCCGGCGTGGTGCTCGCATCGTCGGACCCCCGCGGGGTCACCGGCGTGCTGCGACTGTCCAAGTCGTCGTACCGAAAGATGGTGCAGAACCTGGCCTGGGCCACGGGGTACAACGTCATCGCGATCCCGCTTGCGGCGGGCGTGCTCTCCTGGGCGGGGTTTGCGCTAAGCCCCGCGGTCGGAGCCGTGCTGATGTCGGCGTCCACCATCGTGGTGGCCCTCAACGCCCAGCTCCTGCGGCGGATCCGGCTCCAGCCGGAGGGCGGTTAGAGCCTCGTCCACATCGGACCCCAGCGCCGCCGCCCAGAACCGAGCCAGACCAGAGCGTCCGCGTCAGCCGGCGCACGCGACGGCTTTGCAGATGCTTAGGGGCTCTCGGCGCTGGCGCGGGTCGCGACGACGGTGACCGCGACGAGCCCGGCGACCAGCACGGCCGTGACCTGGACGGGCGCCGGCGTGAGCGGGGCGGTCAGCACGAGCACGGCGACCGCCGGGAACGCCACCGCGAGCGGACCCGGCTGGTGCGGACGCAGTTGGAGCGCCCAGACGCTG
>DASXRC010000186.1:0-23845 GCA_036506795.1 Micromonosporaceae bacterium
ATCACCTTCAACGGCAACGCGCGCGAGGCGATGGAGTTCTACGAACGCGTGTTCGGCGGAACGCTGACGCTGCGTACGTTCGGCGAGTACGGCGCGCCGGAGTCGGTCAACGCCGACCAGATCATGCACGGACAGCTCGAAACCCCCAGCGGGTACATCATCATGGGCGCCGACCCGGCGCCCGGCACGGAGTACCGGGGCGGCGGCAACGTCGCTGTCAGCCTCAGCGGCGATGACGCCGACGAGCTGCGCCGCTACTGGCAGCAGCTCTCGGATGGCGGCACCGTCGCGGTTCCGCTGGAGAAGCAGATGTGGGGGGACGAGTTCGGGATGTGTGTCGATCGCTTCGGCACCACCTGGATGGTGGACATCGGCGAGCCGCAGGGCTGACCCCAGGCCGACCGAGTTCGGGCCCGCCCGCGGGCGTCGACTCGACAATCCGTACGCCTCGGGCTCGGCCCGCAGGACCCTTGCCGTCTCGAGGCCGAGGTGGAACGTGGTCGCGACGTGGGCGTCGGGAGCCGGACCCTCGGTGCCCGATTTCTGCGTACGGTCGCCGACATGAGCGTGAGGACGGTCCGAGCATGAACCCGCATGGATATCGCGTACTCATCGTGGGGGCGGGCATCGCCGGGCTCGCTGTGGCCCGGACGCTGCGGTCCTGGGGCGCCTCTCCCGAGATCATTGAGCGAGCGCCGGCGGGCCGGCCGGATGGGCTCGGCATATATCTGCCGGGCAACGCGGTCGCGGCGCTCGAAACGCTCGGTGTGGCGGGCATGGTGTCGGCCGCCGCGGTGCATATCGACCGTCAGGTCTTCCTGGACCACCGCGGTCGGCCGCTGGCGGACGTCGCCACCGAGCCAGTGTGGCGCGGCGTCGGGCCGTGCCTCGCCATGCCCCGCGGGGCGCTGCTGCGCACGCTACTCGACGCTATTGGAGATGTCCCCGTCCGATGGGCGACGACGCCGACCGCGATCACCGCCGGCGATGTCGAGGTGCTGGTGGAGTTCCACGACGGCAGGACAGGCGCTTACGACCTGGTCATAGGCGCCGACGGCGTGCACTCCGCCGTGCGTCGCCTGGTGTTCGGGACCGCCGCCCGCCCGGTCGGCCAGTACGCCTGGCGGTTCCTCGTGCCCTGGTCCGATGCGGAGCCCGTGTGGACGGCCCGACTCGGCCGCGGCACCGCGTTCCTGACCATCCCGATCGACGACCGTACCCTGTACTGCTACTGCGATGCGCCCGCGGCCGCGTCACCGCCGCCCTTGCGCACGCTCTTCTCGGGGTACGCCGAGCCGGTCCCCGATCTTCTGGATGCGTCGGACGCCGCCGCCGGCGTGCACGCCGGTCCGGTCGAGGAGGTGGAGCTGCCCTCGTGGTCCCGTGGGTCGGTCTCGCTCATCGGCGACGCCGCCCATGCCACCTCTCCGAACATGGCCCAGGGTGCGGCGATGGCCCTCGAGGACGCCATCGAGCTGGCCGCGAGCCTCGGCGAGCAGCCCTCCACCACCACCGCCCTGCAGCACTTCGAGACCCGCCGCCGGCCGAGCACGGACTGGGTCCTGACGCAGACGCACCGCCGGGACCGCACCCGGTCTCTCCCGGCACCCGTGCGCAACCTGGTCCTGCGGCACGCCGGGCAGCGCATCTACCGCGGCAACTACCGACCGTTCCTCGCCACCCCGGCTGGGGGTAGCACGTCCCAGCCGCAACGACCGCCATGAGATCGCAACCGTCGCGTCGGCCAGTGATCGCGGACGCCTGCTTGTGCCCGGTTTGGGATCGGGTGGAGATTCGGAGTATGGACACCCGTTAACGCGCTAAGGAGTGGCGATGGCCATCCAGCTGAACCACACCATCGTGTCGGTACGCGACAAGCATGAGTCGGCGACGTTCCTGGCGGAGATCCTGGGCCTCAATGAGCCGATCCGCTACGGCCCGTTCTTGGTGGTGCAGGTCGACAACGACGTCTCGCTCGATTTCGCCGACGATCATGGCCCGGTCCACCCGCAGCATTACGCGTTCCTGGTCAGCGAGACCGACTTCGATGAAATCTTCGGCCGGATCCGAGCCCGCGGCCTGTCGTACTGGGCCGACCCGGGGCGGCACCGGCCTGCCGAGATCAACACCAACGACGGCGGTCGAGGAGTGTACTGGGAGGATCCGAGCGGCCATTTCCTTGAGATCATCACGCGCCCCTACGGCAGCGGTGGCTGAGAGGAACGACGCAGCGGCCGGGCGCGCCACACCCGTCCGGACTCGCCCCGCCGGCGATGCCGGGAGACGACGGTCGGGGCGTGTGCTGTCGCGTCGCAGAGACCACGTCCGTCATGCCGCGGGCAGCCCAGCGAGTCTAGGTTCTAGGCCATGGCGACGATAGTGCTGCGCGTCCGGCTCGTTGGCGGCGACCGGATGGACATCTCGTATGAAGAACCCGACGTCGACAAAAACGAGCTGGTTGAGCACGTCATCTCAACGCTTGCCCAGGACTCCGGAGTGCTTCGTAGCAGTCATGGTGACCGACTCGTAGTGCTCTACGGCCGAGGCGTCGCCGCCATCGAAGTGGCGCCACGCGGGGCCGTCCTGTAGACGGCACCGGCCCTGTGGGGCCGCGGACAGCGGCACGCCGCCCACCGTGGATCAGCGCGCCTGAAGGAGGGTGTCCCAGAGCTTGCGCAAAGCGCGACGGTCCTCTGCTGGGAGGACTGACCGGCCCACCGCCTCCATGAGGGCCATCTCGCCGGCGGCGAGGTACACCCCGAGCTGGGCACCCGCGTCCGGAAGGTGCTCCTCGAGCGTCGTGTGCAGCGTGCCGAGGTCCCCGCGGTAGTGCTTGCGGACCATCTCGCGCAGGTTCACGAGGTGGTCGGGCGGCCAGACATTGGACACGCTGCGGGCGAAGGAGAGGGACGCTGGTGGCATGCGCCGGGCCTCGTCGAGCAAGCGGTGCATTTCGATTTCCATCCATCCGACTTGGCTTCGAACTTCAGGCTATTGCCCGGGTACGACATTTCCGCGCTCGCGGAGTTTCGACGGCTGGGCGCCCGTCTCCGAGGCAGTCCGCCTAGGCTTGACCGCAGCGCGCAAGCTGGAGATCGAAGCCGTCAGGACATGCGTGGCAGCCGGTTCGGTGCCGTCGACGTGCATTACCTCGCCGGAGGTGGCGCGTGGGCAGCGCTGGCCATGGCTGACGATGCGACCTTCGCCCGCGTGGTCTCGACGTACACGGCCTGGGTCGGCGCCGTGGCGCCGTATCAGCCGGGCCGCTTCTACCAGCGGGAGCTACCCGCCATCGAGGTCGTTCTGGCCGACGCCGCCATCGCGGACCGCATCGACTTGCTCGTTGTCGACGGATATGTCGACCTTGACCCGGGTGGCAGCCCGGGCCTCGGCGCTCGCTTGCATCGCAAGTACGGTTTTTCGGTGGTGGGCGTGGCCAAGACGCGGTTCCGCGGCGCGGACCACGCGGTTCCGGTGCTCCGTGGCCGCGTGAGCCGTCCGTTGTACGTGACCGCGGTGGGGCTGCCGGCGCCGGATGCGGCGGAGATGGTCGCCGCGATGGCCGGCCCGTACCGGCTACCCGACGTGCTACGCCTGGTTGATCGGCTGGCACGCGCCGCCTCCAAGATCTGACGAAGCGAACCACCACGCAGGGCGTCGGCGCCGGACAAGTTACTGGCGGGGGGTCCGGCACGTCGGCCCTGCGTGGGGCCGATGCGCCCAGCGCCGGCCACATCTTGCAGATGCAGGCGCACAATACCGAGTTACCCAGAGATTCACTAGGCCGGTGCCGGCATCGGCTTAGAAAGTGCGAGGGGTTAGAGTGGCGGCGTGGCGGCGTTCCGGATCGGAGAGGCGGCTGAGCTGCTCGGCGTCAGCCCCGACACGGTGCGCCGCTGGGTCGACGGCGGTCGGGTCGCGGCTGTACGCGACGACCACGGCCACCGGGTGATCGATGGGGTAGACCTGGCCGGGTTCGCCCGATCGCTGGCCGCCGAACCCGACGAGCGCGGCGAGGAGTCCTCGGCGCGCAACCGGCTGCGCGGCATCGTCACGGCGGTCGTCAAGGACACCGTGATGGCGCAGGTCGACATCCAGGCCGGCCCATTCCGGATCGTGTCGCTGATGAGTCGTGAGGCCGTCGACGAGCTGGACCTTCAGGTCGGATCGATCGCCATCGCGGTGATCAAATCCACGACGGTCGTGGTGGAGAAGGCCGCGCCGAACCCACCGGGCAAGGGGAGAAGCAGCGGTTGAGCACGCGATGGTTCCGCACCGCCGTGGCCGGCCTTGCCGTCGCTGCGACGGCCAGCCTGGCTGCCTGCGGCGGTGGCTCCAACGCCGGCAACCCACGGTCCGGCGCCGCCTCCGGTCGTGTCAGCGGCGACATAACGGTCTTCGCGGCCGCGTCGCTGACCGAGCCATTCACCAAGATCGGTAAGGACTTCGAGGCTGCCAACCCGGGTACCAAGGTGACGTTCAGCTTCGCCGGCAGCTCCGCACTCGCCACACAGATCAGCCAGGGGGCGCCAGCGGACGTGTTCGCTGCGGCGAGCCCGGCCACCATGAAGACCGTCACCGACGCCGGGGACAGCGACGGTGTCCCGACCATCTTCGTGCGCAACCACCTGGTCATCGCGGTGCCCAAGGGCAACCCCAAGGGCATCAACGGCCTGGCCGATCTGACCAAGCCCGGGGTGAAGGTCGCCCTGTGCGCCGAGCAAGTGCCCTGCGGCGCCGCGGCGAAAAGGGCCCTGGCAGCCGCCAAGGTCACCCTCACTCCCGTGACCTTGGAGCAGGACGTCAAGGCGGCGCTGTCCAAGGTGAGGCTCGGCGAGGTCGATGCGGCCCTGGTCTACCGCACGGACGCGGATGCGGCCGCGTCCGATGTGGACGGTATCGAGTTTCTCGAGTCGGCGGATGCGATCAACGACTACCCCATCGTCGTGCTGAAGAACGCTCCCAACAAGACCGCGGCGCGAGCTTTCGTCAACTACGTTCTATCCGACAAGGGGATCACGGTGCTCATCCAGGCCGGGTTCCAAGCCCCGTAACAGCGACGATGCCTCCGATCGACGACAACGAGGTAAGTGCGGCGCGCTCGCCGGCGGCCGCCCCGGGGCACCGCCGGCGCGTGGCCACCCGCGTACCACTCGTGCTGCTCGGGCCGGCCGCGCTGGGCCTGGCCTTCCTCGTGCTGCCGTTGGCCGGGCTGCTCGTGCGGGCGCCATGGGCTGGTTTGTCGCAGCGCCTCACCGCGCCCGGCGTACTGACCGCGCTGCGGCTGTCGCTGCAGACCGCCACGATCGCCACTCTGCTGTGCCTCCTGCTCGGCGTACCGCTGGGGTGGCTGCTGGCGCGCGTCGAGTTTCGCGGCCGCCGGCTGGTCCGCGCGCTGGTGACCGTGCCTCTCGTGCTGCCTCCGGTGGTCGGCGGGGTCGCGCTGCTGCTCGTGTTCGGCCGCCGCGGCATCGTCGGTGCCTGGCTCGACCGGGCGTTCGGGGTTACTCTGCCGTTCACCACCGCCGGTGTCGTCGTCGCGGAAGCCTTCGTGGCAATGCCGTTTCTGGTCATCGCCGTCGAGGGTGCGCTCCGCGGAGCCGACACCCGATACGAGGAGGCCGCCGCCACGCTGGGCGCCGACCGCTGGACTACCTTTTACCGGGTCACGCTGCCGTTGGTGTCCCCGGGTGTCGCCGCCGGGGCGGTGCTGTGCTGGGCCCGCGCCCTCGGCGAGTTCGGAGCCACGATCACGTTCGCGGGCAACTTCCCGGGTCGTACCCAGACGATGCCGCTGGCGGTCTACCTCGCCCTGGAGACCGACCTGCCCGCCGCCATCGTGCTCAGCCTCATCCTGCTCACCGTCTCGGTCGTGATCCTGACCAGCCTGCGCGACCGGTGGATCGCCAGTCCATGACCGAGCCCGCCCTGGCCAACGCCGACCCGCTGCTCGACGCCCACCTGGTCGTCGACCGCGACGGCTTCCGGCTGGACATTGCCCTGTCGATCGCGGCGGGGGAGGTGGTGGCGCTACTCGGACCCAACGGCGCCGGCAAAACCACTGCGGTGCGGGCGCTGGCCGGGCTAGCCCCGCTCGCCGCTGGACGCATCCGGATCGCCAACCGCGTCCTCGACGATCCCCACCGGGGGCTGTGGACGCCGACCGAGCACCGGCCAGTCGGCGTGGTGTTCCAGGACTACCTGTTGTTCCCCCACCTGACCGCGCTCGACAACGCGGCCTTCGGACCCCGTAGCCACGGTGCCACCCGGCACGAGGCCCGCGCGCAAGCCGCGGCCTGGCTGACCCGTGTCGGCATGGCCGAGTACGCCCGCCGCAAACCCCGGCAGCTCTCCGGCGGTCAGGCCCAACGCGTTGCCCTCGCCCGCGCGCTCGCCGTCAGCCCGGCTCTACTCCTGCTCGACGAGCCACTCGCCGCGCTCGACGCCCGCACCCGCCTCGATACCCGCGCCGAACTGCACCGTCACCTGACCGAACACCCGGGAGCGACCCTACTCGTGACGCACGACCCGCTTGACGCACTGGTCCTCGCCGACCGACTGGTCATCGTCGAACACGGCCGAGTCGTCCAAGAGGGCGATGCCACCGCTATCACCGCGCAGCCCCGGACCGACTACGTCGCCCGCCTCGTGGGCCTCAACCTCTACAAGGGACGAGCCGAGGCCCACACGGTGCGGGTGGCCGATGGCTTCGTGCTCACCGTCGCCGAGACGATCGACGGCGACGTCTTCGTCGCGTTTCCTCCCACGGCCGTCGCCGTGCACCCCAACCGGCCGGGCGGCAGCCCCCGGAACACCTGGCCCGCCACGGTCACCGGCATCCAACGACACGGCGACAACCTGCGTATCCAACTCGAGGGGCCGATCACTGCCGCAGCCGATATCACCCCCGCCGCCGCCACCCAGCTCCGCCTCGAGCCCGGCCAGCAGGTATGGGCCGCGGTTAAGGCGGCCGAAACCCGCGCCTATCCCGCGTGACGCGCGGATGGCGCCCAGACCCAGCGGATAAGGAGCGAACGATGGCCGAGCTTTCGGATCAGGTGCGAGCCCTCTTCGATGGCCCGAACTATGCCCACATCGCGACCGTGCTGCCGGACGGCAGCCCGCACAGCGTCCCCACCTGGGTGGCGGTGGAGGGCGATCGGATCGCGTTCCTCACGGGACCCACGTCGCGCAAAGCCCGCAACCTCGAGCGCGATCCGCGGATCGCCATCTCTGTCACCGACCACACGAACCCGTTCGTGATGGCAACCGTCCGTGGTCACGTCGCCGAGCGCCTCGAGGGTGATCCGGCGTGGGAGGTCATCGATCGAATTTCGCACAAGTACATCGGCGCGCCGTACCCCGTGCGAGAGGGCAGGATCGTCTATCTGGTCAGCCCGGATCACGCCGGGGCGTACACGTTCGGCTGACCGGCGGGACGGCCCTGCGGGTGGGGCCCGCCCAGTGCGACGAGCCGGGCCACCGCCGCAATCACTGGGCCGACAGCACGACCTCCCGCGTCGGTGCGGTCGCTGCCGTGCCGGACCGTCGGCCCACAGCCAGCGCGGTGACCGCGCCGATCGCCGACAGTCCGGCGGCCAGCATCAGCGCGGGCCGGAACCCGGCCGCGAAGCTCGCCGGCGTCCCGAGGCCTCCGTACGCCGCGAACACGGCGGTGGCCGCCGCGACACCGAAGGCCGAGCCGAACCGCTGCAGCGTATTGGCCGTGCCCGCCGCCTTGCCCAGGTCCGCCGGGGGCACCGCGGAGAGCGCCGCGGCTGCGGTGGTCGGTAGCGCCATCGATACGCCGATCCCGGCGACCAGCAACGGCAGCACGAGTCGCCCATATCCACTATGGACGGTGGCGAGAGCGCCGAACCAGCCTAGCCCCACGGCCTGCAGCAGCATGCCGGTGGCCAGCACCGGGCGTGGCCCGACGCGATCGGACAGGGCGCCGGCCGCCGGCGCGATCAGCAGCGGGGCCGCCGTCCACGGCAGGAGGCGCAGACCGGTGTCCAACGGCGATTTGCTCAGGACGAGCTGGAAGTACTGCGCCGTGAGGAAGGCCGCCGCGAACAGCGCTGCCGTCATCAGAAATGCCGTCGCATTTGCGGCCCGGAAGCTGCGACTACGGAACAACCGCAGCGGCAACATTGGTGCGACCGCCCGCCGCTCCCAGGCGAGGAATCCGCCGATCAGTCCGACTCCGGCGCCCAGGACCGCCAGGGTCGGGGCCAGGCCGACGTCGTTGGCGCGGACCAACGCGAACACGACGGCGACCGCGCCGAGGCTGACCATCGCGACCGCGGGCAGGTCGAGCCGGGTGTCTGGACCATCGCTTTCCACGAGTCGTACGCGGGCGAGCACGGTTGCGGCCACGCCGATCGGCACGTTCAGCCAGAAGATCCAATGCCAGTCCAGCCCCTGGACCACGGAACCGCCAATCAGCGGCCCGCTCGCCACGCCCAAGCCCGCGATGCCGCCCCAAATGCCCACGATGGCGCCGCGCCTTGACGTTGGAAAGGCCTTCGTGAGGATGGTCAAGCTCAGCGGCATGATGATCGCGGCGCCGAGGCCCTGGACCGCTCGGGCCGCGATAAGGAGGCCGGCGGTGGGTGCGAGCGCACATGCGGCCGATGCCGCCGTGAACACGCCGAGGCCGGTGGTGAACAGGCGACGTCGTCCGTACCGATCGCCGAGCGCCGCGGCTGTGATGATCCCCGCCGCGCAGGTCAGCGTGTACGCGTTGACGGTCCACTCCAAGGTAGATATCCCCGCACCGAGGTCCCGGCTGACGGCGGGGAGTGCGGTGATCACGACGAGTGCGTCGAGCGTGACCATGAAGAACGAGACGCCAGTGAGTGCAAGTGCCCAGCGGCGCATGGCAACCTCCCAGATTCGGTGGGGGCGAATGAGTCGCCCTCACCTCTCCTACGGGCGGGAGGCTTGGGAATCGACACGGCGGCGCAACTCGTCACGGAGCGCCGCGTTGGGCGTGGCATCGATGGCCCGTTGCCAGGCCGCCGCCGCCCCGGTCGCGTCGCCGGCCCGCTCCAGCAGGTCGGCGTGCGCGGCGTGGAGCGGCGCGTATCCGGCCAGCTCGGGGAGCGCCAGGACCGGCGTGAGCACGGCGAGCCCCGCGGCGGGACCGTCCGCCATGCCGACCGCCACCGCTCGGTTGATCTCGACAACGGGAGACGGCGAGTACCGGGCCAGCTCGGCGTAGAGCCGCGCGATGCGTACCCAATCGGTGTCGTCCGGGTCCGGTGCCTCCGTGTGGACGGCCGCGATCGCGGCCTGCAGCTGGTATGGGCCGGGGGAGCGCACCGCGGTCGCGGCGTCGAGCAGGTTCGAGCCCTCGGCGATCATTTCGCGGTTCCACCGCTGTCGGTCCTGTTCGGCGAGCGGCACCGGCCGCCCGCCGTCGTCCACCCGAGCGGCCGCGCGGGAGTGTTGCAGCAGCATCAGGGCGAGCAGGCCGGTCGTCTCGGCGTCGGTCGGCAACAGCCGATGCAACATCCTGCCTAGCCAGATCGCCTCGTCGCACAGCTCCGCCCGGACGAGGTCGTCTCCCTGACTCGCGGCGTACCCCTCGTTGAACACGAGGTACACCACGCTCTGCACGCCGGCCAGGCGCTGCGGCAGCGCCTTGGGCCCGGGTACCTCGAAGCGGATTCCGGCTTCGCGGATCTTGCGCTTCGCGCGAACCAGCCGCTGCGCCATGGTCGGTTCGGGCAGCAGGAATGCGGCGGCGATCTCGCGTGTTGTCAAGCCGGCGACGTACCGCAGGGTGAGCGCGACGCGGACCGGCATCGCCAGTGCCGGATGGCAGCACGTGAAGATCAGCTGGAGGCGGTCGTCCGGCATGTCGTCGCCCACCTCCTCGACGACCTCGGGCGGCTGGACCAGCTCGGCCGCGTGTTCGGCGAAGAGCCGGTCGTGGCGGAGCTGGTCGAGGGCCTTGCGCCAGGCGGTCACCGTCAACCACGCGCCGGGTTTCGGGGGTACGCCGTCGCGTCGCCAGGCCACGGCGGCGGCGGCGAAGGCGTCCTGGGTCGCGTCCTCGGCGGCCTGAAGGTCGCCGAGTCGACGGGCCAGGGTGGCGACCACGGCGCCCCACTCCCGACGGAACACGCTCTCCAGGGCATCACTCATTCAGGACAGCCTGCCAGGCCATGCCCTCCATAACCGGCCGGACCTCCACAGTGCCGTGCCCCAGGTGGGGCATCTTGCCGGCCCAGTCGAGTGCGGAGTCCAGGTCCGGCACGTCGATGAGGTAGAAGCCCAGCAGATGCTCCTTCGTCTCGGCGAACGGGCCGTCGGTGAGCATCAGCTCGGCATCGCGGCGGCGTACCGCCGTCGCAGTGTCTACCTCACGAAGCTGTTGTGCGTCGATCAACGCGCCGGATTGCTTCATCGCCCTGGTGTAGGAGACCCAGTCGGCCATGATCTGCGGGTTGGCGGACGACCTTTGCTCCGCGGGACGGTCGGGGTCGAAGTAGAGCAGCAACGCGTACTTCACGGTGTCCTCCTCTGTTACCCATCCAACGGCCGGGGCCGCACGATCTCGACAGGCGGTGCCGGCATTTGTCGATCGTCGCCGACCGAGCTATCGTGATCGCCAGCGACCCTGGTCCGCAGGCGTGTGGTTCCGCCGGCCCGGGCGTTTCTCTAGATCCGAGGCCCACCGGGCGCTGTCATCGCCGGTCCTCGGCTTCGGCCAGCGTCACCGCAGCGCGACGCCTGGCCTTCATCCAGCGCGGGTCCGTCGCCGCGGGTGACCCCGCCGCCGGCATTCCCAACCCGTCCCTATCCGTTCGCTCCCCATCACTCCCAATCAGGAGGAAACATGACAGACCTCGTCGTACGGCGGCCCGCGCGGCTCGCCCCGGCGAAGCAGACCCATCGCCTAGCACCACTCCCCGACGGCGACCCGAACCGGCCCGGCGACGGGCTGAACCCGGTGGCGGGACTCGTCGACCTTCGCGACAACCATGGATTCGTTCGCACCAACGGCTACCTCCCCGGACCTGATGACCTGTACCTGCCGCCGGCCCTGATTCAGCGGCACGGTCTGCGGCGTGGAGACGTCATCACCGGCGCAGCCCGCGCCGCCGCCCCGGATGACCGGCGCCGCGGCCGCGACAAGCGAAGTCCGGTGGTACGCGTGGACAGCGTGAACGGTCTCGACGTTCAGGAGGCGGCCCGCCGCCCCGACTTCTACGAGATGACGCCGCTGCACCCGCGGGAACGACTCCGGCTGGAGACCGAGCCGGAGATCCTCACCACCCGGGTCATGGACCTGATGACCCCGATCGGCAAGGGGCAGCGGGCGCTCATCGTGTCCCCGCCCAAGGCCGGTAAGACGATGGTGCTCCAGGCGATCGCGCACGCAGTCGCCGCCAACCATCCCGACTGCCACCTGATGGCCGTCCTCGTCGACGAGCGTCCCGAGGAGGTCACCGACATGCAGCGCACGGTCAAGGGTGACGTCATCGCCTCGACCTTCGACCGTCCACCCCAGGACCACACGGCCGTGGCCGAACTGGCGATCGAACACGCCAAGCGCCGCGTCGAGCTCGGCCAGGACGTCGTCGTGCTGCTGGACTCGATTACGCGGCTCGGTCGGGCGTACAACCTCGCCGCCCCGGCGGGCGGTCGGACGATGTCGGGCGGCATCGACTCCACGGCGCTGCAGGCGCCCAAGCGCCTGCTCGGCGCGGCTCGCAACATCGAGGGCGGCGGCTCGCTGACCATCATCGCCACCGCCCTGGTGGAGACGGGTTCCGCCATGGACACGGTCATCTTCGAGGAGTTCAAGAGCACCGGCAACGCCGAGCTGCGGCTGATGCGCGGCATGGCCGACCGTCGAATCTTCCCGGCCGTCGACCTCGACGCGTCCGGCACCCGCAAGGACGAGCTCCTCCTGACCCGCGACGAGCTGGCTTTGGTGCGCCGGCTCCGGAAGGCGCTCGGCAGCGCAGACCCGCAGCGGGCCATCGAGCAGCTGCTCGAGCGGATCCGGAAGACGACGAGCAACGCCGAGTTCCTCCTGACCCTCTCGCCGCGCTCAGATCGATCTCTTTAGCTATAGTGATCGACGGCGTCTTTTATCGCCGGGCCCATACGCGTTGACGCCTTTCCCGCTGGGCCGGCGGCTACTCGATAGCGGTATGTCAGCTCCTTCAGTCCCGCGCTCCAACCCCCATCAGCGTCGAGGTGACCCATGCTGGAGCAGTTCAAGATCGACATCAACCCCGTCGGTGACTCCATCGCCCTCTCGGCGATCTTCGCGGCCCTGCCGCTGCTGACGCTGTTCGTCCTGCTCGGTGTCCTGCGCATGAAGGCGTGGATTGCCGGGCTCATCTCCCTCGCCGTAGCGCTCGTGGTGGCCATCGCCGTGTACTCGATGCCCGTTGGGCAGGCGCTGCTGTCCGCCTCGGAAGGCGCGACGTTCGGGTTCTTCCCGATCCTGTGGATCGTCCTCAACGCGATCTGGGTCTACAACCTCACGGTCGTGAGCGGGCACTTCGACGTGCTGCGACGATCCTTCGAGCGTGTCAGTCCCGACATGCGCGTCCAGGCGATCATCATCGCGTTCTGCTTCGGCGCGCTGCTCGAGGCGCTGGCCGGGTTCGGCACGCCCGTCGCCATCACCGTCGTCATGCTCATGGCGCTGGGCTTCCGCCCGCTCCACGCCGCGTCGCTGTCGTTGATCGCCAACACGGCACCGGTCGCGTACGGCGCGCTCGCCACCCCGATCGTGACGCTCGCGTCGGTTTCCAGCGGAGCGAACGACGACCCCCGACTCACGGTCGACACGCTCGGCGCCATGGTCGGCCGGCAGACGCCCATCCTGGCGCTCGTCGTGCCGCTCGTCCTCGTCGCCGTCGTCGACGGGCGACGCGGCGTCCGCCAGACCTGGCCGGCCGCCGTCGTCGCCGGCGTCGGTTTCGCCATCGGGCAGTTCGTCGCCTCGAACTACGTCTCCGTGCCGCTGACGGACATCATCGCCTCACTGGTGTCCGCCGCCGCCGTCGTCGTGCTTGTCCGCGTGTGGCAGCCGGTCGAGTCGCCCGACCTGCACGCGGAACGGGCCGCGATCGGCGGGCCGCGTGCGCCGCTGGACGACTCCACGCCGCCCGTGGCAGCCCAACGAGCGGCGCGCGTGACGGAGGGCACGTCCACGGCGACCGCCACCGTGCCGCCCGGCTCGTCCGGTGGTGACGGTGGCGGAGGCAACGGTGGCGAGGGTGACGGCGGAGGTGGGGGCGAAGGCGGCGGGCGCGACAGCGCCGCCGACATCGCGCGGGCGTACGCGCCGTACCTCATCATCGTCGCGATCTTCTCGATCGCGAACATCGGCGCGATCAAGGACGCGCTGGCGGAGAAGCCGTGGACGACGAAGTTCCAATGGCCCGGGCTGGACGTCCTGTCGGCCGCTGGCAAGCCGCTCGCGTCGATGACGTTCACCTTCAACTGGCTGCCGGCGGCGGGCACCCTGATGATCATCGCCGGCATCCTCACGGCTATCGTGCTGCGCATCGGCCCGGCGCGAGCGCTCAAGGCGTACGCCGACACCTACGTCCAGCTGAGGTACGCGATCGTCACGGTGATGGCGGTGCTGGCCCTGGCGTACGTGCTCAACCAGTCGGGGCAGACCAACACCCTCGGCGCGCTGTTCGCCGACGCCGGCGCGGTGTTCGTGTTCCTGTCGTCGATTCTTGGCTGGATCGGCGTCGCGGTGACCGGCTCCGACACGTCGTCGAACGCGCTCTTCGGCGCGCTGCAGGTGCAGACGGCGGCGCGGGCCGACCTGGATCCGCTGCTGCTCGCGGCCGCCAATTCGTCCGGCGGCGTGATGGGCAAGATGATCAGCCCGCAGAATCTCGCCATCGCGGCCGCCGCCGTCGGGATGGCGGGCCGCGAGGGCGACATCTTCCGGAAGGTGCTGGGGTGGAGCCTGGTGCTCCTCCTGTTCATGTGCATCATCGTCACCCTGCAGGGCACGGCCGTGCTCGGCTGGATGGTGCCGTAGCGCTCGACCGCACGCGCGGCCCGGAGGCTCCCCGAGGAGCCTTCCGGGCCGGCGGTCGAGCGCACATCGGTACCATCGGGCCTCGTGCGCGTACTTCTCATCGGCTCTGGCGGGCGCGAGCATGCGCTGGCGCTGGGCCTTGCCGCGGACCCGGCCCTCGACCAGCTGATCGCGGCGCCGGGCAATCCGGGCATCGCCGACCTGGCCGAGCTTCGCCCGGTCACACCGACCAGTCCCGACGAGGTCGCGGCGCTCGCCGTCGAGACCGGCACCGACCTCGTCGTGATCGGCCCCGAGGCCCCGCTGGTGACCGGGGTTGCCGACGCGGTACGCGCGAAGGGCATCGCGTGCTTCGGCCCGTCCGCCGCGGCGGCTCGGCTGGAGGGCTCCAAAGCGTACGCGAAGGAGGTCATGGCCGCGGCCGGGGTGCCGACCGCCCGCGCGCACGTCTGCACGGACGGGCCTGCGACGGCTGCGGCGCTCGACGAGTTCGGGCCTCCCTATGTGGTCAAGAACGACGGGCTCGCGGCCGGCAAGGGTGTGGTCGTCACCGAGGACCGGGCCGCCGCGCTGGCGCACGCCACCGACTGCGGTCGGGTCGTCGTCGAGGAGTACCTCGGCGGCCCCGAGGTCTCGTTGTTCGTGGTCACGGACGGGGAGACCGCGGTGCCGCTGCTGCCGGCCCAGGACTTCAAGCGCGCCGGAGACGGCGACACCGGGCCGAACACCGGCGGCATGGGGGCGTACGCACCGCTGCCGTGGGCGCCGCCCGGCCTGGTCGACGACGTGATGTTCGCCGTCGTCACCCCGACGCTCGGGGAGATGCGCCGCCGGGGCAGGCCGTTCGCGGGCCTGCTCTACGTCGGCCTCGCCCTCACCACGACCGGACCGCGGGTCGTGGAATTCAACGCGAGGTTCGGCGACCCGGAGACGCAGGTGGTGCTCGCCCTGCTCGAGACGCCGCTGGCCGGTCTGCTGTATGCCGCGGCCACCGGCACGCTCGCCCAGCACCCGCCGCTGCGCTGGCGCCTGGGCGCGGCGGTGACGGTGGTGCTCGCCGCGCACGGATACCCGACGAGCCCCCGAACCGGGGACGTGATCACCGGCGCGAACCACCCGGGAATCATCCACTCGGGCACCGCACGCCGGGCGAGCGACCTCGCGTTGCTGTCCGCGGGCGGCCGCGTCCTCTGCGGCACGGCCACGGGCCCCGACCTCGCGGCCGCACGCACGGCCGCGTACCGGTTGATTGAAGGCGTACGCCTCGAAGGTGGCCACTACCGCAGCGACATCGCGTTGGCCGCGGTCGAGGGGCGCACACACGACTCGGGCTCATGGCCTCCGCGAGGCGTGACCGAGACCAAGCCGTAACGCACCGTAGTGATCCCGCCTAGGCAACCGGCCGGGTACCGCGCTCCGTTTGATAGACGGAGACCGAGGAGGTGGCCGGGTTGCCGACCGACGTCGACAGGTACCGCGAGTACGCGATGTCGCGTCTCGATGGGCTGCGGCGCACGGCGTACCTGCTGTGCGGCGACTGGCATACCGCGGACGACCTCGCGTCGACGGCCCTGACCAGGGTGTTCCGGCACTGGCGGCGGGTGTCCGAGATGGACAATCCCGACGCGTACCTCCGGCGGACGGTGCTGCGGGCGTGGCTCGACGAACGGCGCCGGCCGTGGCGGCGGGAGCACGCCACGGACCTGCTGCCGGAGGTTGCGGCCGGGGCCAGTGCCGGTCCCGAGGCCGTCGCCGACCGGCTCACGATCCTCGCGCTCCTCGCCGAGCTGCCGCCGCGCCGGCGGGCGGTCCTCGTGCTGCGGTACTTCTGCGACCTGTCGGTCGAGGAGACCGCCGAGGAACTCGGCTGCTCCACCGGAACCGTGAAGAGTCAGACCGCGCGGGCGATCGAGGCGCTGCGCGCGCGCCTGCTCGACCGGTCGGCCGTCGCCGAGGAGGCCTGAGCCATGATCGACCTGCACGACGAGCTGCGCGCCGCGGCCGAGGCGCCGCCGCCTAGCCGCATCGACCTGGACGCCCTCATAGACAGAGAGGTACGCCGACGGCGCACCCTGCGCTGGGCCGGCGCGGCCGCCACGTTCGGCGCCGTGGCGGCGTTGGCGATCGCCGTGCCGATCGCCCTCGGCGGCGGCCCGGCGTCGTACTCCGGTGCGGACGTAGCCGCCGGCCGGCCCTGTCCCACCGTGGCAGCGCCCGGCCCGCAGCAGTCGCACGCCGCACCGCGCCCGACGGAGCACTGCGGGGACGCGGTGGCCCGGCTCGGCAACGAGCTGTCGGCCGCCATCACCAGGGTGCTGCCGACAATGCAACCAGGGCCGGTCGAGTTCGCGTACGTCCCGGTGCGGCTGGGGTACGAGGCGACGGTGAGGCTCACCGGACCGAAGAGCGAGGACGTGCTGCGGGTGGAGCTGATCGCCTCGCACGAGCACCCTGGCCGGGCCGGCGCCGGCTGCCTGGTGCGGTGTGACTACACCCGTGACCCCGACGGCACCATCATCGCGGCGACCCAGAGCGAGCAGCAGCGCCAGGTCGTGGCGTACCGTCCCGACGGCACGACCCTCCTCCTGCTCGCGTACCCGAGCTCGAGGGTCCAGGTGGGCCCAGCCGTCACCCTCGCCCAAGTCGCGGCGATCGCACGCACGCCCGGCTTGACGCTGTTCCCGAAGGCCCAGCCCGCGCCGGTCGCCGCGCCAACCACACCCCCGGTGGCGCCGCAGGACGCCACGGCCGCCCGGCTCAGCGACGCGCTCGGCGCGCAGTTGGCCGCCGCCCTCCCCGGGGCGACGCTGACCGACCCGAACGCGCCCGCGGGTGGACCCGCACCGTGGTTCACCGGCTCGCGGGACAGCGCGTTCAAGGCGGGTGTGGACATCGCTGACGCCGAGGGCGTCTCGCACCTGTACGCGTCCCTGCTGGCGACGCGGCCGCCGTGTGCGGAGCCGCCGACCTGCGAGCGGCCCCCGACGTGCCCGATGGTGGACGACGGGACCCGGTGCGAGGTCGCGCCGGACGGCACGAAGCAGCTGGTCATGTGGGCCACCGACGGCGGCTTCCGCACCTATCAGATCGAGCTGCACCGGCCGGACGGGTCGATCGTGCAGCTCAGTTTGACCAACTTCGCTCCCGCCTCGGGCGGCGACGCGACCGGCGCGATCGCCTGTAGCGCGCGAGGAGAATGCAAGTCCCAGCCCGAGATGACCGTCACGCGCACAACGCTGCCGCTGACCACCGACCAGCTGGTCGAGATCGGCAACGCGCTACGGCTCTGACGTCGGCGTCACCGACGGGGAAGGTCGCGCGGCACGACCTTCCCCGTCGCGTTGCGGGGCAGCTCGGCGACGAAGAACACATCCCGCGGCACGGAGAACCGGGCGAGGCGCCGCCGGACCTGCTCGCGGACCGCGTCCGCGTCGAGATGCTCGCCGTGGCGCAGCACGAGGTACGCCGCGAGCCGCTGCCCGAACTCCGCATCCGCTACGCCGATGACCGCGACCTCGCGTACCTGGGGGAATCCGGCGAGGACGTCCTCGACGTCGCCGGGGAACACGTTCTCGCCGCCGGACACGATCATGTCGTCCTGCCGACCGTCCACATAGAACAGACCGTCCGCGTCGACGTGTCCGAGGTCCCCGGTGTCCAGCAGCCCGCCGCGCCGCTCACGGGTGGGACCGCTGGTGTACCCGTCGAAGAGCATGTCGTTGCCGACGAAGATGCGTCCGACCGCGCCGGTCGGCGCGGACCGGCCGGCGTCGTCGAGGATCGCGACCCGGGTTCCGTGCGGCGGTCGGCCAGCCGTTCCGGGCGCTCGGCGCAGCTCGGCCGGCGTGGCGATCGACGCCCACGACGCCTCGGTCGAGCCGTACAGGTTAAAGAGCACGTCGCCGTACGCGTCCATGAACCGTGTGGCCAGCCCGCCCGGCAGCGCCGACCCGCTGACCGCGACGACCCTCAAGTCGCGCGATGCGGGCGGCGCCCCCACGTCCAGCAGGCGCTGGATCATCACCGGCACGGCGAACAGCGCGGCACACCGGTGCTCGACCGTCGTGGCCACCGCGTCGGCCGGGTTGAACCGGCGCCGCAGCACCGCCGTGCCGCGCAGCGCGATCGTCATCTGCAGCGCGGCGTACCCCCACGTGTGAAAAAGCGGCGCGGCGATGAGCATGCCGTCACCCGCGCGCAGCGGGATCCGGTCAAGGATCGAGCAGAGCGGACCGAACCCCGTTGGCGTGGGCCGGCGGGCACCCTTGGGCGTACCCGTGGTGCCGGAGGTGAGCACGATCGTGTCCCCGTCGCGGCCCGGCCGCGGGACCTCGCCGGCGGGCCCGCGGGTTGGCAGTGTCTCGAGCCGGGCCTCGTCGATCCCCACCACGCCGGGCGGCAGCGCGGCGACGGCGGACGCGAACTCGTCGTCATGGACGAGCACTCGCAGCCTCTGGTCCTCGACGACCGCGGCCAACTGCACGGCGGACAGGCCGGTGTTGACGAGCACGGCGTCGGCGCCGAGCAGGTTCGCGGCGACCATCGCCTCGACCATCGGCGCGTGGTTGCGGCACAGCAGGCCGACGCGGTCTCCCTCGCGCAGCCCCACGGCGTCCCGCAGCGAGCCGGCGAGCCGCTCGGACCGGCGAACCAATTCGCCGTAGGTGACCGAGCGGTCGTCGTCGATCAACGCGACGCGGTCCGGGCTGCGGGCGGCCGCCGAGCGCAGCTCGCCGGAGAGGCCGAAGCCCCATCGGGCCAGCACATACAGCTGGGCGGCCATCCGGTGCGGAGGGCCGGGGGCGAGCAGCCCGCGACGCGCCAGCGTGGCGACGACGAACGGCAGGTCCCGGATCAACGGATCGGTGCGCCGGAGATCGCGCGCGCTACCACGAGGCGCTGGATCTCCGACGTTCCCTCGAAGATCGTGTAGATCTTCGCGTCCCGGTACCAGCGCTCGACCGGGTGCTCCCGCAGAAAGCCCGCGCCGCCGAGGATCTGCACAGCCTTCTCCGTCACGGCGACGGCGACCTCGCCGGCCTTCAGCTTGGACATCGAACCCTCGCCGGCGGTGAACGGCCTGTTGTTCTTGCCCATCCACGCCGCTCGCCAGACCAGCAGGCGGGCCGCGTCGATCTCCAGCTTCATGTCTGCGAGGGCGAACGCGATCGCCTGATTCTCGACGATCGGGCGGCCGAACTGGACGCGGGTCTTGGCGTACTCGAGGGCGTACTCGTACGCCGCGCGGGCGATGCCGATCGCCTGGGCGCCGACGGTCGGCCGGGACAGCTCGAACGTGCGCATCGCGGCCTGGGACGCCGCCGACTGCCCGGACCGTGCGCGCTCGAGCCTGTCCAGCAACGCGTCCCGGCCACCGAGCAGGCAGCGCCCGGGCACGCGCACCTCGTCGAGGAAGACATCCGCGGTGTGCGAGGCGCGCAGCCCGAGCTTGCGCAGCTTCCTCGTCACAACCAGCCCAGCGGTGCCCGGCGGCACGACGAACGCGGCCTGCCCGCGGGCGCCGAGCGATGGGTCCACGCTGGCGGTCACCACGTGGACCGCGGCGATGCCGCCGTTCGTGGCGTACGCCTTCTGCCCGGTCAGCAGCCACTCGTCGGCGGCTTCGTCATACACCGCGCGGGTGCGCATCGCTCCGACGTCGGAGCCGGCTTCCGGTTCGGTGCTGCAGAACGCCGCGACGGCCGGCTCGTCGACGGTACCGAAGCACGGCGGCACCCACTCGACGAGCTGGTCCGGCGTGCCCGCTCCGTAGATGGCGGCGACCGCGAGTCCAGTGCCCATGATGGACAGTCCGATTCCGGCGTCCCCCCAGAACAGCTCCTCGCTCGCGAGGCAGAGCGAGAGTCCGGACGGGTCGGCCCAGGCGGTGGCGAGGAACTCGAAGCCGTACAGCCCGACCTTCGCCGCCTCCTGGATGACCGGCCAGGGTGTCTCCTCGCGGGCGTCCCAGTCCGCGGCGGCCGGGCGGACCACGTCGGCGGCGAAGCCATGCACCCAGTCGCGGAGGTCCCGCTGTTCCTCGGTGAGGTCGAGCGAGAACTCGGCCATGTCAGGCCTTGGGGATGTCGAAGAGGTTCGCGATGTTCGCGGCCAGGCCGAGATCGCCCTTGGCCTTCAGCTTGCCGGTCATGAACATCATGACCGGGTTGCCGCCACCGGAGACGACCTTGAGGAAATCGACCGGGCCCAGGGTCAGCGACAGCTTCGGGTCGCGGTCGGGCGACGGTGAGAGGACGCAGGCGCCGTCTTCGATGACGAGCTGGTAGGTGTCGATGCCGCCGTCCGGCCGGTCGGTGATGTTCCAGTGGATGACCGCGTTCGTCGCGCCCGCTCGATCGGCCCGGAACAGGCTCGGCATCCGTTCGAACACCGCGTCGAGGATCTTGCCGCGCTGCTCGCTCTGCATCACGGTGGTGATCGTCTTGTCGGGCGTCGACTTGACGAGCTGGGCGAACTGCTTCGGGTCGAGGGACGAGAAGTCGGACAGGTTGAAGTCGGTCATGGGCACGCCTTCCGAGCTCGGAACCTACTCGTGCGTAACCCTACGCCGGTACGGGTGGTCGTTGCTGTTCCGCCAGGCGCGTGGGCAGGAGCCGTCCCGGCGATCATGAGGTCAGGTGAGGGTGCCGGAGAGGTGCGGCTTGCCGGACTTCGCGTCGTGGAGCGCGAACCGCCAGCCGCCCGCGTCGGCGGGGGATGCCGAGAAGCCGACCCGCGCGGGCAGCAGGATCGGGGCCTTGAACTGGACGCCCACCGTGTACGCCTCGGGCAGCCGGCCCTCGAACGCGGCGAGGCAGCGCGCCGTGCTCCACATGCCGTGGGCGATCGTCCGCGGGAAGCCGAGCAGCCGGGCGCCCAACCGCGACGTGTGGATGGGGTTGCGGTCGCCGGACACCTCGGCGTACTCCTTGCCGATCCGACGCTCGACCCGCCACACGGCCGACGCGGCCGGCGGCGTGGGCCGCTCCCGGGCACCGCGCAGCTCGCCTCCTCCAGGCCGCTCACCGCCGGACGTCTTCTCGCGGCGCAGGTACGTCGAGATGGAGCGCCAGACCACCTCGTCGCCGATGGATGCGGTGGCGACGACGTCGAGCTGCCGCCCCCGCTCGTGCGGCCGCAGGTCGGCCGCGTGTACGGCGAGGTCCAGCGTGTCGGCGGCGTCGATGTGCCGCACCAGCTCGATACGGTTCGCGACGTGGACGACCCCCACGACCGGGAAAGGAAAGTCCGGCGCCGTCATCAGCCGCATCGCCACGGGGAACGCAAGGACGTGCGGGTACGTCGCGGGCAGCGAGTCAGAGACTCGAAAACCACAGACCCGGTTGTACGCCGCGAGCCGCGCCCGATCCACCGCGACGCCACGCAGCACGAGCTCGGTGTCGGGCACCGTGGCCGGCCGGCCGCCACCGAGGCCGGGTACCGCGTCCCGCGCGGCGCGCCGGTAGAGCTGCGCAAGATTGGGCGAGCCCTCAAGCTCCACAGTGAACATTCACGCCCCAATAAGGCTCTGGCCGCAGACGCGGACGACGTTGCCGGTGACACCGCCGGACGCCGGCGAGGCGAACCAGGCGATGGTCTCTGCGACGTCGACCGGCAGCCCACCCTGCGCCATGCTGTTCATCCGCCGGCTCGCCTCGCGAAGCGCGGCGGGCATCCGCGCGGTCATCGCGGTCTCGATATGACCCGGCGCGACCGCGTTGATGGTAACGCCCCGCGGCGCGAGCACCGGAGCCATCGCCTGCACCAGGCCGACAACTCCGGCCTTCGACGTGGCGTAGTTGGTCTGGCCCCGGTTACCGGCGATGCCCGCGATCGAGGACACCCCGACGATGCGACCGCCGGCACCGAGGAGGCCGTCCGACAGCAGCCGGTCGGTGACCCGCTCGATGCTCGACAGGTTGACGTCGAGCACGGAGTCCCACCGCGCGGCGTCCATCTTGGCGAGCGTCTTATCGCGGGTGATGCCCGCGTTGTGCACGACGACGTCGACGCGGGCGTGCCGCGCGGCCAGGTGGTCGGCCAGTCGGGCCGACGCGTCGGCCGCGGTCAGGTCGAGCTGCAGGGCCGAGCCGCCGATATCGTTCGCCACGCCGGCGAGGGCGTCGCCCGCGGCCGGCACATCGAGGCAGACCACGTGCGCTCCGTCGCGGGCGAGCACCCGCGCGATGGCCTCGCCGATGCCGCGCGCCGCGCCGGTGACCAGCGCGACCTTCTCATCCAGCGGCCGATCCCAGTCCGCGGGCGCGGTCACCGCGGCCGGCCGGATCCGGATGACCTGACCGGAGACGTACGCCGACTTGGCCGACAGCAGGAACCGGAGCGTGGACTCGACCGCCGCCTCCGCGCCGGGCGCCACGTAGACGAGCTGGGACGTCACGCCGCGGCCGAGCTCCTTGCCGACGCTACGGGTGAACCCTTCGAGGGCGCGCTGCGCGGTGGCCTGGCGCGGGTTGTCGCACGCCTCGGGCGGGGTCCCGAGAACGATTACCCGACCGGACGGGTACACCGCGCGGGCGTGCGCGTGGAAGAAGTCGTAAAGGGCGCGCAGGTGGCTCGAGTCGGCGATGCCGGTCGCGTCGAAGACGAGGGCGGCATCCGGGGGAGGGTTCGAGTCGCCACCGAGTGGGCCGCCCTCGGCCGCCGGGTCGCGACGTTCGACGCCGGCGCCGTCGAGCAGCTTCCCGACGACCTCGACCAGCCGTCCATTGGCCGCGCCGTCCACCAGAACCGGGCCGGGCACGAGCGGATCCCCGGGTCGGTATCGGCGCAGCCGCGGCGGGTTCGGCAGGCCGAGGCGCTTGACCAGGGCCCGGCCGGGCCCGGAGTGCGCGAAGCTCGCGTACCGATCGGTCATAGGCGTAGCCTACCGGTGAGTAGCTTACTGGCAAGGGAGTTGAGGGACGTGCCGACAGCCGTGCAGACCAGGCGTCGCGCCGCGATCATCGGCGGTAACCGGATCCCGTTCGCCCGCTCCAACAGCGCGTACGCCACGGCGTCCAACCAGGACATGCTCACCGCCGCGCTCGACGGACTCGTCGCGCGGTTCGGCCTGGCCGGGCAGCGGATGGGTGAGGTCGCGGCGGGCGCGGTGCTCAAACACTCTCGCGACTACAACCTGACGCGCGAGAGTGTGCTCGGGTCCCGGCTCGACCCACACACGCCGGCGTACGACGTGCAGCAGGCGTGCGGTACCGGCCTCGAGGCGACCATTCTCGTCGCCAACAAGATTGCGCTCGGTCAGGTCGACGCCGGCATCGCCGGCGGCGTGGACACCACCAGCGACGCGCCGCTGCAGGTCAACGAGGACATGCGGCGGACGCTGCTGCAGATCAACGCCGCCCGCTCGCTCGGCGGTCGGCTGCGGGCGGCCGCGAGGCTTCGGCCGACGCAGCCGTTCCGGCCGGAGGCTCCCCGCAACGCGGAACCGCGTACGGGTCTGTCGATGGGCGACCACGCCGCCGTCACCGCCAAACAGTGGGGAATCGGCCGCGAGGACCAGGACGCCCTGGCGCTGGACTCACACCGCAACCTCGCGGCGGCGTACGACCGAGGGTTCTTCGACGACCTCCTCACGCCGTACCTCGGGCTCACCCGCGACCAGAACCTGCGCCCGGACACCTCGCTGGAGAAGCTCGCGGCGCTCATGCCCGTGTTCGGCCGGGGCGAGGACGCCACGATGACGGCGGGTAATTCATCGCCGCTCACCGACGGCGCGGCCGTCGTGCTGCTCGGCTCGGAGGAGTGGGCCGCGGAGCACCGGCTGCCGGTGCTGGCGTACGTCGTGGA
>DASXRC010000187.1:0-13569 GCA_036506795.1 Micromonosporaceae bacterium
CGGTCAACCCGGGGCGAAATGTCCGTTGTAGAGGTTCGCGCGTCATCTGCCCGCCCCGGCGTCGGCAAGCCGACATAGCGCCGGCCGTTCGGCCACTACTGTATGTGGACCTGCAGTGGGGGAGGCGGCATGTCGCGACGGCGCGGTGTGCGGATCCTGGCGGCGTCGGTTCTGGTCGTCGGCGGGTTGGTGCCGGTCGCCTCGGCATCCGGGCCGGCGGCGGCCGTGGTCTTGCCGTCCGGGTTCCAGGAGCAGATCGTGTTCTCGGGCCTGACACAGCCGACGAACCTCGAGTTTGCGCCGGACGGCCGGATATTCGTGGCCGAGAAGGGCGGGAAGATCAAGGTCTTCGACGACCTCGCGGACACCACGCCGACGCTCTTCGCCGACCTGTCCACGAACGTGCACAACCAGTGGGACCGCGGGCTGCTCGGTCTGGCGCTGCCGCCCAACTTCCCGACCAACCCTTATGTGTACGTGCTCTACACCTACGACGCGCCACCCGGACAGACCGCGCCGGTGTGGAACGATGTGTGCGCCGACGCCAACGGCGGCACGTGCGTGGTGACCGGCCGGCTGTCGCGCCTACAGGCCAACGGCGACGTGATGACCGGCGGCGAGCAGGTGCTCATCCGCGACTGGTGCCAGCAGTACCCGAGCCACTCGATCGGCGATCTGCACTTCGGCTCCGACGGCATGCTGTACGTCACCGGCGGCGACGGCGCCAGCTTCTCCGCGACTGACTGGGGGCAGCTGGCCAACGCGAGCAACCCATGCGGCGACCCGCCGGGTGGGGCGATGACCCCGCCCACCGCCGAGGGCGGCGCGCTGCGGTCCCAGGACGTCCGTACGACGACCGACCCGGCCGGGCTCGACGGGGCTCTGCTGCGGCTCGATCCGAACACCGGCGCGGCCGCCCCCGGCAACCCGCTGATCGGCTCGCCGGACCTCAACGCCCGGCGCATCGTCGCGCACGGGCTGCGCAACCCGTTCCGCTTCACGATCCGGCCCGGCACCAACGAGGTCTGGATCGGCGATGTCGGGTGGGGCACCTGGGAGGAGATCGACCGGGTCACGAGCCCCACCTCGGGACCGACGAACTTCGGCTGGCCCTGCTACGAGGGCGCCGGGCGGATGTCCAGTTATGACAACGCAAACCTGAACCTGTGCGAGTCGCTGTACTCCGGTGGCGGCCACACCGGGCCGTACTACACCTACAACCACGCCGCCAAGGTGGTGGCGAACGAGTCCTGCCCGACGGGCGGCTCCTCGGTGACGGGCACCGCGTTCTACCCAACCAGCGGCGGCCCGTACCCGTCGGCGTACCAGGGTGCGTTGTTCTTCGCCGACTACTCGCGCAACTGCATCTGGACGATGTTGCCGTCCTCGCCCGGCGGGCTGCCCAGCCCCTCGAGCATCATCACATTCGGCGCCTCGGCGGCCAGCCCGGTGGACCTGGCGATCGGGCCCGGCGGCGAGCTGTACTACGCGGACCTGGGCGGCACGATCCGCCGCGTCCGGTACTTCCCGGGCAACCAGCCGCCGACCGCCGCCGCGTCCGCCACCCCGACGACCGGCCCTGTCCCGCTGACCGTCAGCTTCTCGAGCACCGGGTCGACCGACCCCGACCCCGCCGACCAGGGCAAGTTGACCTACGCGTGGGACTTCACCAATGACGGGACCACCGACTCGACCGCGGCCGACTCGACCTTCACCTATCAGGCGGCTGGCACCTACACGGCGAAGTTGACCGTGACCGACACGCTCGGCGCCTCGGACACGGACACGGTGACGATCACTCCGGGCAACCAGGCTCCGACAGCGGTCATCGACACACCCGCCGCGGGTACCACCTGGAAGGTAGGCGACCAGATCACGTTCTCGGGCCACGCGACCGACCCGCAGCAGGGAGATCTTCCGCCATCGGCGTTGACCTGGAACCTGCGCCTGCAGCACTGCAGCCTCCAGGGCAGCTGCCACACGCACCTCCTCAACACGTTCACCGGCGTCGCGGGCGGGTCGTTCGTCGCACCGGACCACGACTACCCGTCGTATCTGGAGCTCGAGCTGGTCGCGACCGACCAGGACGGCTTGACCAGCACGGTCGTCCGCCGGCTCGATCCCAAGACGGTCGTGCTCACGTTCGCCACCAAGCCGGGCGGGCTCGCGCTGACGGTCGACTCCTCGACGCAGAACGCGACGTTCACCTGGACCGCCATCCAAGGCGAGACCGTGTCGGTGAGCGCGCCGACGCCGCAGGTCCGTAACAAGCGCGCGTACGTGTTCGCCACGTGGTCCGACGGAGGATCTCAGAGCCACGTGATCGTCGCGCCGACGAACCCAACTACCTACACCGCTACGTACAACGGCTCGAAGGCCCTCGCGTCGACCCTGTGCGCGTCACCGCTCCTCCGGTGCCAACTGGCGGTCGGGTAGCGGCGAATGGGGGACCGCCGGGCCGACCCGGCCGGCTACGAGCTGGAGTTCGAGGACGCGTTCGAGGGTGACCGGCTGGACGACCGGCGCTGGTTCCCGTACCACCTACCGCACTGGAGCAGCCGGACGGCGGCGGCCGCACGCTACGCGCTCGGCGACGGAACGCTGCGCCTGCTGATCGAGCGCGACCAGCCGCCGTGGTGCCCGGAGTTCGACGGGGCGGTCCGCGTCTCGTCGCTGCAGACCGGCGTGTTCGCTGGCCTCGCCGGCTCCGCAGTGGGACAGCACCGCTTCAACCCCGATGCGGTCGTACGCGAGGAGCAGCGCGACCTGCGCCTGTACACGCCGCAGTACGGCCTGTTCGAGCTGCGCGCGCGGGCGTGCGACGACCCGCGCACGATGGTCGCGCTCTGGATGATCGGGTACGAGGACGAGCCCACCCGGTCGGCCGAGATCTGCATCTGCGAGATCTTCGGTCGGGACGTGACGGCCAAGCACACACGGGTCGGCATGGGCGTACACCCGTTCGGCGACCCGGCCGTCCGCGATGAGTTCGCCGTCGAGACGCTGCCGATCGACGCCCGGCGGTTCCACGTGTACGCCGCCGAGTGGACGCCCGAGCGCGTGTCGTTCTCTGTGGACGCACGGCCCGTCAGGACGGTCCGTCAGTCACCCGACTATCCGATGCAGTTCATGCTTGGAATCTACGAGTTCCCGGATGACGTCGGTGTCGACGAGTCGGCGCCGCCCCGCCGGTACCCGAAGGAGTTCGTCGTCGACTACTTCCGCGCGTACCGCCCGATCCGGTAGGTCAGGTGCGCGAACTGACCGTCGCGACTGACTTGCGAGAGGCGCACCGTGGACGACAGCAGACGGCGAGGAAGCAGGGGGGCGCCCGCACCGAGAAACACGGGCGCCACGTTGACCCGGACCTCGTCCAGCAGGCCGGCGTCGTAGAACTGACCGACGAGCTCGCCACCGCCGACGAGCCACACGCCCCGTCCACCAGCGGTCGTCACCATCGTCTCGTGAACCGGCGCGACGCTGCCCGACACGAACATCAGGTTCGCGCCCGGCACCGTTGGCACGTCCCGATGCGTGAAGACCCAGCATGGGGTGTCGCCGTAGTACTCCCGCCACTGCTCCGGCCGCACGTGCGCGAGCATCCACTCGTACGACGTGGCTCCCACGCACATCGCGCCGACCCCGGCGAAGAACTCGCCGAACGGGCCGGGCCCCTCGCGGTCGACCTCGAGCAGCCAGTCGAGCGCGTTGTCCGGGTCGGCGATGAAGCCATCGACGCTGGTGGCCGTGTAGTACACCGTCATCGTCACGAAACACACTCTGCCAGAGGTGTGCGTTGACGCTCCTGATGGGACAATCGCGTCACGGACGACGACCGAGGGAGGCGTGCCGTGACCCGCATCAGCCGCCGTGTCGTGGCGGCCGTGGCGTTCGCGTTCGCCGCGGGACCGCTGCCAATGCTTGCCGTGACCGCGTACGCCGCGCCGGCCACGCCCGTGCGGCAGGCGGCACCGACCACGCCATCGCCGACGACCAGCCCGTCGCCGTCGGCGACGCCCACGACCTCGCCCACGGCCACGCCCTCACCCACCGTCACGCAGAGCCCCGTGCCCGAGGTGTTCGTGGAGGTGAACCCGGGCACCGTGGAACCGGGCGCGATCGTCGGCGTCCGCGCGAGCTGCCCGGACAACTCGCGCTCCGGAACAGTCGAGTCGGACGCGTTCGGCGAGGAGATCGTGCATCCACAGGGTGGCCTACTGACCACGACCGTCACGGTGCCCGACGACGTCGCGGCGGGTCGGTACCGCGTCACCCTGACGTGCGACGGGGGCGACACGGCGACCACCGCGCTTCGGGTCATCGTCTCGACCCGACCCAGCCGCGGCCCGGCGACCGGCTTCGGCGGCACCGCAGGTGACCACGGTGGCGCCCTGCTGCTGGGTGCCGGTCTCGTCCTCGTCGCCGCCGGCGTCGGGCTCGGCGTCATCAGGCTGCGCCGACGCGTCGGGCCATGACCGCGCGGAGTCCGGTGTGGACCGGGCCACTGGCGGTGGTCCTCGTCTTCGCCGGGCTCATCGCCACCGGCGCGGGCCTGCTGCGGGCCACGGGGATCCTGCCGCTGCCGGTTGCGCACGGACCACGCAGCGTCCCGGCCGCCTTCCCGGTGCTCACCGAGAGCCGCCCGACCCGCATCGCGATACCCGCGATCCACGTGCGCGCGCCGGTGTTCCCGGTGGGGCTGGCCGCGGACGGTTCGATCGTCGCGCCGCCGCTGCAGCGGCACAACGAGGCGGGGTGGTACGACGGTGGTCCGACGCCGGGCGAGTTCGGCCCGGCGATCATCGTCGGTCACGTGGACACCCGGACCGGGCCGTCGGTCTTTCACGACCTGAGGCGGTTGCACCCGGGTGCGACCGTCGAGGTCACCCGGCGGGACGGGCGGGTGGCCGTGTTCCGCGTCGACTCCGTGGAGCAGTTCGGCAAGGACGGCCTCCCCGCCGACCGCGTGTACGGCGACTTCAGCCGGCCCACCCTGCGGCTGATCACCTGTGGCGGTCGGTGGGTAAGCGGCGCGGGGGCGTACGCGGACAACATCGTGGTGTTCGCATCCCTGACCGGCACCCGGGCGGGGTGACGGCGGCCCACCCTCCGCAACTCCGTCAGACTTGGGCGCCGGCGCGGCGTTGTGAGCCCAGCTCTGACGGAGTCGGGCGCTTGGCGCCACGTCAGCTCGGCGGTTGGTCGCCCGGGTTGCCCTGGTCGGCGAGAAAGCGCTCGAGCTCGGCGCCGAGCTCGTCGGCGGTCGGCAGCCGGTCGCCGCCCATATCCAGCAGGTTCGTGCCCTGCCGGCCGCGGATGAACGCGTCGTACTGCTCCTCCAGCGCCTTGACGACGTCTGCCGCCTCCCCGCCCTCGGCGATCTGGCGGTCGATATCGACGCGCACGAGCGCCGCCGCCGTGTGCAGCGCCTCGGTCGGCAGCACGAGCCCGGTGGCCTGCGACACGGATACGAGCAGCTGCTCGGCGGCGGCCGGGTACTCGGTCTGCGCCAGATAGTGCGGCACGTGCGCGGCGAACCCCAACGCGTCCCGGCTCTCCCGGCCGAGCCGGAACTCGAGCAGGTTGCCGGCGCTGCCGGGCACCTGCACGCGGCGCAGCCACGGCTCGTTCCCGGGGATCAGCTCACGTCGGGTGGCGTGCGCGGTGATCCCAATGGGCCGGGTATGCGGGACCGCCATCGGGATCGCGTTGAGCCCAACCGTCAGCCGGACGTTCAGCCGGTCCACGAGCCGCAGCACTGCCGCGATGAACCGCTCCCACTGCAGGTCAGGTTCCGGCCCCGCGAGCAGCAGGAACGGCGTGCCGGCGGCGTCGGTCGCCAGGTGCAGGTCGAGTTCGGGCCGCTCGTAGTGCTCCCAGTGATCCTCCATGAAGATCATCGCGGGACGGCGGGACCGGTAGTCGAGCAGCTGGTCCACGTCGAACCTCGCCACCGACTGTGCATCGAGCGTCTCCAGGACGTGCTCGCGGGCGAGTCGGGTGGCGGCGCCGGCGTCGACGAAGCCGGTGAGCGCCTGGACCAGGACGGGTTGATCGAGCGGAGGCAGGTCAGCGACGATCTGGTACAGGCCCTCCGGATCAAGCACGGCGTCCTGACCTCCCTCGCACGTCCGTTGATCATCATCATACGTCGCGCGACAGGAATACTGGTCGCCGTGACCAACGACACCGGCTACCCATGGCCCATTGAGTGGACCCGTCTGGGCAACGGGCTGTGGGTCATCGTCAGCCCGGATGCCACCGCGCCGATCGTCGCCGTGAACCTGTGGTACGACGTCGGCTCCCGGCACGAGCCGGCCGGTCAGACGGGATTCGCGCACCTCTTCGAGCACCTGATGTTCGAGGGCTCGGTCCATGTCGGCAAGACCGAACACATGCGGCTCATCCAGGGCTGCGGCGGCTCGCTGAACGCGACCACGAACCCGGACCGGACCAACTACTTCGAGACGGTCCCGGTTGAGCACCTCGAGCTCGCGCTGTGGCTGGAGGCGGACCGGATGGGCGGTCTGGTGTCGGCGTTGGTCCAAGAGACGCTCGACAACCAGAGGGACGTGGTGAAGAACGAGCGCCGCCAGCGGTACGACAACGTGCCGTACGGCGACGCGTGGCTGCGCCTGCTTCCGCTGCTGTATCCGCCCGAGCACCCGTACCACCACGCCACGATCGGCTCGATGGAGGACCTCAACGCCGCGGCGCTGGCCACGTTCCGAGCGTTTCACGCGGCGTACTACGGTCCGGACAACGCGGTGCTGACCGTCGTCGGCGACGTGGCGGCCGCCGAGGTGTTCACGCTCGCCGAGCGCTACTTCGGCGGCATCCCGCGGCGCGGTCGCACGGCTCCGCCACCGGCCGGCGGCGTGCCGGGCTGGCCGGACGGTCCGACCCGCGAGGAGGTGTCCGCCAACGTGCCCGCTCCGCGCGTCTACGTCGCCCACCGCACGCACCCGTTCGGTAGCAAGGGGTACGACGTGGTCACCGTGCTCGCCGCGATCCTGGGCATGGGCCGCGGAAGTCGGCTCTACCAAGGACTCGTCGAGGGCGCCCGGCTCGCCCAGCCGGACAACGTTGGCGCGTACGGCGTCGACCTCGCACACGCCCCGGCCCCGCTGATCGCAACGGCGACCGCGCGGGCCGGGGTGGAGCTGGGCGCACTGGAGGAGGCCCTGGTCACGGCCCTCGACGATGTGGCCGTCAACGGTGCGACCGCGGCCGAGCTGGAGCGGGCCCAGGCGTTGCTCGCGACCGGTTGGTGGCGACAGATGTCCACCGTGGATGGACGGGCGGACGCGTTGAGTCGGTACGCCGTGCAGTTCGGCGACCCGGCGTTGGTACGCGACCGGCTGCCCGCCTGGCTGGCGGTCACCGTCGAGAACCTCGCAGCGGTGGCGACCGAGGTGCTCGCCGCCGAGGACCGCGTCACCCTGGCGTACCGGCCGGAGGTCCCGGCGTGACGGCACGGCTGATCGCGGAGCGTCCGCCGACGGGCGCGCAGCGCGCGTATCGCTTCCCGGACGTCGTTCGTCGGCGGGTAGCGGGCGGCGACGTCGTAGCCGCGGACCTGCCCGGGCAGGCGCTCGGCGTGGCCCGGCTGCTGCTGGACGCGGGCGCCGATCGGGAGCCGGCCGGCCGCGAAGGTCTGGCCCCCGTCGCGGCCAAGGCCCTCGAGGAGGGTACGCGATACCGCGACTCCGCGGCGTTCGCGATGGCCCTGGAGCGGCTCGGCGGCACCGTCACCACCTCGGTCGACTGGGACACCCTGCAGGTCGGCACGCAGGTGCCGGTGGATCGACTGCCAGCCGCCGTGGAGCTCGTCGCGGAGGCGGTCCGCGCGCCTCGGCTGGACCCGGACGACGTCGTCCGGGTTCGGGACGACGAGGCGACCGCGCTCGTGATGCGGTGGGCCAACCCAGGGCCGCGTGCGGATGCCGCGCTGCGCGCGGAGGTGTTCTCCGGCCAGCGGTACGGCCGGCCGATGGGCGGCACCCCCGGGTCGGTGGCGGCGGTGACCGTCGACGACGTGGTCCGGTTCCACGGCGAGCGCCTGAGCAACGCGGGCGTTCTCGTGGTCGCGGCGGACCTGGACCGGGTGGATCTGGACGCGCTCGGTGCCGCGGCGTTCGCCGGGGCACCGGCCCAGCCAGCGGGCCGCCGCGAGCCGATGCTGATCGTCCCGGCCGGGACGCGCCGGATCCTCGTCGTCGATCGGCCCGGGTCGGTGCAGTCCGTGCTGCGGCTCGGCCACGCGGCGCCGCACCGCGCGCACCCCGACTACGTGCCGATGCTGCTCGCGAGCACCGTGCTGGGCGGCGCGTTCACGTCCCGGCTCAACCACCTCATCCGCGAGGTGCGCGGGTACAGCTACGGGATCCGGGCCGAGTTCGCGCAGTCCCGACGCTCGGGCCGGTTCGGGGTGAGCTGTTCGGTGCAGACCGCGGCGACGGCGCCTGCGCTGGTCGACACCGTCGGCGAGATCACCGGTTTGGTGGCCGGCGGAGTGACCGAGGCGGAGCTCGACGTGGCGCGGTCGTACCGGGCCGGGTCGTTGTCGGTGGAGATGCAGACTCCGTCGTCGATCGCGCGGGCGCTCGCCACGATCGTGGTCCACGGCCTGCCGGACGACCATCCGGCCGTGCTGCGCCGAGAGCTGCTCGCGAGCACCGTGGCGGAGGTGTCGTCCGCCGCAGCGGCGTACCTCAAGCCGGACGGGCTGATCCTTGTCGTGGAGGGTGATGCGGCGACGGTGCGTGACGACCTCATCGCTACGGGTCTAGGTGAGGTCGTCGACGTCGTCGTCTGACGACGCTCGTGTTGCGATCATTCGAGCGCACTCCATAGTGTCGGCCAGGCCAGACACGAAGGGAGAGCCTTGGCGCTGCCCATGGCATTCGCGCGCCGGCACCTCGTACTGCTCGTTGCGGTGCTGGCGGCGGTCCTGGTTTCGGCCGGCGTTTCCGTCCCGGAGATCGCCGGCGCCTCGGCGACCCGGCTCGATCCCAACCCCGGCGACGGGGAGGGCGGCTCGGCCACCCTGCGCGAACAGCTCGACGCGGCGTCCCGCGGCTATCTTGAGGCGAAGAACAAGCTCGACAACTCCCGGAAGCGGCAGGCCCAGCTCGGCACGGTCCTCGCGAAGCTCGAGGCCGAGCGCGCCGGTCGCAGCGCGACCGTGGAGGAGCTCGCGAGCAGGGCATACCGGCTGGGCCGCCTCGGACCGATCTCGGCGCTGCTGGCCAGCGATTCGACCGTCGCGTTCGTCGACCGCGCCACATCGTTGACCGCGCTGGCGTCGAGCGAGAACGACAAGGTCGGCGCGTTGACCGAGAGCAGGGACAACGTCGCGCGCGCCAAGGCGGCGATCGACGCCGAGGTGGCGGCGCAGGCGAAACAGCTGGCCGTGATGGCTGTTCGCAAGCGACAGGCCGAGCGGGCGCTCGCCGCGGTCGGCGGTGCGAGCAGCGGTGGCTTCAGCGGCGGCTCGGCGGTCGCGCGGCCCGCGCCGCGCAACCCGGACGGCTCCTGGCCGGCGGAGTCCTGCAGCATCAACGACCCGACCACGTCGGGATGCATCACGCCCCGCATGCTGCACGCGTACCAGCAGGCGCGGGCGGCCGGGTTCACCCACTACACCTCGTGCTACCGGTCGGGCGGCTCCGGCGAGCACCCCAAGGGCCGCGCGTGCGACTTCGCCGCGGATAGGGACGGCTTCGGCGGCGCGGCCACCGGGGACTCCCGCACGTATGGCAACAACCTCGCCGCGTACTTCGTGCGGAACGCGGACCGGCTCGCGGTGCTGTATGTGATCTGGTACCGACAGATCTGGTTGCCGAGCAGCGGCTGGCGGTCGTATAGCGGCGGCGGAACTCCGTCGAGCGACCACACCAACCACGTGCACCTGTCCGTGTACTGACCGCCGGCGTCGTAGTATCCGACCGTGGCGTACGACGAGGGGCTGGCCGAGCGGATCCGTGCGGCGCTCGCGGGCGTGGACGTGGCCGAGAAGAAGATGTTCGGCGGCGTCGCGTTCCTCGAGAGCGGCAACATGCTCGTCGGCGTCACCGGGTCGGACCTGATGGCGCGCGTCAGTCCGGACGCGACGGACGACGCGCTGGCCCGACCCGGCGCGCGGCTGTTCGATATGCCCGGCCGGCCGATGCGGGGCTGGATCGTCGTCGACGCCGCCGTCCTCGACGACGAGACGCTCGCCGCGTGGATCGACGACGCGCGGCGGTTCGTCGCGACGCTGCCGCCGAAGTAGCGCGGCGACCTGGCCGCGTCTCGCCGGGGTGCGGCGCGCCGCGGTCCGGAGTAGGTTGCGCGCCTATGAGACTGCCGAAGTTGTCAGTTCTTGCGCTCTCCCTTGTCGCATTGACCGCGACGACCGGCTTCACCCCCAACCGAGAACCGTCATGGGATCTGCTGCCCACCGGCGCGACCGCACGACTGCGCGGCCTCGCCCCCGTCAGCGACCGGGTGGCCTGGGTCAGCGGAAGCCTGGGCACCGTGTTGCGCACCATCGACGGCGGAGCGAGCTGGGCGCAGGTCGGCCCGCCCGACACCGCCGACCTGCAGTTCCGGGACATTGAGGCGTTCGACGCCGACCACGCCGTCATCCTGTCGATCGGCGAGGGCGAGACCTCCCGCGTCTACCGCACCGACGACGCTGGACGCACGTGGACGGAGACCTTCCGTAACGACGAACCGGCCGCGTTTTACGACTGCATGGCATTCTTCGACAGCGAGCACGGTCTTGCGCTGTCCGACCCCGTCGCCGGCGAGTTCCGCATTTTGTCGACATCGGACGGTGGCCGGTCGTGGCGGGTCCTCCCATCGGACGGAATGCCGCCCGCGCTGGCCGGTGAATTCGCGTTCGCGGCCAGCGGCACCTGTCTGGTCGCCGGCGATCGGGGCACCGACCGGGCCTGGTTCGCGACCGGCGGTGCCAGCGCCGCGCGCGTCTTCCGCAGTGACGACCGCGGTCTGACCTGGACCGTGGCCGAGACGTCGATCCCGAGCAGCCCCAGCGCCGGCATCTTCTCGTTGGCCTTCCGGGACCCGCAGCACGGCATCGCTGTCGGAGGCGACTTCTTCGCGCCGACCGTCGCGCCGGACGCCGCGGCGTACACCCGGGACGGCGGCCGGACCTGGACGACCGCGGCGACGGTACCGGGGGAGTACCGCTCCGGTTCGGCGTGGGTCGCGCACCCCGCCGGCGTCGCGCTGGCGGTCGGCCCCACGGGCAGCGACATCACCGCCGATTGGGGCCGCACCTGGACGAAGTTCGACGCGGGCAGCTTCGACTCGGTCGAGTGCACTCACGACGGCGCCTGCTGGGCCTCTGGCGAGCAGGGCCGGGTGGCGAAGCTGGTCTGGGGCTGAGCCCGAGGCAATACCATCGGTGTGTGACCGAACCCCGATCCTCGAGCCCGATGGAGGTGGCTCGGCAGGCCGCGGCCGCCCACGCCCGGGCCGCCAACGACGTGCGCGAGTTCGTCGGGCGGCTCAGCGGTCCGCCCGGGGCCAGTGAGCTCGCCGAGTACGACGTCCTGATCGCCCGCGAGGAGGCGACCCGAGCCGAGCGCGAGGACGCCCTGTCCGACCTGGGCTTCTCCGCCGCGAGCCTGGAGGGGTGAGCGGCGGGACAGTGCCCGCCGTGCGGCCAGCCAGTGCCCGCCGCGCGGCCCGCCAGCGGTGATCTTGCCCCCCGCGAGTGCCCGGAAACCGGGTGGGTAGGAACACGGAGCCGGCACGTCGATGTTGTGCGGCGTACAGAGCTCGCAGTGGCGGATCGGAGGACTCGTGGCGATGGTCTGGGAGCAGTACCAGCGGGCAAACGTGTCATACGAGTCCGGGGACCCGGCGGAGGCGGCCAGGCTGCTGGAGCGGGTCATGACGGCCGAACCGGGCAACGCCTCGGCCCGCCTGTTGCTGGCCCTCGCGTACTTCCGCTCCGCTCAGCTGGGCCGCGCCGAGACTGAGCTGCGGGCGCTCGTTGAGCGGTATCCGAGCGACCACTATGCCCACCACGTGCTCGGGCGCACGCTGGAGCGGCTGGGGCGACCCGCCGACGCGCTGCCCCACCTGCGCCTGGCCGCCGCCATGAGCCCGCGCGACGAGTACGTCGACGCGTTGCGCCGGGTCGAGGCGAAGACCGGCCGCGGGCGTTAGTTCCGCGCCAGTTTCGGGTACGCCGGGATCATGGCCAACCTCAGGCGCGGCGATCGCCGGCGGGGGACCGTCGGGCACCCGTACAGCGCCCTGAACCTACGACTCGGGCTGGCGGTGTTCGGGCTGGTGGTGTGCGCCGTGCTGGCGGTGCTCTCGTTCCGTGCGGACCTGCCGGTCCTCGGCGTTATCCTCGCCGTGTTCGGGTTCGTCGCGGCGGTCGACATCGTCGTCGTCCAATACCGGCGGGTGCGCCGCCGCCGCGAACACCCTGGGGAGAGGTTCTCCGCGTTCGAGTGACGGCCGGGGCGCAGACCACGGCGTCGACTCCCTCACTGAGCCGCCCGCTCGCGGCCCTCGTGGAGGAACGCGATCAGCGGGTCGAGCCCGCCTAGCTCCCGCATCGGCCGGGCGGCACCGAAGGGTGCGTTCCAGAAGGGCCCGAGCCGCGGCCGCCGCGGCCCGACGTAGGCGTACGGCTCGTCGAGCCATTCGTCCCCGGGGGAGACGCCGTAGTTCACTTCGTCGACCGTGATGCTCAGATCGAAGTGCTCGGGCCAGAGCACGGGCGTCTCGGCGGACGCCAGCGCGCGCAGCGCGGCGTCGCCGAGCGCGAAGCAGTCGGCGAGGTAGGCCGCGGCCGACTCGTCGATCCGCAGCACCTCATCGAGGCGTACCCCCGAACCGCCCCGGTAGAGATCGGCCGGCGCGCCGGCCTCGACCCCGGCGGCGGCTCCGAGGCCGGCGGCCGTGGCGCCGTCCAGATCGAGCGCGCGGTCGTCAGCGACCAGCCGGCTGCCATCGACCCGCAGGTCGGGCTCGGCGATCGTGCCGAATCCGTGCGCGCGCGGGCGGAGCCGGATCGTCCCCGTCCGGCGGTACTGCGGGCCGGCGAGCACGAGCTCGGCGACCCCGTGCAGACTCCGCCGAGTCGGCGAGAGCACGCCGGGGCCGGGGGCGGTCACGCCGCCAGCCCATCGATCCGGGCGACCTCGTCGGGGCTCAGGGCGAACCCGAACAGGTCGAAGTTGGACCGGATCCGTTCCGCGGTGACCGACTTGGGGATGACCACGACCCGGTGTTCGATGTGCCAGCGCAGCACCACCTGGGCCGGCGTGACACCGTGGCGCTCGGCGAGAGCGCGGAGCACGGGATGCCGGAGGTCGCTGCGCTTGAACGGGCTGTACCCCTCGAGCACCACGCTTCGCTCGCGGCTCTCGGCCAGCGTGCCGGCGTCGTACAGGAACGGGCTCCACGGGATCTGGTTGACCGCCGGCGCCTCGCCGGTCGCCGCGACGAGCTCGTCGATCTGCCTGATGCTGTAGTTGCTGACGCCGGCGTTGCGGGCCAGCCCCGCGTCACGGGCCGCGAGCAGCTGTCGCCAGG
>DASXRC010000188.1:0-8817 GCA_036506795.1 Micromonosporaceae bacterium
GCCGGTGGCCATCTGGCAGGGTTCCGTCGACCTGATGGTGCCGTTCGCACACGGTCGATGGTTGGCGGACCACGTGCCGACCGCGCGGGCGCACCTGTTGGAGGACCACGGCCACCTGTCGCTGACCGCGGCGAACCTTCCGGCCATCCTGTCGGACCTCGCGGGGCTCGCCGCGGTCACGGGATAACCGGCCCCGACGCACCCGTCATCCACCGGTCGGTGGATGGACTCGGCCGGCCGGTGGATCGCCGTGCGCTGTCGGATTTTCGTCAGCCTCGACAGCGACCCGCCCGACATCACCGCCGGTAACGTCTGCCCGGATGTATAGCCATGGAGGCTTCTGCAGCGTATTAAACGCGGGCGCCTCTCCGGAAGGGGACCCAGTTGAAAAGCAGGTTGATCGGGCTCGCCTCGGTCATTGCCATCGCGGTCGGCGTGTCGCTGACCGCCGCCGGCCCAGCGGAGGCGGCCACGCCGGCAATCCAGATCACCAAGGTCTACTACAACTCGCCCGGCACGGACACCGGGTCGAACACCAGCCTGAACGCCGAATGGGTTCGCCTGACCAACACCAGGACGTACACCATCAACCTCAGGTCATGGACGCTGCGCGACAAGGCCGGCCACGTTTATACATTCACTACCAACTACTACATCGGCTCTGGCAAACGCGCGTATATCCACACCGGCAAGGGCACCAATGGCAGCCCCGACTACCAGCACCGGTACTGGGGCCGCTCCTGGTACGTGTGGAACAACAACGGCGACACGGCCTACGTACGCAACCCGTCCGGCACGCTGATCGACTCGTGCTCGTGGGGCAGCAGCGGCAGCTACACGTACTGCTGACGAGCGCGTCTACGTGGTCCAGCAGCGCTTGCGCGTGCTCCAAGCGCGTGGGGAGACTGCGGTCAACTTGTCGGTCCAGCAGTCGGTAATCTGAAATCCGCTCGCGTGCCGAGATTTCACGTCGTGGATTCCCACCGCAGCGGCGGTCCGATTGGCGACTGCGATTTTTGCCGTTGTGTCGATAGCGATAGATATGCCGCCTCGCTACTCTCACACGCAGCCGCCAATCGCGGAGCGCCGCCCCATCACGGATGCCCCAATCCGCCGAAGTTGCGAGAACTGCCATGACCGTCGAGCGTCCGCCCGCGAGCGCGCGGCCGGTTGCCCGCACGTCGGCGCGGATCGCGGTCGCGCTACACGTCAGCCTGTTCATCGTCGCCATACCGGCGGCCGCGTTCACCGCGATCCCGCCGGTCTCGCTGCGTTGGCTCGTGCCGGTGATGACGCTGCTCGGCCTGTGGTTGGCGATCTTCACCGTCGTGGCCCTGCGGCGCGGGCTCGTCGCGTGGCTGGTCGTCGCGGATATAGCCGTCACGGGCTCCGTTTGCCTGCTCATCGGTCATCTCGTCCCGGTTGACCGGATCATGGGCGGTTCCAGCTGGGTCGCCATCCTGGCGACCCAGTGCGTCGTCAGCGCCCAGCTCGCCTGGGCCGCGTGGGTCTCCGTGCCGGCCGGCTTCGTCGTCGCCGTCGCGTACCTGATCGGATCGCAATGGGCGGGTTCGCCGGGTGGCGGGTACGGGCACACGGTCAATCTGGTCATCCAGTCGGTGGCGACGGCGGCAGTCTTGGTGGTGGTGCGGCGCGCCAACCGGTTGGCCGAGGCGGCGCAGGCGAACGCCCACCGGGTTGCCGAGGCGGCCGAGGTGGAGCGAGTGCGCCGTGCCGACGAGCGTGCTCAGTTGCGGCTTCTTCATGACACCGTCCTAAGCACACTGACCATGGTGGGCTGCGGCGCGATTGCGGGCCAGTCGCAACGACTGCGCGAGCGAGCCGCCGCAGACCTGGTGGTCATCGACGGTCTCCCCGATGTGGCCGCCACCACCCGCGGCGGGACGGTGCGCCTGGATCTACGGCTAGACGGCGTGGTGCGAGCGCTCCCGATCGGGCTGCGGGTGCGGGTCGAGCTAGAGCCGTGCGAGGTGCCGATACATGTGGCCGAGGCCATGGCGCGCGGGACCATGGAGGCACTCACCAATGTGGCCCGTCATGCGGGTGTCGGCGACGCCACGGTCCGTCTCAGCACGGAGTCGGGCCGCGTCGTGGTGGAAGTGGCGGACGCGGGTCGAGGCTTCGAACCGGCTCTTGTGCCCACCTCCCGGTACGGCGTGCGGGAATCCCTAGGCGCTGGCCTGGCAGACGCGGGCGTGCGCGCCTCCGTAGACACTGCGCCCGGCGCCGGTACCCGATGGACGCTGGAGTGGCCGAATGGCTAACGAAACTACCCCCGCGTTAGCCGCGCGGTACGCCCGCGGAACGCTGATTGGGGCAATCGTCGTCGCTGCGCTGTGGCACGTGGCCAACGACGCTGTGGTGCTGATCCGTGGCTGGGCGGACCTGCACCCGCCGGTGGGCGCCGGCCTGTCGCTGGCCGCCTGGGTGGCGTACACAGTGATCGGGGTGATGGCCGCGCGAGCGCTGCTGCGCGGACGCAATGTTGGCCGCGCGGCGGTGGCGATCGGCCTCCCCGTCCTGCTCGCCGGGGCGGCCGCCGGTGTGGTGGCCAGCGGACCCGGTCAAGTCTTCGGCCCGGCGAACTGGCCGTGGGGTTCCGTCGGCTGGTTCGCCCTGCTCTTGTTGTGGCGCCGCCCACTGTCCTGGTTGGTGGCTGTCCTCGGCGCGAATGCCCTCATCGTCCTGGTGACTATGCTGCTCATCCAGGACATCGATCGGATCGACGTGGCCCGGTGGGCGATGATTGTGTACGGCACCAGCGTGCTTCAGGTCGTCTTCGCCGCCGGCGCCAGTTTCCTCGAACGCGACGCAACACGTGCCGCGGATTCCGCTGGTTTGCAGGCACGTGCGGCGGCAACGCGTGCCGCGGCGCAGCGCGTCCACGACGATCGGATTGATCGCTACCGGGCCGTGGAGTCGGCCGCGAGCGACCTGCTCGCCGGGTTAGCCGCGGGTCGGCTCGATCCCTCGACGCCGACGACGCAACGCCGGTGTGCCGCGCAGGCCGCGCGACTCCGAAGACTGCTCGCCGAGCGGGACGACTCCCCGGAGCCCCTCGTGCACGAGCTGCGTGCGTGCGCCGAGGTTGCCGAGCGCCGTGGCGTCACCGTCGAGCTGGAGGTGCTCGGCGCGATACCGGCCATCCCGCTGCCCGTTCGGCGTGCTCTGACCGAGCCGCCCATCGATGTCCTCGCGGCTGCGCGTACCCGGGCCCGCATCACGGTGGCAGCGGATCCGAGCGTGATCGCGGTCGGCGTGGTCGCCGACACGGATGCGGGCGCGGATGAGCCCGACACAAGGTCGGGCGCCGGACCGGTCACCGTCACCGTCTCCCACCACCGTGAGGGGAAACTCCTATGGGTACAGACGCAGTGGCATCCGCCATCACCGTCGCCCTTGTCGACGACCACCCTGTCGTCGCGGAGGGTGTCGGTGCGTGGATAGCCCGCGACCCGAACCGGCGGATCCGGCTCGTTGCCACCGGTGACGCAATCGACGACGTGCTCACCGGCGCCGGTCGACGGGCCGACGTGCTGCTGCTCGACCTCAACCTGCACGGCAGGATGGTCACAGATCGGATCGCCGAGCTCGCCGCGGCCGGTCACCGCATCGTCGTCTTCTCCCAGGAGACCCACGAGACGGCGATCCTGGCGGCGCTCGATGCAGGTGCCTGCGCGTACCTGGCCAAGCACGAGGGTCGCGAGCACTTCGTGGACACCATCGTCGCGGTCGCCGAGGACCGGCCGTACGTGACGCCGTCGGTCGCCGGCGCCATGTGGGCCGACGCGCGTGCGGCCCGGCCGACCCTATCCGGCCAGGAACGAGAGGCGCTGCTGCTCTGGTTCCAGGGCATGTCTAAGGCTTCCGTCGCCGTCCGGATGGGGATCTCCGTGCACACGGTGCACCAGTACATCGATCGCGCCCGGCTCAAGTACGCCCGGGCCGGCCGACCCGGTCCGACCAAGGCCGCGCTCCTGGCCCGCGCCATCGAGGACGGGCTGCTCCGGCCGGAGGACGTGGGCGAGTACCACTCCTTCGCCGCTCCACGGCCGCGTATCGGCCGGGCGACCAACCGAGAGTGACGACCCCTGTTCGGGTGTCGTGTCGTGCGGTCCTGGCTCGACGACGATGACTCCCAACAGTGGTTTCACGATCGGAGCGATGCCGTGGGACGGCTCGTCTTCGCGGTGGTGTTGGCGTACCTCATCACGGCTGTGGTTGTCGCGAAGCGCTTACTTCTCCGCCGCCATGGCCTGTCCGGCCGCGGTGGCAGTGAGGTGGGAGCGTTCGTCGCGGGCATGACCTCGTCCGCCAACAGTTCCGCGCGGTAGCGGCGATCCGGGAAGCCGAGGGCCGTTGACGCACATGCCGTGGGGCGCCCACCGGTGGGAGGAGCCGTGACCAGCGAGAAGTGCCGCAGCTGCGGCGAGCGGAAGATCGAATGCGAGTACTGCCGCGGGCGCGGGTTCTTTGACCTGACGCCGTTCGGCACCGCGGACTGTGACCGCTGCAACGGCCGGGGCATCAAGTGTCCCCGCGCCTGGCGCGGGACCGACTGCTGAAGCTGATGCAGGCGAGGCGACGTGCACGAGCTGATCACCAACCGGCGTCCGGGGGAAGCCACATCCGACTGGGCCGGTACGTGTTCAACAAGCCGCGGGATGGAACGGTGCTTCCCGACCGACATTGCGGCGCGCACCCTCCTGTCCGACACCTCGCCCCTGCCGTCGCGCACAACGAGGGTGCTGCTGTGACGACGCATGGGCCCGGTCCTCGATGGACACGTCGGGCACGGGATGTGCTGGCGGCCGCCCGGGCACGCGCGAATGCCCGGAACGACTGGCTGATCACGGATCTCGATCTGCTCGATGCCCTGCTCGACGGCGACGAGGCTGTTCGAGCGCTGCTCGCTGGGGCCGGGGTCGACATGGCCGCGCTGCGCCGCCGCATCGACGTCCACCCCGACCTACAGCCGGGGGATGCCGACGCGGCTGCCAGCGCTCATCTCACGTACAACGACGCGGTGGCCGAGGCTCTCCAGCGCGCGACGAGGCTGGCGGTCGCCGGCGGCCACGCACGGGTGGACACGGTGCACCTGCTCGCCGCGCTGACCCAGTCGAAGCGGTCGGCTGCCCGGCTGCTGCTCCTCGAGGCTGGAGCGAGCCTCTGGGCGATCGAGCGGGCCGCCCACCGCACCGCAGAAGCCTCCCCGGCCCATCCGGCCGGTGCCCCATTCCCCGAACGCGAAGCCGGAGTCGCGCCCGCGGATGGGGCCAGGCCGATCGGGCCGGCGTCGGCCGCACAGCCACGACGGGTACGACCGGGTTGCGACACCGTCGGCGGCCTGGCGCTCCTCATAGTGATCGGGCTCGGGCGGACCCTGCGACGCTACCTACAGCGTGCCAACGGATAGCTCAACCTTTGTTGTTCTCCGCCCCTGGGTTGCGAGCCTGTTGTCTTCCTTGCCTTTCCCGGCCTGCTGGCCGGATTCGCTTTGTCGTGGACGCGTCGACGCCTGACCTGACACGTATGCGGCGGAACTGGCCGCGTCGACGCGGGAGGCGGTTCGCGCCCGCTAAGGTTGAGGGCTGGCCTGCGTCCATGATCGGACCTCGATGTCGGAACTGAGCGGATGACATGATCTACGCGATGTCGAAGGACGGCACCTCGATTGCGTACGAGCGGGAGGGAAGCGGGCCCGCGGTCATCCTGGTCGGCGGCGGTCTCGACGACGGGTGGGAGAACGCTCCGCTCGTGCCGGAGCTGGCGACTTGGTTCACCGTGGTCAACTACGCCCGGCGCGGCCGCGGTCGCAGCGGCAACACCCCGCCGTACGCCGTACCGCGCGAGATCGAGGACATCGAGGCACTGATCGCTGAGGTCGGCGGGACGGTGCATCTCTACGGTGTTTCGTCCGGCGGTGCGCTCGTACTCGAGGCCGCGGCGGCGGGCGTCGCGGTCGACAGACTGGCGGTATACGAGGTTCCATACAGCGTGGCCGACGACGCCGCAGCCCGGTGGCAGGCATACGTCGCCGAGCTCGGCCCGACGCTCGCCGACGGGCGGCCCGGTGAGGCACTCGCTCTGTTCATGCGGCTAGCAGGTTCGTCCAATGAGGACATCGCGGCGGCGCGGAGTTCGCCGTACTGGGCCGGCGGCGAGGCGCTCTCACACACTCTGGCGTACGACGCGGCTTGCCTGGGCGACGGGCGGCCGCCCGTGGCCCGCCTCGCGAGGATCATGCAGCCGACCCTCGTGCTCACCGGCCAGGCGGGGCTCGACCCCCACACACTCGGCTTCGGACTCGACTTCTTCGACCTAGCGGCAGACGCGATCGCGTCGGGCGTTCCACACGCCCAACGCTTGGTGCTTCGCGGCCAGACGCACGTCGCCGACCCGGCCGTTGTCGCCGCCACCCTCAAGCGGTACTTCACCGGCTAGTGACTTTAGCCGGCGGAGGCGGCGCGGCATGATGACGACGTGACCCGCGGGCGCGAGGCGGCGGTCGCCGTGCTGGTGTGCGCCGCGGCACTCGGCATGTGGGTTCTGGTCGCCTCGCGGCCGGGCCTGTGGCCGTCTGGCTGCGAGCGAGGCTGTGCGACCGGCGAGCGTGCGCCGGGCCCGGTCCGCGTCGTCCAGCTCAACATGCTCCACGGTTTCCCCGCCTTCGGTCGCCTCGACGAACGGGTCGACCTCATCGTCGCGGAGGTTCTGCGGCGGGACGCGGACGTCGTGCTGCTGGAGGAGGTGCCGTGGACGGTCAGAACCGGCGCCGTCGTGGACGAGCTGGCCCGCCGAACCGGCATGAACCATGTGTTCCGCCGGGCGAACGGCAACCGTCGCGGGATCCTCTTCGAGGAGGGTGAGGCGATACTCTCCCGCTTCCCCATGCGTGGCGTAGCGAGCACCGAGCTTCCACGGGGAACCGACGTATTCGAGCATCGTATTGCGCTGGCAGCCACCCTCGACACGCCATGGGGGCCGCTCGGCGCCGTGGCCACGCATCTGTCCGGTGAGTCGGCCCGCGTCTCTACCGCTCAGGTCGAGGCTCTGCTTCGATTTGTCGGCCATCCGGGGTACCCGGTCATCATTGGTGGCGACTTCAACGCCCGCGATGACAGCCCACCGCTCGTCGCGCTCGCGCGTTCGTGGACCGACGTGCTCCGCTCGGCAAACCCGGCCGACCCAGGGCATACCTGTTGCGTCGACGACGTCGCCGCCCCGTCGGATCCCCGGTTCGGGGAACGAGTCGACTACCTGTGGCTGGCCGGCACACCTTCACGGATCGTGGAGGCGCGCCGCATCCTGGTGCAGCCGGTACGTGTGCGCGACGGCTGGCTGCGCGCCTCGGACCACGCCGGCCTCTTTGCGGCGATCGACCTGACCCGATGACACGATGCCGCGCAGTCGTCGCGTTCGTGGCCCTCTGCGCGTTCGGCGCGGCCGCCGCCACCGCCTTCGACCTGCTACAGGGGGCCGACGAGCGGTGGACGATAGCCGCCAACTTGCTCCTGATGCCACTCGCGGCTGTACTGGCCGCCTCGGCGTGGCGGACGGCCCGCCGACCGGCCGGAGCGCTGGCCGCGCTCGGCGTCCTGGTCGGGCCGCTGGGCGCCGTGCTCGGCGACCACGCCGGAGGAACCTGGTGGTGGCTGGCGCTCGAGGCCGCATGGTGGATCGGTGTGATGCAAGTAGCGTGGCGCTGCCGGCCAGGCCTGGCCGTCATCAGTGCGGTGACTGCCGCATCGGCACTGGTGGCCACCGCCGTCACAGGTCTACGGATCCCGGAACCGATCGCCTCCGCCGCGGGCGTACGGGTCGCGATGACCATCGCCTGGCTGGCCTGGGCGGGCGTGGACCTGGCCATCCGCCCACCTGTGGGCCAGGCCGAGCCAGATCTGTTGCCGGGCGGCGGCCGCGGTTGACTGGGAGTCCGAGGATCCGTCGTCGGCTCAGCTTCCGCGTTCTTGGCGGCGTTGGGGGCAGCGCTGGGCGCCTCCGGCACCGCAACCGCACCGGCTGACCCTCTTCGTGGAGTTCACGGGCGGCACCCCGCCCCAGCAAGCGGCGACCCGAAGCCAATTGGCCTGCAAGGTGCCTTGAATGGGACCTGGACCGATGAGTTTCTGGTGTCCGTCGGGTCTAACGTTTCGTAGGACTACCCGGAAGGAGAGTGTGATGAAGCTGACGGTGACCACGTTCCTCTCGGTCGACGGGGTGATGCAAGGACCCGGCGGTCCGGACGAGGACCGCGGCGGTGGATTCACCCGGGGCGGCTGGGTGGTCCCGCACTTCGACGAGGACACCGGCCGATTCATCAACGAGGTGTTTGACCGGGCCGACGCGTTCCTGCTCGGCCGGCAAACGTACGACATCTTCGCGGCCTACTGGCCGAAGGCGACGGACCCGAATGACCCGGTCGCCAGCCGGCTCAACACCCTGCCCAAGTACGTCGCCTCGACCACGCTGACCGCGCCCGAGTGGGGCCTCACCACGGTGCTCACCGGCGACGTACCCGCCGCGGTGGCCGAGCTCAAGCGGCAGCCGGGACGGGAGCTTCAGGTACACGGCAGCGGCGGGCTGGTGCGCACGCTGCACGAGAACGATCTGGTCGACGAGTACCGACTGCTGGTCTTCCCGGTCATCGTTGGGGAGGGGCGCCGCCTCTTCGCTGACAAGGGCGTGGCCACCGGGCTCACCCTGGCGGAGTCGCGCACCACCGGCTCGGGCGTGGCTATCCACGTGTACCGGCCGACCGGCCGCCCCGAGTTCGGCACGGTCGGGGTCTCCTAG
>DASXRC010000189.1:0-1712 GCA_036506795.1 Micromonosporaceae bacterium
CGGTGCGCAAGCCCGACGACATGCGCGATCTGGCCGAGTGGCTCAACGGCCCGCGGAGCCGTCCGGTGGTGATCGACGCGAAGATCACCTCACGGCGCGGTTCATGGTGGCTCGAGGAGGCCTTCCGCGGCCACTAGCGGCTGCGATCGTGGGTGGCGACAGGCCGTCAGCGAAACCGCTGGAAGTCCGGCGGGCGCTTCTCGGCGAACGCCCGGGCGCCCTCCATCCCTTCATCGCTGTGCGCGAAGAGCTCTAGCCCGTCGAACGCGAGGTGTGACAGCCCGCCGATGTGGTCGGTGTCGGCATTGAACGAGTGCTTGAGAAAGCGCAGTGCCGTCGGCGAATACGAGCCGATCTTCCGTCCCCAGGCCAAGGCCGTGGCCAGCAGCTGGTCGGCAGGGACGACCTCGTTGACCAGACCCCACCGCTCTGCCGTCTCCGCGTCGTACAAGTCGAGCAGAAACCAGATCTGGCGGGCCCTCTTCTCTCCGACCACCCGGGCGAGGTAGGCCGACCCGAAACCGGCGTCGAACGACCCGACCCGCGGCCCGCTCTGCCCGAACTGCGCGTGTGATGCAGCGACCGTGAGGTCGCAGAGAACATGGAGGACGTGGCCGCCGCCCACGGCGACGCCGTTCACAGCGGCGATAACCGGCTTGGGAATGTCCCTGATGATCCGATGCAGCCGCTCGATCTCGAAGGTCCCCCACTCGGTCTCGCCATAACCGCCGGTCTCGGCGCGTTCCTTGACGTCTCCGCCCGCGCAGAAGGCCTTGTCACCCGTCCCGGTCAGTACGACAGCCGCCACATCAGGCGACGCCCACGCTGTCTTGAACGCGTGGATCAGCTCGTCGACCGTCCGGCCGCGGAACGCATTCATGCGATCCGGCCGGTTGATCGTGATCACCGCGACGCCGCCGTCTTCGACCTGGTAGGTGATGTCGGTGTACGCCCGAGGTGTGGCGCCCATCGCAACCTCCCGCTTCGACCGCTGACCGACTATCGCACGGCGCGATCGAGCGCGGACCTACCCGCGCCAGTTCGATGGCCGGAACTCAGACCTCGCAGACGACCGCCAGCCCTTGCCCCACTCCGATGCAGCAGGTCGCCAAGCCGAAACCGCCGCCGCGCCGGCGCAGCTCCCTGCACAGGTCGACCACGATGCGAGGCATCGACGCCCCGAGCGGGTGGCCATAGGCGAGCGCTCCGCCGTTCGGGTTCACCCGGTCGCGGTCGAGCCCAGGCAGATCGTGCAGGCAGGAGAGGACCATGGCGGCGAACGCCTCGTTGATCTCGACGACCGCCATGTCGTCGAGCGTCTTTCCGGCCCGCTCCAGTGCACGCCCGATCGCTGGTACGGGGGCCAGCGCAAATCGGTCGGGCTCAAGAGCGCTGACCGCGCTCGCGACGATGCGACCGATCGGCTCGACGCCAAGGTCGGCCGCGGCGGCCTGCGTACCCATCAGGACTGCGATCGCCCCGTCGTTGAGCGGCGCCGAATTTCCCGCGGTCACCTCGCCCTGCTCGGTAAAAGCCGGCCGCAACGCGGCGAGCACCGCTGCGTTCGTGTCCGGCCTGATCGACTCGTCGCGGTGGACCCCCTCGACCTCGACCACATAGTCGTCATGGCGGCCGGCATCCCAGGCGGCTGTCGCGCGCGAATGCGACCGGACCGCCCACGCGTCCTGATCCTCCCGGCCAATGCCGTACTC
>DASXRC010000190.1:0-11336 GCA_036506795.1 Micromonosporaceae bacterium
TCCTTTGCTCTGCTTCCGCCGGGGATACACCGAAGGGACGAGGGTGCGACCTCGGCCGTTCGGCGTTTCCTCCCGGGAAGCAGAGCAAAGGTTCGCGGGCGCATCACCCGGGGGGAGACGCGCCGATGAGGGTCAGCTGCAGGATCAACGGCGAGCCGCGGCAGGCCGACGATGTCTGGCCGGGGGAGAGCCTGCTCTACGTGCTCCGGGAGCGGCTCGGGCTGCCCGGCTCCAAGAACGCGTGCGAGCAGGGCGAGTGCGGCTCGTGCACGGTCTACCTCGACGGGCTCGCGGTGTGCGCGTGCCTGGTCGCCGCCGGCCAGGCGGAGGGGCGCGACGTGGTGACGGTCGAGGGCCTGGCGCCCGGCGGCGAGCTCGACCCCATCCAGCGCGCGTTCCTCGCCGCCGGAGCCGTGCAGTGCGGGTTCTGTACGCCCGGGTTGATCGTCGCGGTGCACGACCTGCTCGCGCGTAACCCGGCGCCCGGCGACCCGGAGATCCGGGAGGCGCTGGCCGGCAACCTGTGCCGGTGCACCGGGTACGAGAAGATCCTCGACGCGGTCCAGCTGGCCGCGGCGGGGCGGCGGTCGGCATGATCATCATCGAGAACTGCGCGGTCGCGACCGTCGACGCGCACGGCACCGAGCACGCGAGCGGGCACGTGGTCGTCGACGGCGGCCGGATCGTGGCAGTCGGGGCCGGACCCGCGCCGGCCGGTCCGGCGCAGGCCGCGGGCGTCCGGCGCGTCGACGGCTCCGACTGCCTGGCCACCCCGGGACTCGTCAACACCCACCATCACCTCTACCAGTGGGCGACCCGGGGGCTGGCCCAGCAGCAGAACCTGTTCGGCTGGCTGACCGCCCTGTATCCGGTCTGGGCGGGGCTGGACGAGGAGGTGGTCGGCGCGTCGGCCGCGGCCGGCCTCGGTTGGCTGGCGCTGTCCGGCTGCACGACAAGCAGCGACCACCACTATGTGTTCCCGCGTGGCGGGGGCGATCCGCTCGCCGCGTCGATCGCCGCCGCGGCCGAGATCGGGCTGCGCTTCCACCCGTGCCGAGGCTCGATGGACCTCGGGGCGGCCGACGGTGGACTGCCGCCGGACGAGCTGGTCGAGCAGACCGACGTCGCGCTCGCCGCCACCGAGGAGGCGATCGACCGGTTCCACGACCCGGCCCCGGACGCCATGGTGCGCGTCGCGGTCGCGCCGTGCTCGCCGTTCTCGGTCACGCCGAAGCTGATGACCGAGGCCGCCGCGCTCGCGCGCCGGCGCGGCGTGCGGCTGCACACCCACCTCGCCGAGACCGTCGAGGAGGAGGGGTACTGCCGGGAGGCGCACGGCTGCACGCCGGTGGAGTACGCCGAGCGGCTGGGCTGGCTCGGCGACGATGTGTGGCTGGCCCATGGCGTACACCTGGATGGTTCGGCCGTGGCGGCGCTGGCCGCGGCGGGCACCGGGGTGGCGCACTGCCCCAGCTCGAACGCCCGGCTCGGCGCCGGCGTCGCGCCGGTCCGTGGCCTGCTCGACGCCGGCGTGCCGGTCGGGCTCGGGGTCGACGGGGCCGCGTCGCAGGAGGCCGGTCAGCTCGGCGCGGAGCTGCGGCAGGCGTTGCTCGTGGCCCGGCTGCGCGACGGCCCGACCGCGCTGACCGCGCGCGAGGCGCTGGCCCTCGGCACGATCGGCGGGGCACGCTGCCTCGGCCGCGCCGACGAGATCGGCTCGTTGGAGCCGGGCAAGCTCGCCGACGTCGCGCTGTGGCGGCTCGACGACCTCGGACACGCGGGCATCGACGACCCGGTCGCGGCGCTTGTGCTCGGCCCACCCGCCCGACTGCGGCTGCTGCTCGTGGGTGGCCGGCCCGTGGTCGACATGGGTTCGCTCGTCACCGCCGACGCGGGCGACCTGGCCCGGCGGGCCCGCCTCGCCCACGAGCGTCTACTGCGGAGGGTGGCATGAGTACCGTCCACACACGACTGTCCACGCCGGTCACCGGTGGGATCGGGGAGAGCCCGACTAGACCGGACGGAACACTGAAGGTCACCGGGGAGTTCGCGTTCTCGTCCGACCTGTGGGCCGACGACATGCTCTGGGGCGCGACCGTGCGCAGCCCGCATCCGCGCGCTCTGATCCGCGGCATCGACCTGACCGAGGCGCTTCGGGTGCCCGGCGTGTACGCGGTGCTGACCCACGAGGACGTGCCGGGCGCGAAGACGTACGGGCTCGAGATCGCCGATCAGCCGGTGCTCGCCATGTCGGAGGTGCGCTACCAGGGCGAGCCCGTAGCGATCGTGGCGGCGGACCACCCGGAGACCGCGCGCCGGGCCGCCGCCCGGGTGGCCGTCTCGTACGAGCCGGCCGCGCCCGTGGTCGATGCGGTCGCGGCCATGTCGCCGGGGGCGCCGGCCGTCCACCCCGGCGGCAACGTACTCCGGCACCTGCCCATCCGGCGTGGCGACCAGGCCGCGGCGGCGCCGGTGGTGGTCCGCGGGGAGTACGAGCTCGGCATGCAGGACCAGGCGTTCCTCGGCCCGGAGTCGGGACTGGCGGTGCCCGCCGAGGACGGCGGCGTCGACCTGTTCATCGCCACCCAGTGGCTGCACGTCGACCAGAAGCAGGTGGCCGCGTGCCTCGGCCTGCCCGCGGACAAGGTCCGGCTCACCCTGGCCGGCGTCGGCGGCGCGTTCGGCGCCCGCGAGGACCTCTCGATGCAGGTGCACGCGTGCCTGCTCGCGCTCCACACCGGCAAGCCGGTGAAGATGATGTACGGGCGCGAGGAGTCCTTCTTCGGCCACGTACACAGGCACCCGGCCCGGCTGTGGTACGAGCACGGCGCGGACACCGACGGCCGCCTCATCTATGTGCGCAGCCGGATCGTGCTCGACGGCGGGGCGTACGCCTCCAGCTCGACCGCGGTGTGCGCGAACGCCGCGACGCTCGGCATCGGTCCGTACGAGGTCCCGAACGTGACGATGGACGCGTACGCGGTCTACACGAACAACCCGCCGTGCGGTGCGATGCGCGGCTTCGGCACGGTGCAGGCGTGCTTCGCCTACGAGTCGCAGATGGACCGGCTCGCGGCCGCGCTGGCGCTCGACCCGGTCGAGCTGCGGCTCCGCAACGCGATGACCACCGGCTCGGTGCTGCCGACCGGACAGGTCGTGGATGGCCCGGCGCCGGTGGCCGAGCTGCTGGTGCGGGTGCGCGAGGCCGTGCCGGCGGCCCCGGCCCCGACCTTCGACCCGCGCGAGGTGCCCGGTGGCGTCTCGAACAGCACGCACGGCGAGGGCGTGGTGCGCGGGGTGGGGTACGCGATCAGCATCAAGAACGTCTGCTTCTCCGAAGGCTTCGACGATTATGCGACGGCCCGGGTGCGGCTGGAGCTGATCGGCGGTGAGCCGGTCGCGCTCGTGCACACGGCGGCCGCCGAGGTCGGCCAGGGACTCGTCACCGTGCAGGCGCAGGTGGCCCGGACCGAGCTCGGCGTCGAGCGGGTCGTCATCGCGACCGCGGACACGTCCGTGGGCAGCGCGGGCTCGTCGTCGGCGTCCCGGCAGACCTACATGACCGGCGGTGCGGTGCGGGCCGCCTGCCGGGCGCTGCGGGACCGGCTGCTCGACCGCGCCGGGGTGGCCCGGCACGACGTGTCCTTCGTCGACGGCAAGGTGGTCTCGGCGCGCGACGGCGTGGTCGCCGACCTGGCGGACCTGCTGGCCGGCGGTCCGGTCGAGGAGACCGTCGAGTGGCGGCACCGGCCGACATCGCCGCTCGACCCGGTCACCGGCCAGGGGGACGCGCACGTGCAGTACGCCTTCGCAGCGCACCGGGCGACCGTAGACGTCGATACCGAGCTGGGCCTGGTACGGGTCGTGGAGATGGTCACCGCGCAGGACGTGGGCAAGGCCGTGAACCCGCAGGCCGTGCTCGGCCAGATCCACGGCGGCATCGCGCAGGGTCTGGGTCTCGCGCTGATGGAGGAGATTCAGGTGCTGGACGGCGTGGTGCGCAACCCGTCGTTCACCGACTACCTGATTCCGACGATCCTCGACATGCCGCCGACGCGGGTGGACGTGCTCGAGCTGGCGGATCCGCACGCACCCTACGGGCTGCGCGGCGTGGGGGAGCCGCCCACGATCTCGTCCACCCCGGCGATCGTGGCCGCGATCCGCGCGGCGACCGGCCGGGCGCTGTCCCGCGTACCGGTGCGTCCGGAGCATCTCGTCGGCTAGCTCGCACCCTATTGCGATCTCGCAAGCTCGCTGGGAGCATCCCCTAACAGGTAGATATCGGTGAACCCCGATGTCTGCCCTCCCGGGCACGTCAACCCTCGACGCGCCACGACCCCCTGGGGAGGCCCCGATGAGACTCACAACGTCCACGCTGCGCCGCGCCGCGGCCGGTTCCGCGGCGGCCGGCCTGCTCGTCGGCGCGCTGCTCGCGCCGGGTACGGCGCAGGCGGCACCCGGCGGCTCGCTGACCGGCGGCGCCGCGGCCACCGCGCTCGCTGACCGCCTGGGCGACCGCACGGCCGGCGTCTACCTCGACGCAACTGGTCGGGTCGTCGCCACGGTGAGCGACGCCGCCGCCGCACGTGAGGTGCGCGCCGCGGGCGCGATCGCCAGGACCGTCGGCCGGGACGCTGCCGACCTCGCGCGCATCACCGCGGCGCTCGACGCGTCGGCCCGCATCGCCGGCACGGCCTGGGCGGTCGACCCGGTGAGCAACCAGGTCGTGGTGACGACCGACAGCACGGTGACCGGCGCGAAGCTGGCCCGCCTGACGACGGTGACAAACCGGTTCGGCGCCGCCGTGCGGGTCGAGCGGACGGCCGGCGTGCTCGGCATGGCGATCAACGGTGGCTCGGCCATCTACGGCGGCAACTCCCGCTGCTCGCTGGGCTTCAACGTGCGCAACAGCGCTGGGACGTACTTCTTCCTCACCGCGGGACACTGCACCAACATCGCGTCCACGTGGTACGCGAACTCCAGCCACACGACGGTCCTCGGCAGCCGGGCGGGCACCAGCTTCCCGACCAACGACTACGGGATCGTGAGGTACACCAATACCGCGATCTCGCACCCGGGCACGGTGAACCTCTACAACGGCAGCTCTCAGGACATCACCGGCGCGCGCACGCCGGCGGTGAACGAGACGGTCCGGCGGTCGGGAAGCACGACCGGCGTGCACAGCGGCAGGGTGACCGCGCTCAACGCGACCGTCAATTACGCACAGGGCACCGTGTACGGTCTGATCCGCACCACGGTTTGCGCGGAGCCGGGTGACAGCGGCGGCTCGTTGTTCTCCGGCACCTCGGCCCTCGGCCTGACCTCCGGCGGCAGCGGCAACTGCTCGTCGGGCGGCACGACGTTCTTCCAGCCCGTCACCGAGCCGCTCGGCGTGTATGGGGTGAACGTCTACTGACCCTCGCCGCGCCGTGCCTCGATCAGCGGCGATACTGGGGCGTATGACCGAGCTCGGCGCCGACGTGTACGCGGAGCTGGACGCCCGGCTCGCCGTGACCGACGTGTTGTTGGCGCGCGTGTACCCGGGCGAGCCGGCCGGCCGGCAGCCCGTGCACACCGTGTACGTGCCGGCCGATCGCGTCCAGATCGACCTGGTGGAGCGGTGGGGAGCGGAGGCGCTGGATGCGCTGGACCGCAACCCACCGCTCCCGTTCGGCGAGGAGCTACGCCAGCGGGTCGAGGCCAAGCTGCGCCGCGAGCCGATCGAGGACCTGCGGATCGACTTCGAAGACGGGTACGGCGTCCGCGACGACGTCGAGGAGGACGCCGCGGTGGCCGCGGTCGCCCAGGCCCTGCCGGACACCCCGTTCGTCGGCATCCGGATCAAGAGCCTCGAGCGGGCGACGCGGCACCGTGCGGTGCGGACGCTCGACGCGTTCCTGTCCGGCTGCGACGGCAAGCCGCCGCCCGGCTTCGTGGTTACCCTGCCGAAGGTCAGCGCCACGACGCAGGTCGAGGCCATGGCTGTCCTCTGTGGACGGCTGGAGGACGCGTACGCCCTGCCGCCCGGCTCGTTGCGCTTCGAGGTGCAGATCGAGACGCCGCGGGCGGTGCTCGCAGCGGATGGCACCGTGCCGATCGCGCAAATGATCCACGCCGCCGAGGGGCGCTGCGTCGGGCTGCACTACGGCACGTACGACTACAGCGCCGCGATCGGTGTCGCGGCGGGGCAGCAGAGCCTGGACCACCCGGCAGCGGATCACGCGAAGGCGGTCATGCAGGTCGCCGCGGCCGGCACCGGCGTACGGCTGTCGGATGGCTCGACCAACGTGCTGCCGGTGGGCGACAGCGATGCGGTGCACGCGGCCTGGCGGCTGCACGCCAGGCTCGTGCGGCGGTCCCTCGAGCGCGGCTTCTACCAGGGCTGGGATCTGCACCCGGCGCAGCTGCCCACCCGGTACGCGGCCACGTACGCGTTCTTCCGGGAGGGTGCGCCGGAGGCGGTGTCCCGGCTGCAGGCGTACCGGAGCCGGCGCGCCACCGGCGTGCTCGACGAGCCGGCGACCGCCCGCGCGCTGGCCGCCTACCTCGTGCGCGGGCTGGACTGTGGCGCGCTGGACGCCGATGAGGTGCCCCTGACCCGGGCCGACCTGGCGGGGCTGTAGGTGCGCTACGACCTCGTGCTGCGCTCGCTCCGCACGGTCACGCCGGGCGGCGAACGGCCAGCGGCGGTCTGCGTCGCGCGTGGCGCGATCGCCGCCGTCGAGCAGCACGGCGAGCGGGTGGACGCGGTCACCGAGCATGACCTCGGCAACCTCGCGTTGCTGCCCGGGCTCGTGGACACCCACGTGCACATCAACGAGCCGGGGCGTACCGAGTGGGAGGGCTTCGTCACCGCCACCCGCGCCGCCGCGGCCGGTGGCGTGACCACGCTGATCGACATGCCGCTGAACTGTTTGCCGCCCACCCTCGACGCGGGCGCGCTGGCGGTCAAGCGGGCGGCCGCGCACGGCAAGGTACACGTCGACGTCGGCTTCTGGGGCGGCGCCGTGCCGGGCAACCTCGCCGAGCTGTCCGCGCTGTCCGACGCCGGCGTGTTCGGGTTCAAGGCGTTTCTGATCGACTCCGGCGTACCGGAGTTCCCGCCGCTCGACCCCGCGGGGCTGAAGGCGGCGCTGGCCACTGTGGAGGCGCCGTTCCTCGTACACGCCGAGGACCCCGCGACCGTGACGCCGGCACCGGCGTCCCGCCGGTACGCCGACTTCCTCGCCTCGCGGCCGCCGGTCGCGGAGGACCGGGCGATCGCGGCCGTGATCGATGCGGCCCGGGCGACCGGCGCGCGCATTCACGTGCTGCACCTGTCCTCGGCGTCCGCGCTCGACGCGCTGGCGGCTGCCCGCGCGGCTGGCGTACGCGTCAGCGCGGAGACCTGCCCGCACTACCTGGCGCTGACCGCGGAGGACGTGCCGGACGGCGCGACCGCGTACAAGTGCTGCCCGCCCATCCGCGGCGCGGCCAACCGGGAGGCGCTGTGGCGCGGCCTCGCCACCGGAATGATCGACTGCGTGGTGTCGGACCACTCGCCGTGCCCGCCGCGGCTCAAGCGGCCGGACAGCGGCGACTTCGGGGCGGCCTGGGGCGGTATCTCGTCGCTGCAGCTCGGGCTGGCGGTCGTCTGGACGGAGGCGCGCCGGCGGGGCTTCGCGCTGAGAGACGTGGCGCGCTGGATGGCCGACGGACCGGCCCGGCTGGCCGGGCTGCCGGACCGGGGCCGCATTGAGGTCGGGTGCGCCGCGGATCTGATCGCCCTCGACCCCGACGCCACGTTCACGGTCACGCCCGAGAGGCTCCACCACCGCCACCCGGTCACCCCGTACGCGGGCCGTGTCCTGTCCGGCGTGGTTCGCCGGGGCTGGCTACGCGGAGTACCCCTGGATCTGGAGGTCCCGCGTGGCCGGCTGCTGTCCCGGGCGGCCGCATGAGCGCGGACTTCGAGGCGCTGCCGGACCTCGCCTCGCGGGTGTTCGGCGGCGGTGTGGTCTACGCGAATGACGAGTTCTTCGCTCCCGCGGACCGGCTGGTGGAGCCGGCGCCACCGGAGTTCGCGGCGAGCACGTTCGGGGCCAAGGGCCAGGTGTACGACGGCTGGGAGACGCGCCGGCGGCGGGAGCCCGGACACGACCACGCGATCGTCCGGCTCGGCGCGCCCGGAGTGATCCGTGGCGTGGTGATCGATACGGCGTTCTTCACGGGCAACTATCCGCCACACGCGTCGGTGGAGGCGTGTGGCGTCGAGGGCTACCCCGGTCCGGCCGAGCTGGCCGCCGACGACTGGCGCCCCGTCGTGCCGCGGTCGCCGTTGGCGGGCGACACGCGCACCGCGTTCGGCGTGGACTCCGAAGAGCGGTTCACACACGTCCGGCTGTCGATCTACCCGGACGGCGGCGTGGCTCGGCTGCGCGTGCACGGCGAGCCGGTGCCCGATCCGCGCTGGCTCGCCGACCTGCCGGTCGACCTCGCCGCGGCGGAGCATGGCGGTCGGATCGTGGACTGCAGCGACCGGTTCTACGGCTCGCCCGACAACCTGCTGCTGCCGGGGTACGCCCGGACGATGGGCGAGGGGTGGGAGACCGCCCGACGCCGCGACGGCGGCAACGACTGGGTGGTCGTCGCGCTGGCCGCGCCGGGTCGGATCCGAGTGGCGGAGTTCGACACGAGCCACTTCAAGGGCAACGCGCCGGCCCGCGTCCGGCTCAGCGCCGCGGGCGCGGGCGGGTGGTTCGAGCTCCGACCCCCGACCGACCTTCGGCCGGACACGCGACACCGCTTCCGTATCGATGACGCACCGACGGCGACGCAGGTGCGGCTGGACGCGTACCCCGACGGCGGCATGGCGCGCCTGAGGCTGTACGCGCGGCTGACGCCGGACGTGCTCGCGCGGCTGGCGCTGCGCTGGTTCAACGTGCTCCCCGAGGCGCACGCCCGGCAGGTGTTGATTGAGGCTGGCGTGCCGAACACGGTGGCGGGCGGGCTCGTCGTGACCCGCCCGCTCACCGACGTCGGTGAACTGCCGCCTTCGCTGCGGCTGACTAGCTCGGCTGCTCCGCCAGCATAAACTGCACGCGGCCACCGTCGTCGATGGTCGCGTCCAGGGACTTGTCGTCGAGCAACTCGGCCGCGGCCTCGTCGAGGAACAGCCGCGCCCCAGCGCTGTCGAGCACCTGGTCGCCGGTCATCGGCTCGGGCGCCACGGTGAGCGTGAGCTGGCCGGCGGAGGTGTCGGTCGCGATGCGCAACCCAGCGCCGTCCGGCACCTCTGGCTGCTCGGTCAGGTTGTGAATCACTGCCACCGCGTTGTCGGTGAGGGTGATCATAGTCGGAACTCCTTGGGGTTCTCGGCGTCGATTGCTCGTCGTGGTGAACCACGCGGTTCGGACCGACTCTACGTTTGTCGGTGTTGCCGCAAACGTCAAATCGGCCGGGATTGCCGTCGGGCCGTTGACATACCTATGTGGCAGGTCGGCGATCGGATCTCATGGCCGACGCCACGACGTTTCAACTGTCACGCGCGTCCCGCGCACGACACGCCGACCCGATTGCACGTGGCGCTCCCAGAACCGCGATCTCCGGCTGTTCGGTGCTTGTTTGGTCAGATTTCGGACGCCCGAAGGACGTCTGCGTGACTCGCGTGCACGCTGTTAGCAACCGGGCGGCCACCGGGCGTGGGGGGAACGTGGTCAGGGTCCAGCCATCTCTTGATGCTGCGGGCGATTTGTCCGCGGCGTTGGCGTCCGCGCGTCGCGGCGAGGATTCCGGCTTCCTTACGCTGTACCGCGCTGTGCAACCGGGGTTGCTCCGCTACCTCGTCGCGTTGGTCGGCACCGACGCGGAGGACGTCGCCTCCGAGGCGTGGCTGCACATCGTGCGCGACCTTCGGTCGTTCCGCGGCGACGGCACGGAATTCGCCGCTTGGGCCGCGGCCATCGCCCGGCATCGCGCGTTCGACCACCTGCGCCGCTATCGGCGGCAGCCGGTGCCGGCGGTCCCGATCGATGCGCTCGTCGAGTTGGCGGGCCGCGCCGACACCGCGGAGGAGGCGCTCGTCGGAATCTCGACGGACGCGGCCGTCGCCGTGATATCGGCGCTGCCGCGTCGGGAGGCCGAGGCGGTGCTGCTGCGGGTGGTTATCGGGCTCGACGCGGAGGCGGCCGCGCGGGTGCTCGGCATCCACGCGGGGGCGGTGCGCACCGCGGCGTACCGGGGCCTGCGCCGGCTGGCCGCCCGGATCCGCCGTTCGTCCTCATAGGCGAGTCGCGGCCGATGTGACATCTTCCGGCCCGCCAGCGCCAGTTGTTACGAGATGAGACTTCCGTGCCCACACCCTGCGCTCGATCGGGCGACCGCGGAGGCGCTGCTGAGCCGTCGGCTCCCGCAACGCGCGTCCGAGGCCGCCCGTTGCGACGCCGAGGTCCGCGTCGTCGCCGCGCTGGTCGAGGCCGCGTCGCGACGAAGACCCGCCGAGCTCGCCGGTGAGCAGGCGGCGCTGGCGGCCTTCCGGGCCGCCGGGTTGAGGACGGCGGCACCGACGGGCGCGCCGTCTCGCGTCGGTACGACGGCCCGCCGGCTCGCCATCGTCCAGTTGGTTGCCGCGATCGGTCTGGCCGGCGGCGGCGTGGCGTTCGCGGCCGCGGCGGGGCTAACACCCAGCCAGCTGCGATGGCCGACGGCACCCGATGGCGCGCGGGCGCCAGCATCGCCTCGCGTTGGTGTGGCGGTGTCCGCGCCGGTACTGGTGGCGCCGCCAACGTACCCGCCGTATGTGCGGCCGATCCTGCCGCCGGTGGTCACCCAACACCCGCCGGCGGGCGTCCCGATCGACGACCATTCGCAGGTACCGCGGCCCGCTGGCACCAATGCCGGCGCGCCCGCGGCCGCATTGCCGGTGAGGCCGGCTCCGTCCAGTCCGTCGACGTCAAGCCCGTCGATGTCCAGCCCGTCCGGCCCGTCCCGGCCACCGACGCATGGACCCACGAAGCCGCCGACGCCCGGACCCACGAAGCCGCCGACGCCTGGACCTACGAAGCCGCCTGCACCTGGCCCGACGGCCTCGGCACTGCACCACGAGCCGGCGCCCGGCGCGTCCACGCCATCCGTACCCAGCCAGCCAGCGATTCGTCGGCCGCCGACACCAACCCAGGTCTCGGCAGCCACCCGGCGGGCTCCGCATACGACACCGAGCGAAGCCGGCCGGTCTGGCTAGGGGAAGCGGCCGGGCGGGCGGACGCCCCCGGACGCCCGCCCGGTCTTCCCTTTTCGCGAACCACAGAATTCTGTCGGAAGTCCGACGCGACCCTTGCGGACGCTCGCTAATAGTGATA
>DASXRC010000191.1:0-43191 GCA_036506795.1 Micromonosporaceae bacterium
GGGCGCACGCGACCTGCGGGCCGGCACCGAGGTCATCGTGTTGACCTGGCTCGACCGGGCCGACCGTGACGTCTTAGCCGTCCACCCGCGCGGCGACCCGACCCGGCCCCGGACCGGTGTGTTCAGCACCCGGTCGCCCGATCGGCCGAACCCGATCGGTCTGCACCGAGTGGAGATCGCCACCGTCGAAGGGCTGCGGATGCGGGTACGCAATCTCGAGGCGCTCGACCGCACGCCGATCCTGGACGTGAAGCCGCTGCTGGGACCGCGGTGGGAGCGCTGAGCGGTCTCCGACCCGCCGTACCGGAGGACAGCGAGTTCTGTTACGAGCTGCACCGCGCCGCCCTCGGCCCGTACGTGGCGGCCGTCTGGGGCTGGGACGAGACCGTGCAGCGGGAGTTCCACGAGCGTGCCTTCGACCCCGCGCACACCCAGATCGTCACCGTCGACGGCCGGGATGTCGGCGTCCTCGTCGTCGAACGCCGGCCGACCGAGATCTACCTGGGCCTCATCGAGATCCACCCCGACGACCAGGATCGCGGCATCGGTGGTGCCCTCATTCGTGAGCTGCTCGCGGAGGCCGCCGGTCGAGGACTTCCCATGGCCTTGGAGGTGCTCGCCGTCAACCATCGGGCGTACGCCCTCTACAAGCGGCTCGGCTTCCGCGAGGTGGGTCGGCACGGTGAAGATGGCATCAAGATCAGGATGCGGTCGCCGTAGCGCAGTGTCGATCCAGGCCAGGGCCGTTCGTCATGGCGGTGAACCCCATCAGTCGACGCCGGCGAGCTGCGAGCCGCCGGTCAGACCTCGCTGATCGAGGCACCCACCTCACGGCCCTCGGCCGCCAAGAGGACTGGGAGGAGCCCAAGGGACGGGCAAGCAAGGTCCACGGCGCGGTGCCGGACTTCTCCGACGTGCCGTCGTCGTGGGATTGCTGACGCTTTCGGGCGTCCCCGGTGGCTGCGCCTGCATTCTCAGCCGCCGGAGTCGTCCATCTCGGCGCCCTCGGGGACGGCGCAGTCGTCACGGCTGGCCAACCAGCCGTCCGGCAGGTGGACCTTGCCCGGGGAGTTCGTACGCCCGCGGGGCCGCCCGAGCACCGAGGCCGGAAATGGCTCGTCCACGTCGAGCTTGCCCAGTAGATCGTCCAGTTCGGACAGTGACGACACCATTGCGAGCGCGCGCCGCACTTCCGGCCCGACCGCGAACCCCTTGAGATACCAGGCCACGTGCTTGCGAAAGTCCGTGCAGCCGTCGCCCTCCCCACCGAGCCAGTCGACGAGCAGCTCGGCGTGCCGACGCATCACGACCGCAACCTCGCCGAGCGTCGGCATCACCCGCTCGGGAGTGCCGTGGAACGCCGCTACCAGGTCGGCGAACAGCCACGGCCGGCCGAGGCAGCCGCGCCCCACCACCACGCCGTCCGCCCCGGTCTGCTCGACCAGGCGCAGCGCGTCGTCGGCCTCCCAAATGTCCCCGTTGCCGAGCACCGGGATGTCGAGCGCCTGCTTCAACGTCGCGACCGCCGCCCAGTCGGCCTCGCCGGAGTACCGCTGCGCGGCCGTACGCCCGTGTAGGGCCACCCACGCGGCACCGGCGTCCTGCGCGATCAGTCCGGCCTCGACGTAGGTCAGGTGGGTGTCGTCGATGCCCTTGCGCATCTTGACGGTGACCGGAAGGCCGCCGGCGGCCCGGACCGCCGCGGAGACGATCTCGCCAAAGAGCCGACGTCGCCAAGGCAGCGCGGACCCGCCGCCCTTGCGGGTCACCTTCGGCACCGGGCACCCGAAGTTGAGGTCGATGTGGTCGGCGAGACCCTCGTCGGCGATCATCCGGACCGCGGCCGCCGTCACCAACGGGTCGACGCCGTACAGCTGCAGGCTCCGCGGAGACTCATCCGGCTGGAACGCCACCATGCGCAGCGTCTTCGGGTTCCGCTCGACCAACGCCCGGGTGGTGACCATCTCGCACACGTAGACTCCACCGCCGTTATCGCGACAGAGCCGCCGGAACGCGACGTTCGTGATCCCGGCCATCGGCGCGAGCACGACGGGAGGATCGACGAGATGCGGTCCGAGCTGCAAGGTCACGTCTGTCAAGGCTACCGTGAACCCCGCCTCCTGCACCGGGCCGGCCGGCGTGGCAGAGTCGGTGATGTGGCACACCAGGACTCCACGCAGACACAGTCGCACACGCACTCCGCCGAGGATCCGACGTGCGCGGTCGCGCACGGCGACGCGCCCCCCGACGTCGGCACACGCTCGCTGGCCGTCGTCTTCGAGTCCCCGGTCGCGGAGTACCTACTGCGTTTCGCGCTGGACCTCGGCTACCAGACGACCCTCGTGGAACCGGATCCGGGGCGGCTCGGAATTACCTCGCGCCCGCACGGCGACCGGATGGCGAGCGCGCTCGATCCGTCCTTCATCGACAAGGGCACCGACGTGGTCGTGACCGACCATCACCGGCCGGAGCTCGGTAAGGTCCTCCGGGATGCCCTCAACACCGAGGCCCGGTGGGTCGGCGTCATCGGCAGCGTCCGACACGTCGCGCCGCACGTCGATGCGCTCAAGGAACTCGGCGTCGACGACGACGCGATCGCCCGGGTGCACCGGCCGGTCGGCCTCAACATCGGCTCGCGTACGCCCGCCGAGATCGCCATCGCCACGCTGGCCGGGCTGATCGCGGACCGCAACCACCGACCGGGCGGATTCGCCTTCTAACGTCCGGGCGGGCGTCGCGCACGTCGCCCCAGAGGTGGACGCCGCGGGATTCATGCCGCAACGAGACGCTACGCAGCGTGACCGCACGGCGGAGCGAGTCAACACACTGGCAGGCGGTCGGACAGGTAGCGCTCCACTCGGTCCAGCGAAACGCGGTCCTGGCTCATCGTGTCCCGGTCCCGGACGGTCACCGCGTTGTCGTTCAGCGTGTCGAAGTCGACGGTCACGCAGAACGGCGTACCGATCTCATCCTGACGGCGGTAGCGGCGGCCGATCGCCTGAGAGTCGTCAAACTCGACGATCCAGCGTTTGCGCAGCGCTGCAGCGAGGTCGCGGGCCTTCGGCGACAACTCGGGGTTGCGCGACAGCGGCAGCACGGCCACCTTGACCGGGGCAAGCCGCGGGTCGAACCGCAGCACGGTGCGCTTGTCCACGCCGCCCTTGGTGTTGGGCGCCTCGTCCTCGTCGTACGCCTCAAGCAGGAACGCCAGCACCGCGCGGGTCAGGCCGGCGGCCGGTTCGATGACGTACGGCGTCCAGCGCTCGCCCTTGTCCTGATCGAAGTAGGACAGGTCGACGCCGGAGTGCTTGGTGTGCGTGGTCAAGTCGAAGTCGGTGCGGTTCGCGACGCCCTCGAGCTCGGAGAAATCCTGGCCGCCGAACTCGAAGCGGTACTCGATGTCGACCGTCCGCTTCGAGTAGTGCGACAGCTTCTCCTTGGGATGCTCGAAGTAGCGCAGGTTCGACTCCGACAGGCCGAGGTCGACGTACCAGTTCCAGCGCTCGGTCAGCCAGTACTCGTGCCATTTCTCGTCGGTGCCCGGCTCGACGAAGTACTCCATCTCCATCTGCTCGAACTCGCGGGTGCGGAAGATGAAGTTCCCCGGGGTGATCTCGTTGCGGAAGCTCTTGCCGACCTGGGCGATGCCGAACGGCGGCTTCTTGCGGGCCGAGGTCATCACGTTCGCGAAGTTGATGAAGATGCCCTGCGCGGTCTCGGGCCGCAGGAAGTGCAGCCCCTCGTCGCTCTCGACCGGGCCGAGGAACGTCTTCATGAGTCCGTTGAACATCTGCGGCTCGGTGAACGTGCCCTTGTTGCCGCAGTTCGGGCAGTTGATCTCCGCGAGCGACGCCGGCGGCTTGCCGTGCTTCGCCTCGTACGCCTCTTCGAGCTGGTCCGCCCGGAACCGCTTGTGGCAGGACCGGCACTCGGTCAGCGGGTCGACGAAATTGGCCACGTGGCCCGACGCCTCCCAGACCTGCCGGGCGAGGATCACCGCGGAGTCCAGGCCGACCATGTCGTCCCGCTCCTGGACCATCGCCCGCCACCACTGTCGCCGCACGTTTTCCTTGAGTTCGACGCCGAGTGGACCGTAGTCCCAGGCCGACCGGGAGCCGCCGTAGATCTCGCTGGACGGATAGACGAAGCCGCGTCGCTTGGCGAGGCTGACGATCGAATCGATGCGGTCGGCGGACATGGGGTTCCTCCTACGCCGGCTGGCGGTCGGCGGGGACACGCGGACCGTGAAACTACGGGCAGGAGAAGCCTACGGTTATCGTCCGCGAGATCGCTGTCGGTTATTCAACGGGCAAGATTACCCGGCCACCCCACAGACCTCTAACTCTCCGCTGCGCCGGTCCTGGGCGAGCAGGAACCGGACGCTGTCCTGGCTCCCGTTGGCATACCGCACGTCGGCGGGCAGCGACAGGTCGCGGGTCAACTGAAGATCATGGAGGGTGTACGACGCGATGTCCGGCTCCTGGGACACCCGCTCCGTGAACTCCTCCTCCGACTCGGTTCGCTGCCTGGCATCACACAGCAGCGCGTACGCCTCGTCGAACTTGTCGTCCTTGAGCGCGTTGATGTAGTCGCTGACGACGGCCCTGGCCTGCTCGTTCAGGGCCTGGGTGCCGGTCACCATCAGCCCGACGACCGCGGCCGTGCCGCCCCCGCAGCACAGCACCAACGCCAGCCCCGCCACGCCGAGGCCGATCCAGATCCGGGCCGTCCGCCCCTCGACGGGCGGCGCCGCGAACGGAGGCCTAACGCCCGGCCCCGGGGGCGGCGGTGGCGCCGTGGGCTGGGGCGCCTCGACCGGCCCGGGTGCCGTGCTCATGGACGCGATGCTAACCGGGTCGCCGATGTGGCCGTCGCGCTCGGTCGCTGGCCGACAAGCGGATCTCGCCGCCCGGCTCCGCGGTGGCCAGCGACTCGTACGCCGACGGCTCGTCGAGCGACTCCGCCAGCAGCGGGGTGGCCTCCACTCTGACTGTGACGTCGCCGAGCGCCCGCCGGTACGTGCCGACCGACTCCCACTCGGTCACCAGGCACCACCGAAGCGGGTCGTCCAGCGCCCGGGTCAGCTCGCCGCGCAGGTAGCCGGGCCGCACCGCCAGCGCGGCCAGCGCGGCGCGCGCCCGCTCGGTGAACAGATCGGCGGCGTTCTCCTCGACCACAAACCGGTTCAGGACGAGCACGGAACGCCTCCGGTGCGGTTGAATGGGCTGACCGTTGCAGCCTAAGGGCGGAGGAATGGATGCCCCCAAGCGCTCTCGACCGGCTCGCCCGGATGAACCCGACCACGGTCTTCTTGGGCGCCCTCGTCCTCGTCTTGCTGGGTCTGTTCCTGCCCGGCGCCCTGGGCGGTGTCCTGCTCCTGGCGCTCGTCGGCGGCCTCGCCGCGGTCCTGACTCGGACCTGGCGGCTGCAGCCGCCGGGGGTCCGGGCGCTGCGGCTCCTGGTGCTCGTTCTGGTCGCGGCGGTCGCACTCACCAAGATCTTTTAGGCGTACGCGGCGGCGTGCCCGTTCGCCGACCATGGCCTTTCCCGTCGATCATGGACCTGTCGTCGCGCTTTGATCTCTGAGCCACGACAACAAGTTCATGATCGACGATGAGTCGCATGATTAGCGCGTGGCCGCGGATCTATGCGCTTTTGACAATCATTGTCATTACGGCGGAGACTTGCCGGCATGCCGAAGCGACGCATTCCGCTCCTCGCGGCCGCCGTTGGCGTGCTCGCGCTCGGCGGCCTGGCCGCCTGTGGCGACAACGACGCGAGCGCCGGCTCCGACAAGGTCAGCGTGGTGGCGGCGTTCTATCCGCTGCAGTTCATCGCCGAGCGCGTCGGCGCGGACGCGGTCACCGTGACCAACCTCGCCAAGCCAGGCGCCGAACCGCACGATCTGGAGCTCAACCCCCAGCAGGTACGCGAGGTCGCGGACGCCGATCTCGTGGTCTACCTGAAGGGATTCCAGCCAGCGGTCGACGAGACGGTCGCCCAGCAGGCCGCCCACCGATCCTTCGACGTCGCGACGGTGCAGCCGCTGCTGAACGCGAGCGCGGCCGACGAGGAAGAGGGTGGCCAGGACCACCTCGGGGGCAAGGACCCACACGTCTGGTTGGACCCGACCCGCCTCGCCGCCATCGCCGACCAGCTCGCCGGCAGGCTCGGCGCTGTCGACAAGGCTCACGCCGCCGACTACACCGCGCGAGCGACCGGGCTACGCACCGATCTGACCGCGCTGGACGCGGAGTACGCCTCGGGACTCCGGACGTGCCAGCGCCACGAGATCGTCACGAGCCATTCCGCGTTCGGCTACCTTGCCGCCCGGTACCACCTGCGCCAGATCGGCATCACCGGACTCAGCCCGGAGGATGAGCCGACGCCGCAGCACCTCGCCGCCGTCGCGGCGCAGGCGCGCCAGCTCGGCGCCACGACGATCTTCTTCGAGACCCTCGTGAGCCCGAAGGTCGCCGAGGCCGTCGCCAACGAGGTCCACGCCACCACCGCGGTCCTCGATCCCATCGAGGGCCTGCAGCCGGGCAGCTCCGACGACTACTTTTCGGTCATGCGACGGAACCTGACCACACTTCGGACGGCACTGGGCTGCCAATGACAGCGACCACCGTCGCACCGATAGTCGCGGTCGACCGGGCGGTCGTGGCGTACGCCGACCGCCCGGTGCTGCGTGCCGTCTCGCTGCGGGTGTACGCCGGCGAGGTGGTCGCCGTGCTGGGCGCCAACGGATCCGGCAAGTCCACCCTGATCCGGGCCGCCCTCGGCCTGGTGCCGCTCAGCGGGGGTTCGGTCCGCCTGTTCGACATGCCGCTGCGCCGGTTCCGCCAATGGCGCCGGATCGGCTACGTCCCCCAGCGGGTCGGCGCCGGCAGCGGCGTGCCGGCGACAGCGGGCGAGGTCGTGGCCGCCGGGCGGCTGGCGCGGCGCGGCTTCCTGCGCCCGGCCCGCAACGCCGACCGGGCCGCGGTGACCGGGGCGCTGGCCGCGGTGGGGCTCGCCGATCGGATCGGCGACCCGGTCGGCACGCTCTCCGGCGGGCAGCAGCAGCGCACGCTCATCGCCCGCGCCCTCGCTGGCGACCCCGAGCTGCTGGTGCTCGACGAGCCGACCGCCGGTGTGGACGCGGCGAGCCAGCAGGCGTTCGCGGACGCGCTGCACGCGTTTGTCGGTGCCGGCGGGACGGTGTTGCTCGTGGCGCACGAGCTGGGTCCGCTGCAACGCCTGATCAGCCGCGCGGTCGTCGTGCACGACGGCGCGATCGCCCACGAGGGTCCGGTGCCCGAACCCGCCGGCCACCACGCCGACCCGGCGCACGACCACGTCCACCCGCACGGCCCGGTCGCCGAGCCGGGCCTGTGGAGCGCGCCATGAGCGACCGAAGCGACCGCGGCTGGCTCAGCGCATGAGCATCTTCCAGTACGACTTCATGGTCCGGGCGCTCATCGCGGCGCTCATCACCGGGTTCACCGCGCCGACGCTAGGGATCTACCTGGTCCAGCGCCGCATGTCGCTGATCGGCGACGGCATCGGCCACGTCGCGCTGACCGGCGTCGGTATCGGCCTGCTCACCGGCAACTCGCCGGTCCTGGCCGCCGTCGTGGTCGCCGCGGCCGGCGCGGTCGCCGTCGAGCTGATCCGTCAGCGCGGCCGCACGTCCGGCGACATCGCGCTCGCGATCCTGTTCTACGGGGGCATCGCGGGCGGCGTGTTCCTCGTCGGCCTCGCCTCCGACAAGTCCAACGCCAACCTCATGGCGTACCTCTTCGGCTCGCCGCTGTCGGCGAGCCGCAGCGACCTGGTCGTGATGGGCGTGCTCGGCGTGGGCGTGCTCGCCGTCACCGTGCTGCTGCGGCCGTGGCTGTTCGCGATCTGCCAGGACGAGGAGTACGCCAAGGTCTCCGGCCTGCCGGTGCGGACGCTCAACCTGCTGATCGCCGTGGCAACCGCGGTGACCGTGACGGTCGCGATGCGTGCGGTCGGGCTCCTGCTGGTCAGTGCGCTGATGGTGGTGCCGGTCGCGGCCGCTCAGCAGCTGACCCGGGGCTTCCGATCGACCATGCACGCGGCGATGGGCATCGGTGTGCTCGCCGCCGCGCTCGGCATCTGGATCTCTGGCGCGGCCGGTGGGGGTGGCACCGCACCTGGCGCGACGATCGTTCTCGTTGCGATCGGCCTGTTCCTCACCGCGACCATCGGCGCCGCGGGCTGGCGAATCCTCCGCCGACGTACGGCCGGGGTGCTCGGCGGCCTCGGTGGCGAGCGGGCCGCGCCCGCCGAGATCGAGCCGCCGGACGTGGTCCTCGACCGATGACCGTCCTCGGGCTTGGCTACCGTTGCGGTGTGGGGACCACGAGCGGGCCGGAGGCGTACGAGGCGGCGGGTGAGCTCCTGCGCGCGCTATCGGCTCCGATCCGGGTCGCGATCGTCACCGAGCTGGGCGTCGGCGAGCGATGCGTCCACGAGCTGGTCGAGAAGCTCGGGGTCGCCCAGCCGTTGGTGTCCCAGCATCTGCGCGTGCTGCGCGGCGCCGGCGTCGTCCGCGGCGCGCGGCGCGGCCGCGAGATCGCGTACTCCCTGGTCGACGACCACGTCGCGCACATCGTCGCCGACGCGGTCAGCCACGCGCGGGAGGTCCGTCCATGAACGCCGGCTCGGGCGGGGCGACGGTCCGCAACACCCGGCAGCGCACCGCGGTCAGCTCGCTGCTCGCCGATGTGGAGGGCTTCCACAGCGCGCAGGATCTGCACGCGATGCTGCGGACCCGTGGCGAGCGGGTCGGTCTCACGACGGTCTACCGGACGCTGCAGGCTCTCGCCGAGGCTGGCGAGGTGGATGTGATGCGTCCGCCCGGCGGCGAGCACATGTACCGACGGTGCAGCGAGGGCCACCATCACCACCTCGTCTGCCGCTCGTGCGGGGGGACCGTCGAGGTCGAGGGACCCGCCGTCGAGAACTGGGCCGACCGCGTCGCCGGGCGGCACGGCTACGTCAACGTCAGCCACACCATGGAGATCTTCGGCACGTGTCCTGCGTGTGCTCGCTGAATGCGGCACGCTGTCCGCTGTGAAGATTTACGCCGATCGACCGGTCGTCGCGGTGCGGCAGGTGTTGACGGACCTGCTCGCCGTCGCGTGGGTGTGGTTCTGGGTGTGGGCCGCGCTGCGGCTGCACGACCTCGTGGAGAAGCTGGCCGTGCCCGGGCAGAAGCTGGAGAGCGCCGGCGGCGGGATCGCCGACAACCTCGCCGACGCGGGGCACCGGGTCGACAACGTGCCCGCCGTGGGCGGCGCGCTGGCCGCACCGTTCGAGAAGGCGGCCGGCGCCGCGCGGGCGATCGCCGACGCCGGCCGCGAGCAGCAGCAGCTCGTTGGGGACCTGGCGCTCGCACTCTCGCTGGCGTTGCTCGTGTTTCCCCTCGCGCTGATCCTGTTCGTCTGGCTGCCGCTTCGGATCCGCTGGATCCGCCGGGCGGGGGCGGCCGCCGCCCTGCGGGCCGCACCCGCCGGCCGGGACCTGCTCGCTCTCCGGGCACTGGCCACCCAGCCGCTGCGCCGGCTCGCCGCGCTCGGTCCGGACGTGGCCGAGTCGTGGCGCCGGGGAGACGACTCCACAGTGGATGCCCTGGCCGCCCTAGAACTGCGCGGCCTTGGCCTGCGCTAGAGCCGGCGGCGGACGTCATCCACCGTGGACGGTCCGGGCTCCCAGCTCGAAACCCACTCTCCCGCGGTGGGCGGCGGGACGATGCCCTCCTCGAGGAATGCGTACCTCCCGGCGACGACCTTCTTGGCCGCGGCGGTGTCGGCCGCGTCGGTGTTGTCCCAGAGGTCGTCGAAGAGCTTCTCCGCGCGCAGCCGCGCGTGCCGGCAGAACAGGTCGGCGAGCTCCATGCCCTCCGGGCGCGCCTCCCGCTCCGCCACCGCCCGGCTGCAGGTTGCCGCGATCGCGAACAGCTCGGCGCCGATCTCGACGATCCGGGCCAGGAAGGCCTGCTTGCGCTCGAGCCGGCCCTGCCACCGCGACATGGCGTAGAACGTGGACCGGGCGAGCTTCCGCGAGGCCCGCTCCACATAGCGCAGGTGGCGGGCGAGCGGACCGAACTCGGCGTACCCGCCCGGTAGCTGGCCACGCCCCGCAACCAGGGTGGGCAGCCACCGTGCGTAGAACCCGCTGGCACGGCCGGCCGCCCTCGCCTTCCGCCCGAACGCCGCATCCGGGTCGATGATGTCGCCGGCCACCGACAAGTGAGCGTCGACCGCCTCCCGAGCGATCATCAGGTGCATGATCTCCGTCGACCCCTCGAAGATGCGGTTGATGCGGAGGTCACGCAGCATCTGCTCGACCGCGATCGCGCGCTCGCCACGCGCGGCCAGCGACGCGGCCGTCTCGTACCCGCGCCCACCCCGGATCTGGATCAGCTCGTCCGCGATCCGCCAGGCGAGCTCGCTGGCGTACAGCTTGCTGAGCGCGGCCTCGATCCGGATGTCGTTGCGGTCGTCGTCCGCGAGTAGGCAGCACAGGTCGACCATCGACTCGAGGCCGTACGTGGACGCGGCGATGTACGCGATCTTCTTCGCGACCGCCTCGTGCTCCGCGATCGGGCGCCCCCACTGGACCCGCGCGGCAGACCACTCCCGGGCCACGTTCAGCGTCCACTTGCAGGCGCCGACGCAGGTCGCGGGCAGCGAGAGCCGGCCGGTGTTGAGCGTGGTCAGCGCGATCTTCAGGCCCAGGCCCTCGCCGCCGATCACGTTGTCCTTGGGAACGAACACGTCGTGGAACCGGGTCACGCTGTTCTCCAGGCCACGCAGCCCGAGGAACTCGTTGCGCCGTTCCACCGTGACGCCCGGCGCGTCGCCCTCAACGACGAACGCCGTGATGCCACCCCGATGACCCTCGCTCCTCGGCACCGTCGCCATCACCACGAGAAGGGTCGCCAGCGTGCCGTTCGTTGCCCACAGCTTCACGCCGTTGAGCAGGTAGCCGGTGCCGTCGTCGGTCGGTGTCGCGGTCGTACTCATACGGGCCGGATCGGATCCGACGTTAGGCTCGGTGAGGAAGAACGCCGACACCTCGCCGGCCGCCAGGCGGGGCAGGAACCGTTGCTTCTGCTCGTCGGTGCCCGCGAGCTTCAACGGCTGCGGTACGCCGATCGACTGGTGTGCGGAGACCATCGCGCCCAACGCGGGGTTCGCCGAGCTGACAAACGTGAGCGCCTTGCAGTAGTGCAGGTTCGTCAGCCCGAGCCCGCCGTACTTTTCGTCGATCTTCATGCCGAACGCGCCGAGTTCGGCCAGGCCACGGATGACCTCGTCGGGGATCCGCCCATCCCGTTCGATCTGGGCGTTGTCGACGTTGTCGCGGACGAATGACGCGAGCTTGTCGAGGAACCCCTCGGCCTTCGCCACCTGCTGGGGATCCGGCCGCGGCCACGGCTCGATGAGGTCGAGCCGGAAGCGGCCGAGGAACAGCTCCTTGCCGAAGCTGGGCTTGCGCCACTCGGTCTCCCGGGCAGCCTCGCCGACCTGGCGGGACACCTTCTCGGAGACGTGCGCGCCAGGGGTTTCGGTCGGGTCGGGCGCCGCCGGCGGACTGCTCTGCGTCGTGGTCACGGCTCCCCCAGAAGTCATGGGTACGCTGGCCGCCAAGGCTACTCCTCGATGTTACCCAGCGGTAGCGTCTAGCCACCTCCGTTCTGCTGTGCCGCGGTCCTTCGGCGCAACCACGGCAGCACGCCCCACAGCAGCGCGAGCCAGGCCCCGACGACGGCGCTGAGCAGGATGGCCGCCCAGCGGTCAAGGATCACGTCCGTCACCAGTAGCACCGAGCTGACCATCGAGACCAGCAGGAACGCGAGCCCGCCCATGGCCATCCGGTGCGCCGCGCGGACCAGCTGCGGCTTGAGCCCGCGCTGGAACAGGGCCCGGTGGTACGCCACGGGCGCGATGATCATGGCCGCGGCGCCGGCAGCGCTGAGGAGAGCGACCAGGTAGACCGCGCGTTCGAACGTGTCCACCTCGGTGAAGCGGGCGGCGAACACCATGGTCAGCAGGAAGGCGAAGAGGATCTGCACCCCGGTCTGCGCCACCCGCAGCTCCTGCAGCAGATCCGAGAAGTTGCGCTCCCAGCGCTCCTTCTCGGATTCGGCGTCCGAGACCGGCACCGCCGAGTTGGTCGTTGCGTCCGCTGGCATGGGGGCTGGTTCCCCGCAGACCGAGATCAACAAACGGTCAGCCGCGGTGGCTGGAGAGCCAGCCGACCGCGAAGTCAACCGCGGCGCGCTGGCGTACGAGTCGCGCCTCCGCCTCGCCGACCGGCCCCGTGCGCACCGCGCCGGTCGCGTCCAGGTCCGCGCCGAGCGCACCGAAGTCATCCTCATCGACGCGTACGTCCTCCCACCACACCCATTCCCGGCCGGACCGCGTCCGGACGGCCGCGCCGAGGCGCTCCCGGGGCGGGTCCGGCTGCCGGTACTCGGCCAGGTGCAACGACGTGTTGGAGCCGTGCCCGGCGCCGAGCAGGAGCACATCGCCGTCCAGCTCGTACAACCGGCCCAGCGGTGAGCGCTCGCCCAACATCTCGTTCAGTGCGTGCCCGGACACGATCCGTTCCGCGTCGGGCCCGAGCGCGGCGAACGATGCCTGCGGGTGGTCGCTGCGGCTCGCCCCCGGCCAGCTGCGCACCAGCTCGGGCAGAGCACCCATCCAGCGGCTCGGCGTACGCGTCGGGTCGAACCCGGGCGTGTGCGCGCGGATGACCGGCCACCAGTGTTCGGGCACCGGCGGATGCGACCACCCGGCCGGGTCGGAGTTGTCCGGCGTGTGAGTGGGCACCACGAGGGTCCCGTCCGGGCCGAGCGCGTCAAGGAGCGCGGCGGCGACGGCGTGCGTGCCGCCGCAGACGTGTCCGAGCGCGCGCATCGAGCTGTGCACGAGGAGCGCGCTGCCGGGGCGTACGCCCAGATCGCGAAGCTGCGCGCCGAGTGAGTCACGGGTGTGTGGCAGGGACTGCTGGGTCACCGCGCGACCGTACCCAGCCGGCGCAGCACCTCATCCACCACGATCTGCGGTGCCTCGTCCGGGATCCAGTGGCTCACGCCGGTCACCGGGACGAACCGGTAGTCGCCGGTGACGTGCCGGGCGCAGTCCGTCGCCGCGGTCCGCCCGACCGCAGCGTCCGCGTCGCTCCAGAGATACGTGGTCGGCACCGGCGCCGCGCCCAACCCGGCCACGTCGTCCGGCGAGATCGCGCGGTACCAGCCCAGCGCGCCGGTGAGGGCTCCCGGCTCGAGCATCGGCGCCACGTAGGCCTCCAGCCGGTCGGCTGGAACCCCGGCGAGCAGTCGCCGGAGCCGCCGGGCGCCGTCGGCGAGCAACACCTCCTCGGCCTTGCCGGCCTGGCGGAACAGCCGGACGTACGCCGACCGCTCCCGCTGCTCCGGGTCGTCGGCCAGGGCGTGCGCCATCGCGAGAGGGTGTGGCACCGAGACGGCGGTCAGCGTGCGCACCCGAGCGGGATGGCGGGCCGCGAGGTGCCAACCGACGAGCGCGCCCCAGTCGTGCCCGACGACGTGTGCGGCGTCGAGCCCCAATTCGTCCATGATGGACAGCACGTCGGCCGTGCACTCGGCGATGGCGTATGGGTGCGGTCTGTCCGGCGGGCGGCCGCCCGCCGGACCGGCGTCGGTCGGGCGCGCCCCGGGTGAGTAGCCGCGCTGGTCGATGGCGTACGTCCGGAGGTCGGCGGCGTGCAGCGCCGGGATGACCAACTCCCACTCGCCGGAGTGCTGTGGGAACCCGTGCAGCAGCAGCACGGCGGGACCGTCCGCCGGTCCTCCGGCGTGCACGTCGAAGGACAGTCCTCGCGCCGCGATCCGCATGCGGGCAGGGTAGCTACTCGTACTGTTCCTTGGGGGCATCGACCTGCTGCCAGGTCTCGACCTCGAGGTACGGGATGGTCTGCTCGTTGACCGGGTCGTTGACCGTCCGCGCCGAGTACCTGCCGACGACCTGTATCCAGGTGTCGGGGGCCAGGCCGGCAGGTGCATTCCCGGACAGACCGACCTTGATGGGGCGTGCGTCCGCGGCGCAGCAGGTCAGAATCATCCTGGCCAGGATCGGTTGACCGTCCGATCCGGTCGAAACGAACCCCGTCAGCTGCACGGACCGATCGCGGAGCGAGACGCCCTTGTCGAACACGGCCCGGGACGCGTAGTCCAGCACGGTGATCGTCGCGGGATCGCCCTTGGGCAGCGGCGGGAAGTCCGAGGACTGCTGGGTGGAGAGGGCGGTGCCGGACTGACCCGCGGCATACGAGCCGAGGGCCGGCGGCGCGACGAGCAGCAAACCGAGCACCGGCAGCACCAGCATCCAGCCGACCTGGGGCTCGCGGTGCGCGTGATCGCCGTCCGCCTCGTCCGGCTCGCCGTCGCCACGCCGCAGGTCGTACCAGAGCGTCATCACCGCGGCAACCACCAGGACGGCGCCGGCGGCGACCAGGAACGGGCGCAGTCCCTCCTTCACGTACCTCAGGTACATGTCGGTGAGGCTGGTCTTGAGCACGGCGCCGCCCAGCAGCAGCATGACCACGCCCTGCGCCTGCCGGTTCATAGGATCACCGTCCCGACCATGGTCGCGACGAGCACCCCGACGGCGAACGTCGTCGGCGCGAAGCGGAACGCGAACCGCCGCCCGAACACCGCCGCCTGCATCGAGAACAGCTTGAGGTCCACCATCGGCCCAACGACGAGGAACGCCAGCCGCGCGGTCAGCGAGAACTGCGTGAGCGAGGCGGCCACGAACGCGTCCGCCTCGGAGCAGATCGACAGCACCACGGCGAAGAGTGCGAGCGCGAGGATGCCCAGCGCCGGCTGGTCCGCGACCGCCTGCAGCCACCGCGCCGGCACAACCACATTGATCGTCGCCGCGGCCATCGCCCCGAGCACGAGGAAGCCGCCGGCGTGCACGAGGTCGTGCCGGACCGCGGCCCAGAACGCCTGTCCGCGGGGCATGTCGTCGAGCTCCGGCCGGCGCGGCAGGCGGATCCATTCGGCGCGGCCCAGCCGAAGCCAGAGCCAGCCCATGACCATGGCGACGACCAGGCTTGCGACGCCGCGGGCGAGCACCATCTCGTGGTTCTTAGGGAAGGCGATCGCGGTGCCGGTCAGCACGATCGGGTTGATCGCCGGGGCCGCGAGCAGGAACGCGAGTGCGGCCGACGGCGTCACTCCCCGCCGGATGAGCGAGCCGGCGATCGGCACCGAGCCGCATTCGCAGCCGGGCAGGACGACGCCCGCGCAGCTCGCCACCGGCACCGCGAGCGACGGGTGTCGGGGCAGCGCCTTGGCCCAGAAGGATCGCGGCACGAACACGGCGATGACCGCGGAGAGGGCGACGCCGAACACCAGGAACGGCATCGCCTGGACCATGACCGAGACGAACACGGTCGTCCAGGTCTCCAGTCGCGGGCTGGAGATAGCGTTCGCGATCGTGCTCCGGAAGACGACGAGGAGCACGAGGACGGCGGCGAGCACCTCGACCGAGCCAACGCGACCGCGATGGAGCCGGCGGCGTGGCGCCGCGTCACGCGCTGGGCCGGGCGGGCCAGGCGGGCCAGGCGGGATCGTCCAGTCAATCTGGTCACCGAGTGGCGCGCGACGGCTGGTCATCGGGTCGGCGGGCACGTCAGCTCTCTCCGGTCTCGTCGGGCCGGTCGGCGGGCAACCCACCCTAACCCGTCCGCGTGTTACCGTCGGCGTAGCAATGTCACATCCGACAGGGGAGCGCACGGCGCTGAGAGTGTGGGCAACCGCAGACCCTCGTACCTGATCTGGGTAATGCCAGCGCAGGGAGTTCGGTCGATCTCCAGCCGCGCCACGGTTCGGGACCACCGGCGTGGCGTGCGTGTTCTCCTGGTTCGCTAGGACTGGGAGGAAAGAAATGCCACAATCCACCACGAACCGATGGCGGACGGTCGACGTCGTCGTGGCGTCGGTCCTCGCCGTGGCCTTCGGCGTCATCTTCTGGGCGTGGGGGCTGCTCTGGAATGGCCCGGCCGACGCCATCCCACTACCCGGCCGCGCCGTGCTCTATGGCGTCTGGCTGGTGCCCGCCGTCCTCGGGGCCCTCGTCATCCGTCGGCCCGGCGCCGCGTTCTACACGGAGACGCTCGCCGCGCTCGTCTCGGTCGCGCTCGGCACCGTGTGGGGCTGGACCCTTGTGGTCCAAGGCCCGATCGAGGCGCTCGCCGCGGAGCTGGCGTTCGCGCTCTTCGCGTACCGCAACTACCGGCTGCCGGTCGCGTTGCTCGCCGCCGTCTTCGCCGGCATCGCCGCGTCGGTGTACGACAAGGTGGTCTGGTACCCGTCCCCCGATTTTTCGTGGGCCTCGTTCGGCCTGCCCTACATCGCCATCACCGCGGCCAGCTCGCTGGTCATCGCCGGCCTGGGCAGCTGGGCGCTGACACGCGCGCTGGCCCAGACGGGCGCGCTGGATCGGTTCCCGGTGGGCCGGGAACGCGCGACGGTCTGACCCGCGGTGGGCGCGGTCGAGCTGCGCGGTTTCGGCTGGCGGCACGCCGGGCGCAGGGCCTGGGCCGTCCGCGGTGTCGACCTGCGCATCGAGCAAGGGGAGCGGGTGCTCCTGCTGGGTCCGTCCGGGGCCGGCAAGAGCACCCTGCTCGCCGCGCTCGCGGGTCTGCTCGCCGACGACTCGGGCGAGCAGGAGGGCAGCGTCGAGGTAGCCGGCCTGGACCCGCACAAGGCGCGGGAGCGGGTCGCCATCGTGTTTCAGGATCCGGAGACCCAGCTCGTCATGGCGCGCGCCGGCGACGACGTGGCGTTCGGCCTGGAGAACCGCGGCGTGCCGACCGAGGAGATATGGCCGCGCGTGGACGACGCGCTGTCCCGAGTGGGCTTCCGGTACGGCCGCGACCGGTCCACCGCGGCGCTCTCCGGTGGCGAGCAACAGCGGCTGGCGCTGGCCGGCGCGCTCGCCACCCGGCCCGACGTGTTGCTGCTCGACGAGCCGACCGCGAACCTCGATCCGGCCGGTGCCGCGCTCGTCCGGGCCGCGATCGGCACCGCGCCGGCGCGCGACACCACGGTCGTCCTCGTCGAGCATCGGGTGGCGGAGTCGCTGCCGCTCGTCGACCGGGTGGTCGTGCTCCAGCCGGGCGGCGGCGTACGCGCCGACGGGCCGCCGGCCGCGGTCTTCGCCGCCCACGGGGACCGGCTCGCGGCCGACGGCGTCTGGGTTCCCGGGCATCCGATCTCGCCCCGCCGGGCACGGTCCGCGCCGGGTGACGAGTTGCTCGCGGCCGAGAGCCTGGGCTTCCGCCACCCGGGCGCCGCCCAACCCGCACTGTCCGATGTGGACCTTGTCGTACGCGCGGGAGAAGCGCTCGCCGTGCTCGGCCCGAACGGCGCCGGCAAGTCGACGCTGGCGCTGCTTCTCGGTGGGCTGCTGCGGCCCGGCACGGGCCGGGTCGTCGCGTCCCCGGCGCTCGCGGGTGATCTCGCCGGCACTCCGCCGCACCGCTGGCGCGCGGCTGCGCTGACCCGCCGGATCGGCTCGGTGTTTCAGGATCCAGAGCACCAGTTCGTGGCGCTGACCGTGCGGGAGGAGCTGGCGCTGGGCCCACGCCGAATCGGGTTGCCGCCCGACGTGCTGGCGTCCACCGTCGACGGGCTGCTCGAACGGCTGCACCTGGATCGGCTCGCGGGCGCCAACCCGTACACCCTCTCGGGTGGCGAACAGCGGCGGCTGAGCGTCGCGACCGCGCTGGCGACCGCGCCCCGGCTGCTGGTACTGGACGAGCCGACGTTTGGTCAGGACCGGCGCACCTGGATCGAACTGCTCGACCTGCTCGCCGGGCTGCGTGACGACGGGCACGGCGTGGTCGCGGTGACACACGACTCCGATTTCGTGGCCGCACTCGCCGATCGGTCGCTCACCCTGGCGGCACCCGCCGGCGCCGTCGTCCCGGTCGCCGTCGCCTCGCTGGGGGCGGCGTGAGGTTCGCCGAACCGATCACGACCACGGATGCGCCGCTGGCCCGTCGCAACCCGGTGGCGAAGCTCGCCGCCGCCCTCGTACTGTCGATGGCTCTGGTGGTGACACTCGACCCGGTCGCGCCGACGGTGGCCCTCGCCGCCGAGCTCGCGCTCCTGCCGGCGTTCGGCGTGCGGCCGCGCGCGCTGCTCGGCCGCGCATGGCCGCTGCTCGTCAGCGTGTTGGGTCTGGTGCTCACGCTGATGCTGTTCGGCGCCGAACGGACCGGCGCAACGCTGATCACGCTCGGGCCGCTCGCGGTCACCACCGGGCTGCTGACCAACGCGGCCGGGTTGGGGATGCGGTTGATAGCGATCGCGCTGCCCGGGGTAATCGTGTTCGCGACCACCGATCCAACCGATCTCGCCGACTCCCTGATCCAGAATGTCAAGGCGCCGCCGCGCTTCGCAATCGGCGCCCTCGCCGCGTTCCGACTCGTGCCCTTGCTGGGCGAGGAGTGGACGATGTTGAGCCTGGCCCGCCGCGCACGCGGCGTCGACGCCGGCCGGAACCCGATCGCGCAGCTGCGGCTGTTCGCATCGACCGCGTTCGGCCTGCTGGTAGGCGCGATCCGGCGCGGCACTCGGCTGGCCGTCGCAATGGACGCGCGCGGCTTCGACTCCGGGTTGCCGCGCACAGTGGCGCGGCCGCAGCGTTTCGGCCCGGCCGACGCCGCGCTGATCGTTGGCGGCGCCGCCATCGGGACGCTGGCTATCGCGGTGAGCCTCGCCGTGGGGGCGTTCCGGCCGATCCTCGGCTGAGGTCAGCCGTGCAGGACGGAGAGGATGTTGCCGGCCGGATCGGTGAACCAGGCGATGTCCGGGCCCTGGCCGCTCGCGAAGCCGCGTGCGATGCCCCGCTCGTCCTGCTGGAACCCCTCGTACCGCTGGAACGTCACGCCGCGTGCGACGAGCTCGTCGACGGTCTTGTCGATGTCCTCGACGGGAAAGTTGAGGATCGTGTAGGTCGCCGGGACGTGGCCGTCCTTCGGGTACACGAACACGTTGGTGTCGCCGCCGAGGTGCAGCGTCAGCAGGCCGTTCTCCTCGGACACCGGCAAGCCGAGCGTCTCCCCGTAGAACGCTTTCGCCCTCTCCAGGTCGTCGACGGAGAAGCCGCTGAACGCCTTGGAGTCTCTAAGCATGATGATTCCTTTCCCAGTTGGGTCTCCCGTTGTTGACGAACGGGCCGGCCGCGGTTCGACACCTGCCGCGGGAATCGTGCTGTCGACTTCAGCCTAGGCCAGCTCGCGCGCAACTACATGGACGTTGGACCCTCCCAGCCGCGCGAGGGCCCAAGCTCCGTGTAGTTGTGATGACCTTGGGCGGCGAGCGGCCCGGGCTCAGCGTGCGGGGTAGACGAAATCCGCGAATCTGTCCGGCAACCACGCCCGCTGCCAGGCGTCTTCACTCTCGACCACGCGCGGGTCGGCCGGGTGGGTGAGAGCAAGCGCCTTGAGCGCGTACAACGGGACGCCCCTGGCATGTGCGGCCATGTGAGCGACCGCGGCGGCGTGCCCGCACGCGCGGGCGACTGCCGTGGCGGCCGGCGTACGGGCCTCCCGGGCCGCGGCATGACACGCGACCGCGAGCCGCCGCACGGCGCCGATCCGCAGCTCGCCGCGGGCGAAGGCCATCGCACCCGCGAGCGCCTCACGAGGCCGGGGGTCGCCGGGGCTTGCCTCCTCGAACAGCGGCAGGACGCGCTCGGCACACGCGACCGCCCAGACGATGAGCTCGCGCCGGTCGTGCTCGCTGCGGGTGAGCGGGCTGCGTTCCCGTGCCACCGCGCGAGTGTAGGGGGCGACCAAGTCTGGCCGAACGCTGCCGAGGTCGAGATCCTGGCCCGCGCCTGGACGGAAGCCGTCGTGGAGCCCTAACCGGGCGCCACCGGGTTGGGGATGGCCCCGCCGAACCGCCGGTCGCGCTGGGCGTAGAGCTCACACGCGTACCACAGGTGGCGGCGATCAAAATCGGGCCACAGCGTGTCGAGAAAGATCAATTCAGCGTACGCGGACTGCCACAACAGGAAGTTGGACGTACGCTGCTCGCCGGACGGCCGCAGGAACAGGTCCACCTCGGGCATCTCCGGGTGGTAGAGGTACCGGGCGAACGTCCGTTCGTTGACCCGCTCCGGGTCCACCCGCCCGACCGCCACGTCGCGGGCCAGTGCGGCGGCCGCGTCGGCGATCTCCGCCCGGCCGCCGTAGTTGACGCAGAACTGCAGCGTGAGCGTCGAGTTGTGCCGCGACATCTCCTCGGCGGTCTCGAGCTCAGAGATCACGCTCCTCCACAGCCGGCCCGCCCGCCCGGACCAGAGCACCCGCACGCCCAGCTCGACGAGCTGGTCCCGCCGGCGCCGGATCACGTCGCGGTTGAAGCCCATCAGGAACCGCACCTCGTCCGGTGAACGCTTCCAGTTCTCCGTCGAGAAGGCGTACGCCGACAGGTATGGGATGCCGAGCTCGATCGCACCCTCGATGGTGTCGAACAGGGAGTACTCCCCCTGTTCGTGACCTTTCGTGCGCGGCAGGCTGCGCTCCTTGGCCCAGCGGCCGTTGCCGTCCATGACGATCGCGATGTGCCTGGGCAGGGTCTCCGCGGGCAGCGCCGGAGGGCGGGCCCCGGAGGGGTGCGGCGTCGGCGGCCTCGGCTCGCGCGGCGCCGGCCCGGGCCTGCCGACCCGGGCCGCGGCTCCGCCCGGCAGGCGGCTACGGATCACGGCGAATCCCCCGTACTGCTGCGGTCGACCAGCGGCAGCGAGCGTAACCCCCGCTCCAGGTGCCATTGCAGGTGCGCCGCGACAAGGCCGCTGCACTCGCGCCGCTGAGGCGGCTCGGAGGCGTCCGCTACTCGCCAGTCGCCCGTCATAAGCGCCGACATCAGCTCCAGCGTGGCCGGCGCCGGGTGGGTCGCGCCGGGCGGCCGACACCCGGCGCAGACACAACCCCCGGCCGGTACGGAGAAGGCGCGGTGCCGCCCCGGCGTACCGCAGACGGCGCAGGCGTCCAGGGCCGGTGCCCAGCCGGCCACGCCCATCGCGCGCAGCAGGTACGCGTCGAGCACCAACGTGGTCGCGTGCTCGCCGTCGGCGAGCGCCCGCAGCGCGCCCAGCGTGAGCTGGAACAGCCGCAGCGCCGGCTCCTGCTCGATGGGCGTGAGCCGCTCGGCCGTCTCGGCGATCGCGCTCGCCGCCGTATAGCGCGGATAGTCGACGAAGAACCGCTTGCCGTACAGGTCGATGCCCTCCGCCTGGCTGATCGTGTGCAGCGAGCTCCCCTCGGCGATCTGCAAGTCGACGTGGCCGAAGGGCTCCAGCCGGGCGCCGAACCGGGACATCGTGCGGCGTACGCCCCGGGCGACCGCGCGGACCCGTCCATGCCGTCGCGTCAACAGTGTGATGATCCGGTCGGATTCGCCCAGCTTCTGAACGCGCAGCACGACCGCGTCGTCGCGGTACTGTGGGCGGCGGTATCCGGGCACCCGACCATTGTCCCCGCGTGCGCCTGGTTTCCCGGCCAGCGGGTCGGCGGGACGCGCTACGCGTCGGGCGGCGCGAGCCGCCCGAGCGGAACGAGGGCCAGCAGCTCAGAAGCCGAGCTTGCGGAGCTGCTTCGGATCGCGCTGCCAGTCCTTCGCCACACGCACGTGCAGATCCAGGTACACGCGGGTGCCTAGCAGCTCCTCGATCTCCCGGCGGGCTCGGGTGCCGACCTCCTTGAGCCGGCTCGCCTTCGCACCGATCACGATCGCCTTCTGACTCTGCCGCTCGACATACACATCGGCGTAGACCTTGGTGAGCCCGTCCTCGCGAATCACCTCCTCGACAACCACGGCTATCGAGTGCGGCAGCTCGTCGCGGACGCCCTCGAGTGCGGCTTCGCGGATCATCTCCGCGACCAGCACCTGCTCGGGCTCGTCGGTGAGCATGTCGTCCGGGTAGAGCTGCGGCGACTCGGGCAGGTAGCCCGTCATCACATCGACGAGCGTGTCCAGGTTCTCGCCCGTCACCGCGCTGACGGGGACGATGTCGGCGAAGTCGCCGAGCCGCTCGACGGCCACGAGTTGCTCGGCGAGTCGCGCCCGGTCGACCAGGTCCGCCTTGGTGACCACGGCGACCACCGTCGCCTTGAGGCCGGCGATCTCGCCGCTGATGAACCGGTCGCCGCGTCCGACCTCCTCGTCGGCGGGAATGCACAGGCCGATGACGTCGACGTCGCTCCAGGTCTGTCGGACGAGATCGTTGAGCCGCTCGCCGAGCAGCGTGCGCGGTCGGTGCAGGCCGGGCGTGTCCACGAGCACGAGCTGCGCGTCGGGCAGGTGCAGCACCGCGCGTATGACATGCCGGGTGGTCTGTGGCTTGCTCGACGTTATGGCGATCTTCTGCCCGACGATCGCGTTCGTGAGCGTGGACTTGCCGGAGTTGGGGCGGCCCACGAAGCAGGCGAACCCCGCGCGATACGTCACTCCGTCACCGTGCCGAGCAGCGTGCCGTCCGGCGCAGCGACGAAGATGGGCGCCTGTCCGGCCAGGTCGCGCACTGCGGCCCGCCCGGCATCGTCCAGTGTGGACGCCTCGGTGACGACGGCGGCCGCCTCGAGCCTGGTCACGCCCGCGGCAGCGGCGCAGGCGACCGCGAGCTGCAACGCGCCGAGCGTGAGAGACGGCAGGGAGACGCTGGCGCCGGCGTACGTGCGGCCGTCCGAGTCGCGCACGGCGGCGCCTTCGCCCGCTCCGATCCGCGCCCGCGCGGCACGGGCGAGCGTGACCAGCTTCGCGTCCTCGGCCCCGAGCGCCGGCGCGGCGGGCGTACCGGCGGCGGGCGCGGCCGATGGCTCAGGCATCGGCCGTCTGTCTCTCGTCGACGCGCGGCCGCGACGACCGCCCGTTGGCCGCCTCCGGTGGCTCCGGCGGCTTCGTGGCCGAGTCGTCGCGGTGGACCAGCACCGTGTCGATGCGGTTCCGTCGGCCGGTGGTGCCCTCGGCGATTAGCCGCAGGCCGTCGATGGTGGCGGCCGCGCCCGGGATCGGTACCCGGCCGAGCAGCTGGGCCAGGAGACCGCCGACGGTCTCGACCTCGTCCGCCGGCAGCTCCACTCCGAAGATCTCCCCGAGGTCCTCGACCGGCAGTCGCGCCGCCACCCGGACCGCTCCGTCGGCGAGGTGCTCGATGGGCGGCCGCTCGACGTCGTACTCGTCGGTGATCTCGCCGACGATCTCCTCGAGAATGTCCTCGATGGTGACCAGACCGGCGGTGCCGCCGTACTCGTCGACCACGATCGCCAGGTGGGTGCGGGCCGCCTGCATCTCGGAGAGCAGATCGTCCACCGGCTTGGATTCCGGCACGAACGTCGCCTCGCGCATCACCTCGGAGACCGGCATGTCCCCGGCCGCCTCGTCGCCCTGGGTGCGGCGGACCAGGTCCTTGAGGTACACGACGCCGAGCACGTCGTCCACGCCCTCACCGATCACCGGGATGCGGGAGAAGCCGGAGCGCAGCGCGAGGGCGAGGGCCTGGCGCACGGTCTTGCCCGCCTCGATGTAGACCATGTCGGTGCGTGGCACCATGACCTCGCGCACGATCGTGTCGCCCAGCGCGAACACCGAGTGAATCATCTGGCGCTCACCGTGCTCCACGACGCCGCGCTGCTCGGCCAGGTCGACCAGCTCACGCAGCTCGACCTGGGTCGCGAACGGACCCTCGCGGAAGCCGCGGCCCGGAGTGACCAGGTTGCCGATCAGGATCAGCAGCGAGGCCAGCGGGTTGAGCACCCGGCCGAGCCAGCGCACGAGCGGCGCAGTCGCGCGCCCGACGGCGTACGCGTGCTGCCTGCCCAGCGTCCGGGGGGCGACGCCGACGACCACGAAGCTGACCACGGTCATCGCGCCGGCCGTGACCAGCGCGGCCGTCCAGCCGGCCTCGAACGTGTCCACGGCGACGAGCGCGACCAGCGTCGTGGCGGTCAGCTCGCACACCAGGCGCAGCAGCAGCAGCAGGTTGAGGTGGCGGACCACGTCGGACGCGACGGCCTGCAGTGCCTTGGCGCCGCGTACGCCTTCGCGGGCCAGCTCGGCGGCGCGCGCCGGCGAGACGGCGCCGAGCGCGGCGTCGGTCATCGCGAAGAACCCCGCCAGAACCACCAGGCCTGCCGCCGCCAGCAGCAGCTGCAGATCCGGCAGGCCGGATGTGCCCGCGGCGGCGCTCCACTCGTTCACTGTCTGGCCCGCCAGCCTTCCAGGAGCCGGGCCTGCAGGGCGAACAACTCCCGCTCCTCGTCCGGCTCGGCGTGGTCGTAACCGAGCAGATGCAGGACGCCATGCACGGTCAGCAGATGCAGCTCGGCCGCGACGGAGTGGCCGGCGGCCGCGGCCTGCTTCTCCGCCATCTCGGGACAGAGCACGATGTCGCCGAGCAGCGCCGGCTCGCCGCCGGCGATCTCACCGGGCCCGTGATCGACCGAGCCCTCGTCCATCGGGAAGGCCAGTACGTCGGTCGGGCCGTCGCCGCCCATCCAGCGGTGGTTGAGCTCGGTCATGTACTCGACGTCGACGAGCAGGATGGACAGCTCGGCAAGCGGGTTCACGCCCATCTCGTCCAGAGCATGCCGGGCCACCGCGAGCACGGCGTCGGTGTCGACCTCTGCGCCCGACTCGTTGGCTATTTCGATAGACACGGCTCTCCCGATGTCAGCGCCGGCGGCCGGGGCGGCCGCCGTGGGCGGTGCGGCCCGGCACGGCATGCACGGCCTGCGTCGCTTGCTCGGCGTCCCAGCGGTCGTACGCGTCGACGATGTCACTAACGAGCCTGTGCCGCACGACGTCGGCGCTCGACAGTGAGGCGAAGTGGACGTCTTCCACGCCGTCGAGGATCTCCTTGACCACCTTCAGGCCGCTCTTCGTACCGCCGGGCAGGTCGATCTGGGTGATGTCACCGGTCACCACGATCTTGGAGCCGAAGCCGAAACGGGTGAGGAACATCTTCATCTGCTCCGGGGTGCTGTTCTGGGCCTCATCGAGAATGATGAAGGCGTCGTTTAGCGTGCGTCCGCGCATGTACGCCAGGGGAGCCACCTCGATCGTGCCATTCTGCATGAGCCGCGGGATCGAGTCCGGGTCGATCATGTCGTGCAGCGCGTCGTACAGCGGTCGCAGGTACGGGTCGATCTTCTCGTACAGCGTTCCGGGCAGGAAGCCCAGCCGCTCGCCCGCCTCGACGGCGGGTCGGGTCAGGATGATCCGCGTCACCTGCTTGGCCTGGAGCGCCTGGACCGCCTTGGCCATGGCCAGGTACGTCTTGCCGGTGCCGGCCGGGCCGATGCTGAACACGATCGTGTGCGCGTCGATGGCGTCGACGTAGCGCTTTTGGCCCAGCGTCTTCGGGCGGATGGTCCGGCCGCGCCGGGACAGGATGTTGAGGGTCAGAACGTCGGCAGGCCGCTCGGACGTGCCCTCGGAGAGCATGCCGACGGTTCGCCGGACGGCGTCGGTGGTCAGTGTCTCGCCCTTCTCGATCAGTTCCAGAAGCTCGCCGAATACGCGCTCGGCCAGCGCGTTGTCCGCGGGTGACCCGGTGATTGTGATCTCGTTGCCCCGCACGTGGACGTCGCTGGCGACCGAACGCTCGACGAGACGGAGAATCTCATCGCCCGCGCCGAGCAGACTCACCATGGCGTGCGGGTCAGATACCGTGATCTTGGTCTGCGCCCGCGTCGGCACGGCGGGGGGTGGACTTCCGGTCATAAATCGGCCGCTCGGCCTATGCCACCTGCTCTCGGTCTCGACGTGCGTGCGGTCCACCCATCGTATCGGCTGATTGCCCGGGGCACGGTGGGCATTTCCGGCGCGTCACACCGGCCCCAGCCGGGCGGACCTCACGGGTCCGAGGGGCTGGCGCCGTCGAAGGTCTCCTGGGTACGCGTGAACCGGTACGTCGCCCAGTGCATCCGCACCACTCGGCCGCCGTCGTCCCTGGTCAGCCGCAGCAGCTCGCCCGCCTCCCGGCCGGAGATCGTGCGCAGCACGTCCGGCTCGCCGGGCTCGGGCGCGAAGATCGACGGGGGCTTTCCCGCCGGCGCCCCCACCGCACGGGCCTCCAGCCGATCCGACCGCCAGGCGAAGACGTACTCGTAGCCCTCGCCCCACCACCGGCCCAGCACGCCGCGGTACGCCTCCGGCGCGGCCGACCCCGGCGACCAGGGTCGGATTTCGGCCGGGTCGAGGTCGACGGCGCGGCCGAGCAGCGTGTGCGGCAGCTCGAGGATCGCATCCGCGGTCCCGGACGAGCCGAGCACCGCGCAGCCCATCGCCGGTGGCGTGTCGGTGCCGCCCCGCCGGCCGTACACCGCCGCCAGGAACCCCGGCATCGCCCCGTCGTGCCCGATGTGCATCACGCGTTTGCGCCGCGGCACCATGATCACGCCGAGGCCGAACCCGGCCTCCCACAATGTCTCGTCGGTGACCGTCAGCGGCCAACGCATCTCGTCGACCGTGTCCGGCGTGAGCACCGCGCCGGTCGGGTCCACTCGCTCCGGGTCGGCGAGGTACGCGGCCCACCGCGCCATGTCGGCGGCCGTGCTCCACAGCTGCGCGGCGGGCGCGACGGCGGAGAAGTCGGTGCACGGCTCCGGCCGGGCATGGTCGGAGTACGCGTCGACCAGGAACCCGGCAGCCGCGCGCGGACCAGGCAGCACGTCGGTATTCGACAGTCCGAGTGGGCTAAGGATGCGGTCGGCGAGCACCTCGGCCCACGTGCCGCCGCGCAGCCGCCCGACGGCGTGCCCCAGCAGGGCCAGGCCCAGGTTGGAGTAGTGGTAGCGACGCGCCGGCGGCAGCACCCGTTCCGCCCGGACGAGATCCGCGATCAGCTGGTCGACCTCCGGTGGCGTCAGCGTGTCCCACACGTCGCCGTGCGGCTCGCGCTGGAGGCCGGCGGTGTGCGACAGCAACCGCCGCACGGTCAGCTCACCGTGCGCCGGGACGTCGATGTGAGCGCCCACTTGGTCGTCCAGGTCGAGCAGGCCGTCGTCGCGGCACTGCATGACGAGCACCGCGGTGAAGGTCTTGGTCACCGAGCCGATGCGGAACCGGGTGTCCAGGTCGAGCGGCGCGTCGGTGCCCGTCGTGCCGACCTGGAACGTCCACAGCGGACGGTCGGCGCGGTGCAGGGCGACGGACAGCGCGGGCACGCGGGCGTCCGCCTGCGTACGCCGGACGATCCGCTCGAGCTGGGTGATGGGCTCGATCATCCGTGGCACGCTACCCGGCGCCCCCGGCCCCGCCCAACTCTGACGGAGTTGAGCGCCCAGACGGGCTGCAAGGGCCGCGATAGCCGGCGGGGACGAGGTTGACCGACTCGCCCGACGCCGACGCCGATGCTGTCGGCGTCGGGCTTCCCACCGAGCCGGTGGAACGCACCCCCGGATCGGCGCAGGCCCCGACCAGCGCGGCCATCGCCATGAGAAGCAGGCAACCGACTCCGCGCAGCCCAGTCATGCTGATCGGACGCGGCACGGCGGGTCCGGGTTCCGGGCCGCGCCTACTTGGCCAGCATCGGTCCGAGCGGCGCTCCCCCGAGCACGTGCGCGTGGACGTGGAAGACCTCCTGCCCCGCGTACTCCCCCGTGTTGAAGATCAACCGGAAACCGTCGCCGACCAGGCCCTCGGCCTCGGCCACGTCGGCGGCCGTGGCCAGCAGGTCGCCCGCGAGCGCCGGGTTGTCCTGCGCCAGCGACGCCACGTCGACGTAGTGCTCCTTCGTTATGACGAGAACGTGGACCGGCGCCTTCGGTCCGGCGTCGCGGAAGGCGAGCGTGTTGTGCGTCTCGCGGACGATCGTCGCGGGGATCTCGCCGGACACGATGCGGCAGAACAGGCAGTCGTTGGTCACCCGGGCATCTTAGGGGCAGCGCGGCAACGGAGGGCGAACTCCGCGATGGCGGCGGCCCGCCGCCCCGCTCAGCGCGCGCCGGCGGCGTCGGCGGCGTACAGCGTCGGGTATGTCGGCCGGAAGCCGAGCTCGGTGCGGATCCGGGCGGTGCTCACGATGCCGGCCCACGGGTCGTCGAGTGGCCGGTCCGCGGCGTCCGGCGGCACCAGCTCGCCGGCGAGGTTCAGCAGCTCCCACGCGGTCACGGGCGCGTCGTCGGCGACGTTGAAAACCCGCCCGTCCGCGGCGTCCGCCGCCAGCACGAGGTCCAGCGCGCGGCACACGTCGGCGTGGTGCACCAGATGCAGCCGCTGGTGGGCCGGCCAGTCCCGGGCCCACGCGAGGACCTCGGTCAGGTGCGGGTCACCGTCGCCGTAGACGAACGCGAGCCGCGCGATCCGGACCGACAAGCCGTCCTCGCGGTGCAGCCGCAGCAGCGCCGCCTCGGCCTCGGCCTTGCTCTGGGGGTACGCCCCGGTGGGCCGCGGCGCGTCGTCCTCAGTGGCCGGACGCCCGCGTCCCGGTCCATACACCAGGTTCGTGCTGGTGAAGACGAACCGGCGCACGCCCGCGTCGACCGCGGCCTCGGCGAGCGCGACCGTCGCGTCCCGGTTGATGGCGTACGCCTCCTCGTCCTGCACACCGCGGAACGCGGCAGCGATGTGGACCACGGCGTTGACCCCGTCCAGCGCATGCTTGACCACGTCGGCGTCGCGCAGGTCGCCGACGATCACCTCGAGCCCGAGGTCCCACCACAGCTCCGCGCGCCGCTCGTCCCGGACGAGTACCCGGGTGGCGTGCCCGCGTTGGTGGCGGTGTTCGGTGTACCGAGCGCCCACCCGTCCGGTGGCGCCGGTGATGAGCGTGCGCATGGCGCTCCTCCTTGTTAGCCAGCTATCATTAGCTGAACAACGACATACGTTAGCCGGCTAACGAGCCGCGGTCAACCCAAATTTCCAGGTACGTTGCCGCCAACGGGTACCGAGGGAGGCAGCGTGACGGACGAGCCGGCCGAGGATTTCCTCACCGCGTTCTGGGCGACCAAGCGGGCCATGGCGACGGCGTCGGAGGCCGCATACAACCGGCACGGCGTACGCGCCGGTCAGCAGTTCATCCTGCACTGCCTGTGGCAGACCGACGGCCTTACGCCCGGCGAGGTCGCTGGCCGGCTCGGGCTCGCGACTCCGACCGTCACCCGCGCGGCCACCCGCATGGAAGCGGCCGGCCTGCTGCGGCGCGAGCCGCACCCGACCGATGCCCGGCTGGTTCGGCTACGGCTGACCGAGCGCGGCCACGACCTGCGGACCATCATGGTCAAGGAGATGGATGACCTACGCGAGCGCGCGCTCGCCGGCCTCAGCCCGACGGAGCGGGCCGAATTCGTCCGCCTGCTGAAAACGCTCCGCGGCAATCTGGACGAGCCCGGCAAGATTGCGGTGTGAGCGGAAGAGCCGTACTCGTCACCGGCGCCTCCCGGGGCATCGGCCGCGCGGTGGCGGAGGCCTTTGCCGGCAACGGTGACCGCGTCGCGATACACCACCGCGACTCCGCGGCGCTCGCGGAGCAGGTGCGCGCCGCCCTACCGGGCCAGGGACATGTGGTCGTACGCGGGGACTTGGCCGACCCAGCGGCCGTGCGGTCCTTTGTGGACGAAACCGCCGAACGGCTCGGTGGTCTGCATGTACTCGTGAATAACGCGGGTGTCTACACGCGACATCCGGTGTTGGAGACCTCGTATGAGCAGTGGCAGGACGAGTGGCGGCGGACGATCGACGTCAACCTCATCGGTGCAGCGAACGCGAGCTGGTGCGCGGTGCGTCACATGCGCGACGGCGGCCGGATCATCAATGTCTCGTCCCGCGGCGCGTTCCGTGGCGAGCCGAGACATCCGGCGTACGGCGCGAGCAAGGCCGGTATCAACGCGCTCGGCCAGTCGCTGGCGGTTTCCCTGGGTGCGCTCGGGATCGCAGTGGCGACAGTCGCGCCGGGTTTCGTCGAGACGGACATGGCCAGCGAGGCTCTGGCGTCGGCCCGTGGCGACGCGATCCGCGCGGAGAGCCCGTTCAACCGTGTCGCGCGGCCCGACGAGGTGGCCGCCGCCGTGCTGTGGCTCGCCTCCCCCGAGGCGCAGTGGGCGTCCGGGGCGATCCTCGACCTCAACGGCGCGTCCTACCTGAGGACGTGACGCCCACGCTCGACGAGCTACCAGCGGCCCAGGGGATCGCCCAGGCACGCGCGCGCCCAACTCCGTCAGAGTTGGGGTGTTGGCGGGCCCTGCCACGCCCAACTCCGTCAGAGTTGGGGTCTCCCGGAGCCCTAGCGCGCCCAACTCCGTCAGAGTTGGGGTTTTAGGCGGGCGGGTTGCCGGGAGCGGGGCGTGTGTGCGTCGACCGAGAACAGCTACCAGCGGCCCAGGCGGGTGGCGAGCACGGACAGCGCGGCGACGCCGGCCGTCGAGGTGCGCAGCACCGTATCGCCGAGCCGCACGGGCACGGCGCCCGCCGCCTCGAACGCGGCGAGCTCGGACGGATCGATCCCGCCCTCCGGCCCCACCACGAGGACGATGTCGCCGGAGTCGGGCAGGTCCGCGGTGGCCAGGCGCGCCGTGGCCTCCTCATGGAGGACGAGACCCACGGCGGCCGAGGACAGCCGCGCCGCCACGGCCGGGGTCGATTCGAATGGCGCGCCCGAAACGACGGGCAGCCAGGCCCGCCGCGCCTGCTTGGCCGCCTCGCGGGCGGTCGCCACCCAGCGGTCTCGCGCCCGGGTGCCGCGTTCGCCGCGCCACTGGACGATCGAGCGCTCGGCGGCCCAGGGCACGATGACGTCGACCCCCACCTCGGTCATCGCCTGGACGGCCAGCTCGCCGCGGTCGCCCTTCGCGATGGCCTGCACGACGATGACGCGGGGCGACGGCTCGGAGGCGTACCACCGCGAGGTGATCGAGACCTGAAGGCTGCCGCGGCCGACGGCCGTGACCACCGCGCTGGCCGTGCCGCCGCATCCGTCGCACAGCAGCAGCTCCTCGCCCAACCGCAACCGCTGCACGGTCGCGGCGTGGTGACCCTCCGGTCCGTCCAGGACATATCGGTCATCGAGCGGCAGCGACGGGACGAGGAACAGCTGCGCGGACACGACGGCGGGGTCAGGCGTGGCCGTTGAAGGCGTCGCGCATGCGCGAGAAGAATCCGCCCTGCTTGGACAGCTCCGCGACCTCCTCGCCTCGAGTCTTCGCGAACTCCCGCAGCACCCGCTCCTGCTCCGGCGTGAGCTTGGTGGGCGTACGCACGTCGAGGTGAACGTACAGGTCGCCGCGGCCCTGGCCGCGCAGGTGCGGCACCCCGCGACCACGGATGCGCAGCGTCGCTCCGGGCTGCGTGCCGGAGCGCACGTCGAGCTGCTCCTCGGTGTCGAGCGTCTTGATGGTCAGCCGGGTGCCGAGCGCCGCCGCCGTCATCGGCACGGTCACACGGCAGTGCAGGTCGTCCGCCTTGCGGGAGTACACGTCGTGCGGACGCTCGTGGATCTCGACGTACAGGTCGCCGGGCGAGCCACCGCCCGGGCCGACCTCGCCCTGCTGGGCGAGCCGGATGCGCATCCCGTCCTCGACGCCCGCGGGGATCTTCACGGTGAGCCCCCGGCGCGTACGCACCCGGCCGTCGCCGCCGCAGGTCGGGCAGGGGTGCGGGATCACGGTGCCGAAGCCGTGGCACGCGCCGCAGGGTCGGGACGAGACGACCTGGCCGAGGAACGTCCGCTGGACCGACTGCACCTCGCCGCGGCCGCCGCACGCCTCGCAGGTGGCGAGGTGCGTGCCCGGTGCGGCGCCCGAGCCGGCGCAGGTGGTGCACAGCACCGCGGTGTCCACGGTGATCGGTGCCTCGACGCCGAACGCCGTCTCGGACAGGTCCAGGTCGAGCCGGATGATCGCGTCCGCGCCCGGGCGCGTACGCGAGCGGGGTCCCCGCGCACCGGTCGTGCCGAAGAACGCGTCCATGATGTCCTGAAAGCCCACGAACGGGCCCCCGGCGCCGCCGCCCGGGCCGGCGCCGGCCGGCGACAGCGGGTCCCCGCCGAGGTCGACGATCTGCCGCTTCTGGTCGTCGGAGAGGACCTCGTACGCCGCGTTGATATCCTTGAACTTCTCGTGTGCCGCCGGATCGGGGTTCACGTCCGGGTGGTACTGGCGGGCGAGCTTCCGGTAGGCGCGCTTGATCTCGTCATCCGAGGCGTCCCGGCTTACCCCGAGAATCCCGTAGTAGTCCTTGGCCACTGCGTCCGTATTCCTCATGCCAACTCGAAGATCGCGCTAGACGGGGTCAGTTCTGCGCCAGCAGGTCGCCGACGTAGCGTGCCACGGCTCGCACGCTGGCGATGGTGGCGGGGTAGTCCATCCTCGTCGGGCCGAGCACGCCCATCCCTCCAACGATCGTGCTGCCTGGACCGTACCCGGTGCTCACAACCGAGGTCGAACGAAGGTCCTCGATCTCGTTCTCGTCCCCGATCCGGATGCGCAAACCCGGTGCCCCGGGCAGACCCGGCTCGACCTCGCCGATGAGTTTCAGCAGCACGACCTCCTCCTCGAGCGCCTCGAGGATCGGGCGCAGCGAGCCGTGGAAATCGAGCAAACCTCCCCGGGTCAGGTTCGCCGTGCCGGCGAGCGCGACCCGCTCCTCGTGCCGCTCGACGAGGGTCTCGAGCAGCACCGTCGACAGAGTCGCCATCGCCGGCCGGACGGGTGCGGGCACCTCGTCGTTGAGCGCCTGCACGAGCGGCGGGGTATCCGACAGCCGCTGGCCGGCGAGCTTCTCGTTGATCGCCTGACGCAGCTCGAGAACGTCCTCGGGGAGCGTCGGCTCCGGCAGCTCCACCAGCCGCTGCTCGACCCGGCCGGTGTCGGCGATCATCACCATCATCAGCCGCGTCGTCGAGATCGGCACCAGCTCGAGGTGACGGACGGCGGATCGGGTCAGGCTCGGGTACTGCACGACCGCCACGTGGCGGGTGAGCTGCGCGAGCAGCCGGACGGTGCGGTGCACGACGTCGTCGAGATCGACGGCGCCGATCAGGAACCGCTCGATCGCCCGGCGCTCGGCGGGCGACAGTGGCTTGATCCGGGACAACCGGTCGACGAAGAGCCGGTAGCCGCGGTCGGTCGGCACGCGGCCCGCGCTGGTGTGCGGCTGCCGGATATAGCCCTCCTCCTCGAGCACGGCCATGTCGTTGCGCACGGTGGCGGGCGAGACGTTCAGGTGGTGCCGCTCGACCAGCGCCTTGCTCCCCACCGGTTCCTGGGTAGCGACGTAGTCCTCGACGATGGCGCGCAGCACGTCCAGCTTGCGATCGTCGAGACCCATGCCCACCACCTCCCGGCCGTCACTCACGCCCGCGCCATTGCCAGGGCAGGCGGGCTGGCACTCGACTGTAACGAGTGCCAGTCTACGTCGCACCCCACGCGTGCGCGAAGATCACCTTGCCGCCAAAACCGGACATTGGGCGACGCGGGCCGGCACAAGTCGATCTACGACCGGCGGTCAAGGGGTTTGTCGAGAACCGGTCACAGCGTTGTCTGGCGCGACTTGATCGGTAGCCCTACCGTGGCCTGCATGACCGAACCACCTCGTCCTCCCGGGGACGACGACGCGGCCGCGACGCCGCCGGAACCGACGTCCCCGCCACCATCGCCGCCGCCGTACTCGTCGGGCGAGGCCACTCCGCCGCCGCCCCCGCAGGACGTGCCGCCCCCGCAGGGCGACTACCCGCCGGCCGGCGGATATCCACCGCCGAGCGGCGGCTACCCGCCCACGGGCGGCTACGCGGCCACACCGGGAATGCCTCCGCCCGGCTACGCGAACGCCGAGGAGAAGACGTGGGCGCTCATTGCCCACTTCGGCGGCGCGGCCGGGATGTTCCTCGGCGGTGGCGTGCTCGGCTGGGTCGCCCCGCTGGTCGCCCTGCTCGCGAAGGGTAACCAGTCCCCGACGGTCCGCGCGCACTCCGTGGCGGCGCTCAACTTCCAGCTGCTCTGGTCCATCATCGGGCTGATCGGGTATGCGACCATCTGCATCGTCATCGGCTTCGTGCCGCTGGTGCTCGCGTACATCGTCGGGATCGTCTTCGGGATCATCGCCGGGGTGAAGGCGAACGACGGCCAGCTCTACCGCTACCCGATGACCGTCAACATGATCAGGTAGTCACGCCAGCAGGTCGCGGACCACGGCGTCCGCGAGCAGACGGCCGCGCAGGGTCAACACCGCGCGGCCGTCGGCGTACGCGGCGGGCGACAGCAGGCCGTCGTCGAGCGCTCGGCGGGCGCCCGCCCGCTCGAAGGCGTCGAGCGCCGCGAGCGGCAGCCCCTCGGCCAGCCGCAGCCGGAGCATGACATCCTCGGTGTGCCGGTCGGCCGGCGTGAGCACCTCCCGGGCGTGGCCAGGCGACACGCCGCGGGCAAGCCGCTCGGCGTACGCACTCGGGTGCTTGACGTTCCACCACCGCACGCCTCCGACGTGGCCGTGGGCCCCCGGGCCGAGGCCCCACCAGTCCCCACCGGTCCAGTAGAGCAGGTTGTGCCGGCAGCGGGCGTCGACGGACCGCGCCCAGTTCGACACCTCGTACCAGGACAGGCCCGCGGCCGACAGGGTGGCGTCCGCGGCCAGGTAACGGTCCGCGGCGACGTCGTCCGAGGGGTACGGCAGTTCGCCGCGCCGGATGCGGGCCGCCAGCCGCGTGCCGTCCTCCACGATCAAGGCGTACGCGCTGACGTGGTCCACCCCGGCGTCGACGGCGGCCGCCAGAGAGGCGGCGAAGTCCACGGCCCGCTCCCCCGGCGTACCGTAGATCAAATCTAGGTTGACGTGGTCGAAGCCGGCGTCGCGCGCCTCGCCCGCGGCGGCGGTCGCCCGCCCGGCGGTGTGCCGGCGGTCCAGGACGGCGAGCACGTGTGCGGCCGCGGACTGCATGCCCAGGGAGATCCGGGTGAAGCCGCCCGCGTGCAGCGCCTTGAGCGACCGCGGGTCGACGGACTCGGGGTTGGCCTCGGTCGTGACCTCGGCGTCCGCGGCCAGCCCCCAGGTGGCGTCGATGCCGTCGAGGATCCGCAGGAGGTCATCGGGTGGGAGAAGGGTCGGCGTACCGCCGCCGAAGAACACCGTGTCGACCCGGGGCGGTGGCGCGTCGACGAGCACCCGGGCCGCGAACGCGAGCTCGCTCAGCACGACGTCGGCGTACCCGTCCCGGCTCGCCCCGCCGCCCAGCTCGTCGGCGGTGTAGGTGTTGAAGTCGCAGTACCCGCATCGGCTGGCGCAGAACGGCACGTGGACGTAGACGCCGAAGCCGCGCGACCCCACCGCAGCGAGGGCATCCTCCGGCAGCGCGCCGTCCGCGGGAACCGGATCACCGGATGGGAGTACGCCGACCATGCCCTCTAGTCTGCCGGCATGAGTTCCGCCGACTCCCCGCTCGTCCGGGTATCGACCGGCCGCGGTGTGGCCACGCTCACGCTGGACAGCCCGCACAACCGCAACGCGCTGTCCACGCCGCTGATGACCCAGCTGCTGGCTGCGCTGGAGGCGGCCGTCGCCGACCCGGCCGTGCGCGCCATCGTGCTGTCGCACACCGGACCGACGTTCTGCTCCGGCGCGGACCTGACGGAGACCTCCGCGGCGTACGCCTCCGGAAACCTGCCCGCCGCGATGATGGGCGAAGTGCTCGCGGCGCTGTGGGAGTGCCCGAAGCCGATCGTGGCGCGGGTGGCCGGGCCAGCCCGGGCGGGTGGGCTGGGGCTGATCGCGGCGGCCGACATCGCGATCTGCGCGGAAGACGCCACGTTCGCGTTCTCCGAGGTGCGACTCGGCGTGATCCCGGCGGTGATCTCCTCCACCGTGCTGCGCCGGCTCGCCGCACGAGCCGCCGCCGAGCTCTACCTGACCGGGGAGGTCTTCGACGGGCGCCGCGCTGCTCAGATCGGCCTGGCCTCCGCGGCCGCGCCGAGGGCGGCGCTGGACGAAACGGTGGCGGCTTACTGCGACGCGCTGGTCCGCGGTGCGCCGGGCGCGCTCGCCGGGGCGAAGGACCTGCTTCGTCGCCCACCCGCGACTACCTTCCGTGACGAGGTGGCCGCGCTCTCCGAGCTGTCCGTCGGCTATTTCCTCTCCGACGAGGGCCGCGAGGGCGTTCTCGCTTATCGCCAGAAGCGGGACGCCGCCTGGGTACCGCGCGACTGAGCAACCGTACGTACGTACTGGACTATCCGGCGTACGCTATGGCCACGACTGGCCTGGGGGTGACAGTGCGTATCCGGACGGTGGCGGCGGTGGTCGCGGCGCTGGCCGCGATCACCGCCCTCGGCGTCTACGTCGCGAGTCGAGATTGGACCGGACGCCTGCCGGTGCCGCGCGCCGGTAAGGAGTGCACCGTGCAGGCCGACGGCCGGGTCACGCTCGACTCGAGCCAGATGGCGAACGCCGCCACCATCGCCGCGGTGGGCATCCGGCGGGGCGTGCCCGAGCGCGGCGTCGTGGTGGCCCTGTCCGCAGCGCTGCAGGAGTCCAAACTGGAGAACCTCTCCGGCGGCGACCGGGATTCGGTCGGGCTGTTCCAGCAACGACCGAGCCAGGGCTGGGGGACCCCCGATCAGCTGCGCAACCCGCGGTACGCGGCCGGCCGCTTCTACAGCGCGCTGACGAAGGTGCGTGGCTGGGAGCACCTGCGGGTCACCGAGGCCGCGCAGGCCGTGCAGCGGTCGGCGTATCCCGAGGCGTACGAGCGGTGGGCGGACGAGTCCCGGGTGCTGACCATGGCGTTGGCCGGGCGCGCCACCGGCGCGGTGGCCTGCACGGTCATCGGTGAGCCCGCCCTACGCGGTGTGGCCGCCGCGACCGCGTTAAGCGAGGGGCTGCTGCTCGACTGGGGCGCGACCCCGACCGCCGACGTGCTGAGCCTGGCCATGTCCGTCGCCGACGCGGGCGCCGGGTGGCGGTACGCCCACTGGCTCGTCTCACACGCCACGGACCGCGGGGTGGAGCGGGTGCGGTTCGCGGGCCTCGAGTGGACCGCGAGCAAGGGCGTCTGGACCCCGATCACCGCCGACCGATCGACGGGCGGCGGCCAGGTCGTGGCCGAGGTGTTCGGCGAGCGCTGACGGCGCCCGGCGCTCAACCCCGCACGGCGCCGGAGAGCAGGCCGGCGACCAAGCGACGCTGGACCAGCAGGAAGAACGCGATGACCGGCAGGGTCAGCAGCGTCGAGAACGCCATGATGGCACCCCAGGCCGTGTCGTCCCGGCCGAAGAAGAAACGCATCGCCACCGGCAGCGTGTACTTGTGCTCGTCGCTGATGAACGTCAGCGCGAACATGAACTCGTTCCATGCCGTGATGAACGAGAAGATGCTGGTGGCCACCAGCCCGGGCACGACGAGCGGCAGCAGGATGCGGCGGAAGATCTGCGCCCGGCTGGCGCCGTCGATCACGGCCGCCTCCTCCAGCTCCGCCGGCACGGCCGCCACGAAGCCGCGGAGCATCCAGATCGCGAACGGCAGCGACAGGCCGAGGTACGCCAGGATCAGGCTGGCCAGCGTGTTGTAGAGCTCGAGTCGCTGGATCATCAGGAACAGCGGGATCACGAGCGCCTCGAGCGGCAGCATCTGCACGACGAGCAGCATGACCAGGAAGCTCGTGCGGAACCGGAACCGGAATCGGCCGACCGCCGTCGCCGCGAGCAGCGCCACGAGGCCGCCGAGCAGCACGGTGCAGACCGCGACGACCGCGCTGTTGCGGAAGAAGTCGAGGAGGTCGACGCCCGGTAGAACGTCGTCGCCGAACAGCCGACGGTAGTGGTCGAGGGTCGGCGCGTGCGGGAGCGGCCGCGGCGTACCGGCGAAGATTTCGCGATCGGGTTTGAGCGAGGTGGACACCATCCAGAACACCGGGAACGCCGCGAACAGCGCGACCAGCAGGCCGGCGCCGTTGAGCAGCCACCGCCGCGCGCGCTTCACGGGAGGTCCTCCCGGCGCAGCATCATCCGGACGTACGCCCCGGTGACGGCGAGCAGGATCACCGTGAGTACGACCGCGATCGCCGACCCGACGCCGTACTTGGGCGGGACGAGGAACGCCTCCGCGTACGAGTACGCCGAGAGCATGAACGTCGACCGGTCCTGGATGCCACCGGCGAGCACGTAGTACTGAGTGAACACGCGGAAGTCCCAGATCATGGAGAGCACGACGAGGATGCCGAACACCGGGCGTAGCAACGGAAAAGTCACGCGCCAGAACACCCGCCACGGGCCGGCGCCGTCGACCCGGGCGGCGTCACCGAGGTCGGTCGGCACGCTCTTCAGCCCCGCGAGCACGCTGACCGCGATGAATGGGAACGAGTGCCAGACGACGACGAGCGTGAGGATCGCGAAGAACAGCAGCGGTTCGTTGAACCAGCCGTACCCGGTCCAGTCGGTGCGACCGAACAGTGCGCCGGACAGCCCGTCGGGCAGCCGGTTGAAGGCCCAGGTCGCCAGGCCACTGGTGTCGTCGAAGAGCCAGCGCCAGACGATGGCGCCGGTGACGGCGGGGGTCGCCCACGCCAGCATGACGGCGCTTCCGACGAACGCCGCCATCCTCCGGGTCAGCCGGTGCAGCAGCAGCCCGACGAGCGTACCCAGCACCATCGTCAGACCGACGTTGGCAAGCGCGAACAGCACGGTGTTGCGCAACACCCGCCAGAAGAACGGGTCCTCGAGGATGCGGCGGTAGTTGGCCACGCCGGCCCACGGCCACGGCTGCTCACCGCGGATCTGGCGCGCGCTGCGCAGGTCGTGCAGCGACATCCAGAGCACCTGACCGAGGGGCCACAGCAGCAGTACGCCGATGACCGCCAGGCTGGGCGCCAGCAGCCAGTACGGGAGCCAGTCGAGCCGGCGACGACGCCGGCGCGCGGGGGCATCCCGGGCGCCGGCGACGGCTGAGTCCGACTCGGCGAGCGCGGTGCTCATCGCGAGTTCAGGATCGTTTCCATCTCGGTCGCGGCTTCCGCGACGGCCTGGTCGACCGTCTTCTGCCCCTTCATGACCGAGCTGTTCATCGACTGGGTGAGGGTCTTGTTCCGGCTGACCTCGATCCACTTAGGGGTCACCGGCGTCATCCTGGCGTTCTGCATCGCGGCCGCGAAGGTCGACATGATCTTGTCGCCCGAGTAGTCGGTGGCCAGCTGGTCCCTGTGGACCGGGAAGAACTTGAGGCTGTCGGCGAACTTCTTGTCGTTCTTCTTGCTCAGCAGCACCTGCAGGTACTCCCAGGCGAGCCGCTGCCGCTTGCTGTCCTTCCAGATGGCGATGTCGGAACCTCCGGCGAACACCGGCGCGGGCTGCCCGCTCGGGCCCGGTATCGGGAAGGTGCCCCACTTCTGCGCGAGATGCGGACTGATCTTGAGCATCGCGCCCTGCTGCCAACTCCCGGCGAACGCCATCGCGGCCTTGCCGGTCGCGAACTGGGTGCGCGCGTCGACCTCGTTCCAGCCGGCCGCGGCCGGCGGTGCGACCTTGTGCACCGTCACCAGGTCGGTCCAGAACCGCACGGCCCTCTTCGCGTCGGGAGTGTTGTAGCCGGAGGTCCACCGGTCCCCGTCCCTGGTGGCGATCTCGGCGCCGGCCGACCACAGGATCGAATAGAACGGCAGCTCGGAGTTGCCCGGCAGCGCGAGGCCGTACGTGCCCGGCTTGGCGGCCTGCACCTTCTTCGCGGCGTCGACCAGTTCGTCCCAGCTCGTCGGCACCTCGATGCCGAGCTGGCTGAACCAATCCGCGCGGTAGAACACCGCGCGTACGCCGGCGTACCACGGCACGCCGTACTGCTTGCCGCCGAGCTGAGCGTTCTTGACCAGCTCCGGCAGGACGTCCTCGCCCTCGCTCCAGGCGGCGAACCTGCTCGTGAGATCGGCCAGCGCGTCCTGGGCCGCCCAGCCCTGCGTCTCGGTGTTGCCCAGCTCGGTGACGTCCGGTCCCTGACCGCCGGTGAGGGCAGCCTGGAACTTCTGTGGTGCGTCGAGCCACGGCACGAACTGGACCTGCACGTCGGTGTCGCGGTGCTTGGTCTTGAACTCGGCCTCCACCTCGTCCAAGAACCGGCGCTGGGCGTCCTCGCCGTCGCCCATCATCCACACGAGCAGCTTGCTGGTGTCCTCCTCGCCGGCCGAGTCGCCGGACCCACCGCACCCGGACAGGATCGCGACCGAGACCAGCGCGGCCGTCGGCAGCGCCAGCCATCTCCGACCTCTCACGACGTGTCTCCCTCGGCCGAGTTCCATTAATGGAGACACATTAGGGGCACCCGAGCAATGTCTCGGGTGCCCCTAATGCCATGCCGGTGTGAACCGGCCCAGGCGGCTACGTGAGCGTGGCGGCTACGTGAGCCTGCGCCTTCGGCCGACCAGGCCGACCGTCAACGCCACACCGATCGCCGCGAGCACGACCTGGATGAAGAACTCTGTCCAGTCGAACCCAGACGTGTCGGCGACGTCGAGGGCCTGCGCGAGCACGGTGCCGAGCAGCGCCGCCCCGATACCGATCAGAATGGTCAACCAGATCGGAATGGACTGACGGCCAGGCACCACAAGCCGGCCCAGCGCACCGATGACGAGACCAATGATGATCGCCGAAATGATGCCGGTTACGTTCACGATCCCCTCCTTCTCCAGGGGTCCTTGGGGTGCCCCGTAATTTCCCGGCGCTTCGATGCCCCAAACCGCGGCCGTCACCGTCGTGGACCGGCCGCCTTCCCCTCCCCGCCGTCCGAGGTGGACAGAGCGGCGATGAACGCCTCCTGCGGCACCTCGACCCGGCCGACCATCTTCATCCGCCGCTTGCCCTCCTTCTGCTTCTCGAGCAGCTTGCGCTTGCGGGTGATGTCGCCGCCGTAGCACTTGGCGAGGACGTCCTTGCGCATCGCGCGGATGGTCTCGCGGGCGATCACCCGGTTGCCGATCGCCGCCTGGATCGGTACCTCGAACTGCTGTCGCGGGATCAACGAGCGAAGCTTCGCAGCGATCGATACGCCGTAGTTGTACGCCTTGTCCTTGTGCACGATCGCGCTGAAGGCGTCCACCGGCTCGCCCTGTAGCAGGATGTCGACCTTCACGAGGTCCGCCGGCTGCTCTCCCGAGGGTTCGTAGTCCAGGCTCGCGTACCCCTTGGTCCGGCTCTTGAGCTGGTCGAAGAAGTCATAGATGATCTCGGCGAGCGGCAGCGTGTAGCGCAGCTCGACGCGGTCGGCGGACAGGTAGTCCAGGCCGCGCATGGTGCCGCGCCGGCTCTGGCAGAGCTCGATCACCGCGCCCACGTAATCGTTCGGCGTGAGCAGGGTGGCGCGTACCACGGGCTCGTAGACCGCGGCGACCTTGCCGGTCGGGAACTCGCTCGGGTTCGTCACCGTGTGCTCGGTGCCGTCCTCCATGATCACCCGGTACACCACGTTCGGCGCCGTCGAAATCAGATCCAGGTTGGACTCGCGCTCGAGCCGTTCCCGGATGATCTCCAGATGGAGCAGCCCGAGGAAGCCGCACCGGAAGCCGAAGCCGAGCGCGGCGCTCGTCTCCGGCTCGTAGCTCAGCGCGGCGTCGTTGAGCTTCAGCTTGTCCAGCGCGTCGCGCAGCACCGGATAATCCGAGCCGTCGATCGGGTACAGGCCCGAGTAGACCATCGGCTTGGGATCCTTGTACCCGCCGAGCGGCTCCCTCGCCGGCCGGGCGTTAATGGTGACCGTGTCCCCCACCCGGGATTGCCGCACGTCCTTCACGCCCGTCATCAGGTAGCCGACCTCGCCCACCCCCAGCGCGCCGGCCTTCTTGGGCTCGGGCGAGATCACGCCGAGCTCAAGCAGCTCGTGCGCCGCGCCCGTGGACATCATCTTGATGCGGTCCCGCGCCTCGATCCGGCCGTCGATCATGCGCACGTAGGTGATCACGCCACGGTAGACGTCGTACACCGAGTCGAAGATCATGGCCCGAGCCGGTGCGGCGGCGTCGCCCGTCGGCGCTGGGAACTGGCGGACGATCTCATCGAGAAGGTGTGCCACGCCCTCGCCGGTCTTGCCGGAGACGCGCAGGCAGTCATCGGGCTCGCCGCCGATCAGGTGCGCCAGCTCCTCGGCGTACTTATCCGGCTGGGCGGCCGGCAGGTCAATCTTGTTGAGCACCGGGATCACGTGCAGGTCGTTCTCCAGCGCGAGGTACAGGTTCGCGAGCGTCTGCGCCTCGATGCCCTGCGCGGCGTCGACGAGCAGAACCGCGCCCTCACACGCGGCCAGGCTGCGCGACACCTCGTACGTGAAGTCGACGTGCCCCGGGGTGTCGATCATGTTGAGTACGATGCGGTCGCCCGCGTTGGCGCCCTCGCGGACCGTCCACGGCATCCGGACCGCCTGGCTCTTGATCGTGATGCCGCGTTCGCGCTCGATATCCATCCGGTCGAGGTACTGCGCCCGCATCTGCCGCGGGTCTACGACCTCGGTGAGCTGCAGCATGCGATCGGCCAGGGTCGACTTGCCGTGGTCGATATGGGCGATGATGCAGAAGTTCCTTATGAGACCGGGGTCGGTCGCGCCGGGTTCGAGCGTCGCAGGCACGGTCGTCCGTTCTGGAGTCTTGGGCTGGTGTGATCGCTGACTGGGTCGTTGTCAATGGTCCCATGTGCCCGTCGGCGCTCCGCCGAGCCGCTGACGGTGGGCGTTTTGGCCGAACACTCCCGCGCCTGGTAGCCTGGCACGTCGCACCTGGTCGATGGCGCGTGCCCGCACGCGGCCGGCCGGTGTGGTCGGCAATCAACCCGAGCTACCAAGACGAGGCTGTCGCGTGGCGAACATCAAGTCCCAGATCAAGCGCAACCGGCAGAACGAGAAGCGCCGGCTGCGGAACAAGTCGGTCAAGTCGTCGCTGAAGACCGCCATCCGCAAGTTCAACGCCGCGTCCGCGGCGGGCGACCCGGAGGCCGCGAGCGTGCTCATGCAGGAGGCCGCGCGCAAGCTGGACAAGGCCGTCAGCAAGGGTGTGATCCACAAGAACCAGGCCGCCAACCGCAAGTCGGCCATCGCCAAGCGCCTCAACTCGCTCTCCGCCTAACGCCGCGCTCCGGGCCGGCCCGCCCCGGCTTCCCCGTCGATGGCCGCCGGGCCCCGCTTTCCCCGTCGATCATGGTCCTGTTGTCGCTAGTTGATCT
>DASXRC010000192.1:0-4132 GCA_036506795.1 Micromonosporaceae bacterium
GAGGTCACCGCGCGCGACCGCGTGCTGTCCGCCCGGGGCCTGGACGCCCTGCTCGCGGACCTGAAGCGGCTCGAGGCGCGGCTCGCGGATGACCCGGCCGATTCTCTGGTACGCCGGTACGGCGTGCTCGAAGACCAGTTCGCCAGCCTCGGCGGGTACGCCGCGGAGGCCGAGGCGGCCCGGATCTGCGCCAACCTGGGGCTGCCCGACCGCGTGCTCAGGCAGCCGATCGGCACCCTCTCCGGCGGTCAGCGGCGGCGCATCGAGCTCGCCCGGATACTGTTCCGCGACGCGGCCGACAACGGCGGCGGCACGCTGCTGCTCGACGAGCCGACAAACCACCTCGACGCCGACTCGATCACCTGGCTGCGCGGCTTTCTGGCCGCGCACCGCGGTGGGCTGATCGTTATCAGCCACGACGCGGGGCTGCTCGAGTCGGTCGTCAACAAGGTGTGGTACCTGGACGCGAACCGGTCCGTCATCGACGTCTACAACGTCGGCTGGACGACATACCTCGAGCAGCGGGAGACCGACGAGCGCCGGCGGCATCGCGAGCGCGCGAACGCCGAGAAGAAGGCCGGCGCGCTGATGGCGCAGGCCGACAAGATGCGAGCCAAGGCCACCAAGGCCGTCGCCGCGCAGAACATGGCCCGCCGGGCCGAGCGGCTGCTGGCCGGCCTGGAGCCCGAGCGGTCCGCGGACAAGGTCGCCAGGGTGCGGTTCCCCAACCCGGCGCCGTGCGGGCGCACGCCGCTGACCGCGTCCGGACTGTCCAAATCGTACGGTTCGCTTGAGGTCTTCTGCGACGTCGACGTCGCTGTCGACCGCGGATCGAGGGTGGCCATTCTCGGACTGAACGGTGCGGGCAAGACGACGCTGTTGCGCATCCTCGCCGGCGTGCTGGAGCCGGACACGGGGTCCGTTCGGCCCGGCCACGGCCTGCGGGTGGGGTACTACGCGCAGGAGCACGAGACGCTGGACGTCACGCGGTCGGTGCTCGACCATCTGCGCGGCGCTGCGCCGGACCACACCGATGGCGAGCTGCGCAGGATCCTGGGCGCGTTCCTGTTCTCGGGCGACGACGTCCAGAAGCCGGCGGGCGTGCTCTCCGGTGGGGAGAAGACCAGGCTGGCGCTGGCGGCGCTCGTGTGCTCGGGCGCGAACGTGTTGCTGCTCGACGAGCCGACCAACAACCTCGACCCGGTCAGCCGTGAGCAGGTGCTGGACGCGATCGCGCGGTACTCCGGGGCGATCGTGCTCGTCACCCACGACCCGGGCGCCGTACAGGCCCTCAAGCCCGACCGCGCGATCCTGCTGCCCGACGGCGACGAGGACGCCTGGAGCGACGACCTGCTCGAGCTCGTCGAGCTGGCCTGAGGCCCCGCCCCGCTCAACGGGCGGTCGCCAGGATCGCCTCGATGACGATGGCGGTGACCGCGCCGACCCCGACGAGCAGCAGGGGTGTCGGCACGGGCGGTCCGGCCTGCCGTTCCGGTGCGACCGCCGCCACGGTCAGCCACGGGAAGAACGTGAGCCATGCGTGCTCGACCCCGCCGCGAGCGAAGCCGGCCGCGACCGAGAAGATGACCGCCGCGCCGGCACCGACGAGGAACGGCCAGCCGGGCGTGTTGCGCGTCTTGCGCAGGCTCGCGTACAGCGGCGGTCCGGCGGCGAGCGCCAGCGCGACGAGGCTGATGCCGGCCCACCACAGCGCCGAGCGGTGCGGCCCGATGCGGGCGGCGAAGTCGGCGTGCGCGGCGCGTAGCCCGTCCACCCAGCCGAAGCCCAGCAGCTGCGCACCGGCGATCGGGAGCAGCACGCCGATTCCGGTCAGCACGTTCAGCGCCGCCCGGCGCCGCGCGAAGTAGAGGCAGACGACGGACAGCCCCAGCCACGGCACGGCGTACGAGAACATGGCCGCAACGCCGAGGAGGACGCCGCTGGTGACGGCCCAGCCGGCCGCGCGCAGCCCGGTCCGCCGGTGGTCGCTGGCCCGCACGCCGGCCGCGACCATCGCGGCCCCCAGCGTCGCGACGATCGCGTCCATGCCGCCGGCCAGCCACACGGCGTACGGGGCCAGCGTCAGCACCGGAAGGAAGCGCCGGGCCTCCTGTTCACCGCACACCCCCCGTACCGCCGAGAGGACCAGCGGTGCGAGCAGTGCGGCCACCGCGGTGACCAGCAACCCGAGCGCGAGGTGGTTGCCCACCCCGAGCCGCTGCAGGCCCCACAGCACCAGAGCCGGCCCCGGCGGGTGGCCGCGCGTGGCCAGGGCCTGCAGGCTCGCGTGGGCGGCGAACGTGCGCAGGTAACGCAGCGGATCGTCGCTCACGTCATCGACGTCGATGAGGCGGCCGTCCTCCTCGGTCAGGCCGCGGGTCAGACCGCCGGCGCCGTCGACGAGGGCCAACGCCACCGCCCAGGCGAAGAGCGCGAGGTAACCCACCGCGGACACCGCGGGCCACGGCAGTCGGTCCAGCCACCGCCGCGCGGCCAACACCAATCCCATGCCGGCGACCGCCGGCGCCAGGACCGTGCCGGGGACGAGCCGCAGTCGGTACGCCCCGAGAAACGGCGCGCCGGTCGTGTCAAGGCGGGCGTCTCCGCGAACCGCGAGCCACGTAAACACGAGCCCGGCGGCCACGAAGAGGGCCCAACCAAGGAGGTCCCGGCGCTCGGATCGCCCCGCCGACCCGGGCTCATCACTCGTCACGGCGCACCACGGTATCGGTTAGGCGACAACACGATGCGTGTCGGTTGGCGCGGACTTGATATCTGGCGCATGATCGTCGGAGGCGGTCTAATAGGTGGGACCGCATCGAACCGCACAGTCTGGGACGTGAGGAATCAACATGGCAGCCACCGGCACAGCCACCAGCACTGAGAAGGGTCGCAGGATCGTCGGGGCCGAGCGCCAGACACTCGCCAAGGATCTGGTCAAGCGGTACACCAACGGCGAGAGCATCCGTGCCCTGGCGGCGTCCACGGGCCGCTCGTACGGGTTCGTCCATCGCGTGCTGACCGAGTCCGGCGTGCAGCTGCGTCAGCGTGGCGGTGCCCGCCGCCGCAAGAAGGCGTGAACCGCGCCGCCGTGCCCCCCACGCACCTCCGCAGTCGGCTCCACCCGTGACAGCGCCGGGTGTACGGCTGGACCGCGACGGGCCGGTCGCGACGGTCACGTTGGACCGGCCCGACGTTCTCAACGCTCAACACATAGCGATGTGGACGGAGCTCCGCCGGATCGGCCGTGAGCTGCCGGGCGATATCCGAGTAGTCGTGCTCCGGGGCGAGGGGCGGGCCTTCTCCGCCGGAATCGATCTCGCGGAGACCCGCGGTCCCGCGTTCGCCCGCCTCGTCCAGCTGTCCCCCGAGGAGTGTGCGGCACAGATCTCGCAGTACCAGGAGGCGTTCTCCTGGCTGCGCCGCCCCGATGTGTTCACCGTCGCCGCGGTGCAGGGCCACGCGATCGGGGCCGGCTTCCAGCTGGCCCTGGCGTGTGACGTGCGCGTGCTCGCCGACGACGCCCAGCTCTCCATGGCCGAGGTGACCCTTGGCCTGGTGCCGGATCTGGGCGGCACCAAGCGCCTGGTGGAGCTCGTCGGGTACGCCCGGGCGCTCGAGCTGTGCGTGACCGGTCGGCGGGTCGGGGCCGCCGAGGCCGACCGGATGGGGCTCGCCAACGTCGTCGTGCCGCGACCCGAGCTCGACGCCGCCGTGGCCGACCTGACCGCCGCGGTGCTCGCCGGCCCACGGAACGCCGTGATCGAGATCAAGGCCCTCCTGGCCGGCGCCGCCAGCCGATCGCATGCCGAGCAGGAGGCCGCGGAGCGCGAGGCACAGACCCGCCGACTGCGCGACCTGGCCGGCGTGGGGGAGTAGTCACCGGGGAGTAGTCACCACGGGTGTAGTTCGCCCTGAGCGTAAGGACCGCTCGGGAAGACCGCTGTTACCGGGATGGTTGTCATACCCGTCGGCCAGACTGGGCCGACGTAGGGTTGGCGCGGAGGTGACCGGGTGACTCACCCCATGGGCGGTGCGGGCATGGCCGGTTGGGGCATGCTGCGGTCGCTGCGCAACCGGGACGAGGTCGACGAGCACCGGCTGTCCCGCGGCACCGCCCGCCGAGTCCTCG
>DASXRC010000193.1:0-2843 GCA_036506795.1 Micromonosporaceae bacterium
ACACCAGCGCCACCGTCGCCGGCTGCATCGGAGTCGCCCTTGGCCTGCTCGACGACTGGTTCTCCGGCCACGACCCGCAAGCACCCGCCGGCATGGGTCAGCGGACCCAACTCCCCAAAGGACACTGGCTCGGCGAACGCGCCGCCCGTGACATCCTCACCCTGGCCCACAACGGACGGGCGTTCCGCTCGCTCGGTTCTCTGATCGCCCGCCAAGGAGGCCAGCACGTCCTCTACGGCAGCGCTCTCGCTCTCGCCGCCGCCGTCGAGGCATGGTCGCACAGCACCGACACGCCCGTACCCGACCTGATCCCCAGCACCATCCGGTAACCGCTACGATCGCCAACCATCACAGTCGCCCGTGTTGCGACGATCACTGGAATCGGCCCCCGACCGCAGAGGGTCAGTTTTCAGGCGTCGTCGACACGAAGATCCGCTCGCGGGCAGCAGTGCACCCGCGCAGCGGTTTTAGGCGATCGCCTTCGTCTCCTGCCGGTGATCCCTACCCCGACCGCCACGTCTGCGGCGACCGGTCCGGCAGATGCGGATCGAACCGCGTCCACATGACGACCGTGAGATCAATCGGCGAACCACCACTCACTCACAAGGAGTAGCTGGCTCAGTTGCCTCGGCTGATCGGGGGCACGGTTGACCGGTGAAGTCCGCGGCTCGGTCTCGTCCCTGATCCCCTCTCCGCCCAGATCGTGCCAAGACGACCGGGTGCAGGGACCGCCGAGTCGCCGCCGGCGCGCTCACGCCGCACCCGCCCGGGCGATCGAGGCGACCAGCGCCGGGCGCATCCCGGCCAGCCACAGGTCGTCGGCGTCCATCCGGGCGTCGAAGTCGCTGTCCGCGACGTGCGCCCCCCAGACCGGGTCGCCCGCGGCGGCCCGCGCCCGTACGTTCGCGGTCGAGCGCGCCTTCTCCTCGGCCACGACGTCCAGCAGCTCCTCGGCACGCTCCGGGGCCAGGCCGTAGGCCCCGGCGAGCAGCCCGAGCCGCCGTACCGCGTCGAGCGAGTCCGGTGTGGATAGTCGAGCGCCGGGCGCGTGCAGCGGCGCCCACTCCTCCGCGGCGATCGCCAGGTCCCACAGTGGGCGGCCGGGCGCGGCCATGTCGAAATCGATGAGGGTGACGACGGTGCCGTCACGGAACACCACGTTCTCCGGGAACAGGTCGTTGTGGCAGACCACCGAGCCGCCACCCGGGTCGCTCCACTCGGCGGACCAGCCGGTCAGCCCGCCGGGGTCAAACGAGGCGGCCGCCTCGTGGTAGTCGCGCACCAACCGGCCCAGCGACTCCAGCGCCGCATCGGTGAGCGCCCAGTCCGGGTACGGCGGGACGGGAACGTCCCCGTCAACCCAGGACAGCACGTCGCGGCCCTGCTCGTCGGTGCCGAGGTGGCGCGGCGCGCCGCGGAAGCCCACCGCCTCCAGATGCCGCAGCAGCGCCCGGACCGGTGCCGCCATACCGGGCCGGCGCACGGTGTCCCCGACCCGGACGACGCCCCGCCCGGCGTCCATTCCGCCCACCAGCGCCTGCCCGGTCACGGGTCCATGGTGGCGTACCGGGGCGGCCGACGCGAGCAAGATCGACGAGTTGCCCCAGCGGGCAGGGACCGTTTCCCCTCCGCGGGACTCGGCCGCCGCAAGAAGGACGACCCACGACACCGCTGATGCTGGACGGTGACCCATCAGGGGCCCGCCGCCGAGGCCACATGGAGGCCGTGCGACGTCCATCTGTCACCGCAACCCACGTCAGACGACGACAGGCATCCGTCCTGCTCAGAAGCCAGCCCTCTGGACAAGGCCCGGCCGGCCGTGAGACCGCACTGATTGAGAAAGTGACCGACGCGGTCGTCGCCGTTTACGGGGAGTGGGCCCGAAGCATCGCGGTCGTGCAGTTGATCGGCCTGCCGCCCAACCGATGGGGTATCGGCGGCACACCGGCACAGGCGCCCTCGCCCAGCGTCACGTTCGGCATCAAGGAAGCCGCGTTCAGCCGACCCGACGCCGACGAGATCGTTGCCCGCCTCGTCTCCGGGGTCACGGACGCCATCGTCGATGTCTTCGGGGAACGCGTCCGCGCCGGCGTTACGGTCGAGGTCGTAGGCACCCCGGCCGGGCGCACAGGAATCGGCGGAGTTGTGGTCACGTCATAGCGGGTCAATCAAGTGCCGGAGCCGGCTACGACCAGCCAACAGGACTCGATCGGCGCACTCTCATAGCCGCAAGTCGCGCGGTTCGGCAGCGTGCGGTCAGGCATCCGACTCTGCTGATGCGCATGCGCTGCGGGTTACCGGACCGCGTCGTCGTAGTTGATGGGTGCTTCGCTCGGCGCCCGGGTCAGAAGGAGAAGCGCATGACCGGTCGCTCGGGCGACCGACGGGCGATCTCTATGAACCCGGCCGCGGCGAACGTCGAGGCGTAGCCGGTGCTTGTCGCGCTCGGCGAGACGCTGCCGTCGAGCGGGTAGGCCTCGACCGCCGGTGCGCCGGCCGCGCGAGCAAAATCCACCGCGGCGGCGATCAGCGCCGAGGTGATGCCGTGCCGGCGGTGGCCTTTGCGCACGTAGAAGCAGGCGATGACCCACACCGGGACGTCGTCCACGTGCCGGGTGCGCCACCCTCGATCGAGCGCTGACAGTGCCTTGCGCGCAGTCACCTGACACCACCCGATCGCTAGCTTGTCGCGTAGCGCCAGCAGCCCCGGAGGCGGTCCCTGCCTCACAACGCCGCGGAAGTCGGCACGGTTGCGCTGCGGGGGACGCCGCTGGTACTCGGCGCCGATTCGCGGCGCCATGCACCAGCACCGGCCGGCCGGACCACCCTGGTCGAGAAGGTCT
>DASXRC010000194.1:0-12816 GCA_036506795.1 Micromonosporaceae bacterium
AGGCTCTCGCCCTTGGAGACGCTGGACCCCTTGGCGGAGAAGTTGATCACGTCGGCGGACAGTCGCTTGGCGGCCGCCTCGAATGAGATCCGCGTGCGGGTCGAGTCCTCGTAGAACAGGTTCACGACGGTCCGGCCGCGCAGGGTCGGCAGCTTCTTGACCTCGCGGCCGGCGAGGTTGGCCATCTCCGCGGCGGTGTCCAGGATCAGCGTCGCGGTCGGTGCGTCCAGGTCCGCCGCGGAGAGCAGGTGCTTGATCATGCTGCACCTCCCGCCGATTCGAGGCGTTCGGGCTGTAGGCGGACCTCGTCCACGTGGTCGACCTCGGCGATGAGCACCTTGACGTTCTCGGTGAGCGCGGTCGGGATGTTCTTGCCGACGTAGTCGGCTCGGATCGGCAGCTCGCGGTGGCCACGGTCGACCAGCACGGCGAGCTGGACGGAGCTGGGCCGGCCGAGGTCCTTCAGCGCGTCGAGCGCGGCCCGCACCGTACGGCCGGAGAACAGCACATCGTCGACGATGATCACCCGCCGGTCGTCGATGCCGCCCCGCGGCAGATCGGTGCGCCCGACCGCCCGGGCGGCGCGCAGCCGCAGGTCATCACGGTAGAGGGTGATGTCGAGGGAGCCACAGGGGACGTCGACGCCCTCGAAGGTGCGGATCCGGTCGGCCAGCCGCCGGGCCAGCGGAACCCCGCGGGTGGGGATGCCGAGCAGCACCGTACCGGCCGCGCCGTGGGTCTTCTCGAGGATCTGGTGAGCAATGCGATCCAGCACTCGCTGCATGTCAGCGCCGGAGAGAATGGCCTTGCCGCTAGCGCCGCCGGCCTCGGGGCCGGCCGGTGCGGCGGCCGCAGGGTACGCCACAGAGGACCTCCTTCCCCGCCTCGCTGGACGGGTCGTTAAAGGATGCCGAGGTCCGCTCCGTCCGCCGTGGTGGACGGGTCGGGGTTCACCGAAGGTTACCAGCGTGGCGGAGGTTACTGCGGCATTGGGCGCGCCGGACGCGCCCGATGTGGCGAAAATCTGGCTAGGTGGCCGCGATCTCACGAACGTATCGGTAACGAGGACTTGACCGAGTGTCCCGCGCCCCGTACCGTCACGCTCCGTAGCGATCGCTGGGGAGACCCCCGGGGCCATCACTGGGAGTGACGACAATGCCCTCTGAGTACGCCAAGTCCTTGGGCGCCCGCCTGCGCTCCATCCGCCAGCAGCAGGGCCTGTCCTTGCAGGGTGTGGAGGAGAAGTCGAACGGGCGCTGGAAGGCCGTCGTCGTCGGCTCATACGAGCGTGGCGACCGGGCGGTAACCGTATCGCGCCTCGCCGAGCTGGCGGACTTCTATCGGGTTCCCGTTTCGGAGCTCCTGCCCGACGGCAGCGGCATCCGGCACGAGCCCACCAACAAGATCGTCCTCGACCTGGAGCGCCTCTACGACCAGGCCTCGGACGAGCTGGCCTACGTCGCCCGCTACGCGCGGGCGATCCAGCAGCAGCGTGGCGACTACAACGGCCGGGTCCTGTCGATCCGCGCCGACGACCTGCGGGCCTTGGCGATCGTGTACGACGCGTCGCCGTCCGGGCTGATCGAGCGGCTCACCGAGCACGGCGTGCTCGTCGCCGACCCGCGGGCGTTCTTCGCCTCCTGAGACCCGACCCCGAGGGGTCCGTGCGCCATCGGCGTGCGGACCCCTCGTGCACGCCCGCCACCGAAATGGGTGGCCGAACAGGCGGCGCCGCGCCTAGCCTCGCGGCGTAACCAGCGTGTGCGACGAGGAGTGATCATGTCGATGGTCATGGTCTTCCGTGGCCGGGCAAGGGCGACGGCGACGGCCGCCGGAGCGCTCGGCGCCACCGCCGATTCCGAACCCACCGGGAGCCCACACACTCGCTGACCACGTGGCCCGCCGCCTCGTGCGCGCGGCCGCGGTCGGCCCCGGTGACCTGGTCTTCGACCTCGGGGCGGGCGGGGGCGCGATCACGCTGCCGCTCGCCCGGACCGGCGCGCGGGTGGTCGCGGTCGAGCGTGACGTACGCGTCGCCCGCCGGCTCGACGCCCACCTCGAGCGGCACGACAACGTACGGGTGATCACCGGCGACGCCCTCACGGTCCCACTGCCCGGCCGACCGTTCGTCGTCGTGGCGAACATCCCGTTCGCTATCACCACCGCCGTGGTGCGGCGGTTGATCGCGTCGCCGATGTCCGGCGCCCACCTTGTCGTCCAGCGTGGTGCCGCCCGCCGGCTGTCCGCGGCCGCGCCCGGCCGCCCGGAACTGCTCGGGTGGCAGGCGGCATTCGACTTCCAGCGGCTCTGGTCGGTGCCCGCCCATTGCTTCCGGCCGTCCCCCGCGGTGGACGGCGCCGTGCTCCGCATGCGCCGCCGCCCCCAGCCGCCGCCGCGCGAACTCGCCTCGCTGCTGCGGTACGCCTTCCGCTCTCCGCACGCGCCCGCCTCACGCGTCCTAGGCCGTGCGGTGGCGCGGCGCGCCGGCATCACACCCGGCACCCCGATCATCGCCGTCACCGCAACGCAATGGCTCGCCACCCTGCGCCCTTAGTTTCGTCGGTGGAGGATGATCGTCACGGCCAACGCCCGCACCCGGCACGTCTTCCAGCGACCAGCGGTACGCCATGGACCTCATCGGGCGCCGGTAGCGTCCATGGCGCACCGCTCGCACGAGCGCCGTACGCCAACTTGTGATGACCTTGAGCGGGCGCGACGGCCGTCGATCAGTGGCTGACGTACTCCGCGATCCGGCCCAGCAGGCCGTTGAGGAATCGGGGCGAGTCATCGGTCGACAGCTGCCGGGCCAGCTCGGCCGCCTCGGTGATGGCGACCGCGTCGTCGATCTCGTCGACGTACAGCAGTTCGTAGACGGCGATGCGGGCCAGGTTGCGGTCCACGACCGGCATGCGGTCCAGCGTCCAACCCTCGGCGTAGCTGGCGATCAGCTCGTCGATACGCTCCTTGTGCGCCGCGACGCCCTCGACCAGCGAGACCGCGTAGTCGAGGTGTGCCGGCCGTGGGTGCTCGAGCCGCTCCACGTACCCGGGCAGCACGTCCAGGATCGGCAGTCCGCGCAGGTCGGCCTCGTAGAGGACATCGAGCGCCCGCTTCCGCGCCTTGCGCCGCGCCGGCATCGGCGTCTTTGGACCCTCGGGCATCAGGCTCCGCCGAGGTGCATCAGGCGCGGCCGAGGTAACGGCCGTCGCGGGTGTCGACCTTGATCTTCTCGCCGGTCGTGATGAACAGCGGCACCGGCACGGTCGCACCGGTCTGTACGGTCGCCGGCTTGCTGCCGCCGGTCGAGCGGTCGCCCTGCAGGCCCGGTTCCGTGTACGTGACCTCGAGCACGACGCTCGCAGGCAGCTCGATGTACAGCGGCACGCTCTCGTGGGTCGCCACGATCACCTCGGCCTCGGGCAGCAGGTAGCTCGCCGCCTCGCCGACCGTGCCGCCCGGCACGTGGATCTGGTCGTACGTGTCGAGGTCCATGAACACGTAGTCGTCGCCGTCGGCGTACAGATATTGCATGGTCCGCTTGTCGACGGTGGCCGTGTCGACCTTGGTCCCGGCGTTGAACGTCTTGTCGACGACCTTGCCGGAGAGCACGTTCTTCAGCGTGGTACGCACGAACGCCCCGCCCTTGCCGGGCTTGACGTGCTGGAACTCGACGATGGACCAGAGTTCGCCGTCGAGGTTGAGGACCAAACCGTTCTTGAGGTCGTTCGTGGTGGCCATGTCCTGCCTTGGTCAGAGTGGTCGAGATAGAACCACACAAGTCTACCGGTGGCCGAAGTCACGCCAGCGAGGCCAGGTGCACCAGGGCCAGCCGGTAGCCGTCGACGCCGAGGCCGCAGATCACCCCGGTCGCCACCGCCGACACGACCGAGTGGTGCCGGAACTCCTCCCGGGCGTGGATGTTGGAGATGTGCACCTCGACGAGCGGCGCGCGCAGCAGCGCGCAGGCGTCACGGACCGCGTACGAGTAGTGCGACCAGGCACCGGGGTTGAGCACCACCGCGGCCCGTTCGTCTGCCGCGGCGTGCAGCCAACCGAGCATCTCGTCCTCGGCGTCGGTCTGCCGGACGGTCACCTCGAGGCCCAGCTCCTTGGCCGCGTCCTCGCACAGCGCCACCAGCCCGGCGTAGGTGACATGCCCGTACACGTCGACCTCCCGGGTACCCAATCGGCCCAGGTTCGGCCCGTTCAGCACGTGCACCCTCATCCGGACACCTCCCGGTACGCGGCGCGTAAGAGCTCGTCGGACGGCGCCTCCAGGATGCCCGGGGCCCCGAGGCCGTCGAGGACGACGAACCGAAGTCGGGAGCCGCGCGCCTTCTTGTCCACGCGCATCGCGTCGTGCAACGCGTCCCAGGCGTCCGCGCGGTAGGTCACCGGCAGGCCGACCGACTCGAGCACGGTCCGGTGCCGGGCCGTGGTCTCCTCGTCCAGCCGCCCGGCGAGCCGAGCCAGCTCCGCGGCGTACACCAGGCCCACCGACACCGCGTGCCCGTGCGGCCACCGGTACTCCTCGACCCGCTCGATCGCGTGCCCGAGCGTGTGCCCGTAGTTGAGCACCTCCCGGGGCCCTGCCTCACGCAGGTCCATCGAGACCACACTCGCCTTCACGCGGACGGACCGCTCGACGAGCTCCCGCATCGTGGCGCCGATCGGGTCCGCCGCCGCACCCGGCTCCTTCTCGATGAGATCGAGGATCGTCGGATCCGCGATGAACCCGCACTTGACGACCTCCGCCAGGCCCGTCACGAGCTCGCCGGCCGGCAGCGTGTCCAGGTTGGACACATCACATAGGACACCGACGGGCGGGTGGAACGCCCCGACGAGGTTCTTCCCGACCGCCGTGTTCACCCCGGTCTTGCCCCCGATCGCCGCGTCGACCATGCCGAGCAGGCTGGTCGGCACGGGCACCCAGCGCACGCCGCGCAGCCAACAGGCCGCGACGAACCCGGCCAGGTCGGTGACGGCGCCGCCCCCGACCCCGATCACGACATCGGTACGCGTGAAACCGGCCGTTCCCAGCGCGTCCCAGCACGCCTGTGCGACGTCGAGGCTCTTGCCCGCCTCGGCGTCGGGTACGGCCAGCGGCAGCGGCTCGACGCCTGCACGACGACGGAGCGCGTCGGCGACCCGGTCGGCGTGGCGCCGCACCGGGGGCGCGTAGAGCACGGCGGCCCGGGTCGCGCCGGGGATCAGGCCCGGTAGGGCGTCGAGCAGACCGGGGCCTACGAGCACGTCGTACGGGCGCTCGCCTCCCACGGGTATGCGCGTCACGGAGGTCATCGCCGCCGAGCCTAATGGGACGCCGGTTCCGGAACCCCGGCGGCGGGCGGTTACGTCCAAGGACGCGACCGCCCAACGCCCACGGGAGGTTGCTATGAGGCCGGTCCGCGTCGCCGCCGCGTTCCTGCTAGGTCTGCTCACCGCCTGCGCCCAGCCGGGCGCGGCCGGTGTGACCGGCGTTGGCGTCGCCGACAACCCGGCCCTATCCCCCGCGCTGGAGGCCTGGCGCGACTTCCCGGTAGACCAGAGGCCGCGGCCCATCGTCCTGATCGGAGATCCACTCGTCGAACCGGGCTACCGCACCGGAGAAGCCAAGACCGCCGTGGGGGCGGGTCGGCTCGAGCTCGCCGCGACCCAGCCCGAGGCGCCGCCGACCGTCCCGGTGGACCTACCGGATGGACACTTCGATATGCCCGTGCTGCCCGCGGCCGATGCGATCGACCAGATCCGGCGGGCGGGCGACCCGAACGCCGCGGTGAAGCCGCTGCGCGTCACCGGCGTCGAGTTGGGCGCGGCGGAGTTCCGCACCGACCGCGGGCGGCTCCACCTGCCGGCCTGGCTCTTGCACGCGCCCGACGCGCTCGGTCCCCTGGCCTGGCCGGCGGTCGACACGAGTGTGCTGTGGCCGTACAAGGCGGTGTTCGGCACGCCGCACAGCCGGATGATCGCCGCCGGCAATGGCGGAGCACTCGACGCCGACGGCGTCACACTCACGCTCAGGCTGCCGGCACCCCACGCGCCATGCCCGGGCAATCCGACCGAGCGGACGGTGGTCGAGCTGACCGAGTCAAGCACAGCGGTGGAGGTGGAGCTGCGCACCGAGCCCGGCTCGCCGGCGGCGGACTCCCCGCGGCCGGACTGCGCCACCTGGGGAGCGCTGACGCTTGCCGACTACACCATCCGGCTGACTGCCCCGCTCGGCAACCGGGTGGTTGTCGACCCGGCCGGGAACCCGCTGCCGGTCAGCGTCGGCTCATGAGGCCGGCCAGGACCTCGGCGGCGACCTCCTCGGGCGTACGCCCGTCGGTGGCCACCGTTAGCGTCGCCACCTGCTCGTAGAGCGGACGGCGCCGATCCAGCAGGAGCTTCAGGGTGACCCCACGGGAGGCCAGCCGATGCGCGACCGCGGCCCGCTCCAAAGCGCGAGACCCGCACGACGTGCTTCTGGTCGGGCACAGGGGGGCGCTGCCGGACGAGATGGGCCAGTTCGACACCCGGGAGCGCTGACCCGAAACCCCGACGGTGGCTGCCCCGTCCAAGGACGCAACCGCCCAACGCCCACGGGAGGTAGCTATGAGGCCGGTCCGCGTCGCCGCGGCGTACGTCCTGCTCGGGGTGCTCGCCGCCTGCGCCCAGCCGGGCGCGGCCGGCGGGACCGACGCGGGCGCGGCCGACAACCCGACCACGTCCCCCGCGCTCGAGGCATGGCGTGCCTTCCCGGTCGACCAGCGGCCCCGGCCCATCGTGTTGATCCACCCGCCGCCCGCCTCGTCTGGATATCGGACCCCCGCCGCCTCGGACGCCGTCGGCGAGGGCCGTTTGGTGCTCGTCGCGGAGCTGCCGCCGACGCCGGCGACCGCCGACGTCGACCTGCCCGACGGCCGCTACACAGTCGCGCTGCTGCCGGCGGGCGATGCGTTCGAGCGGCTCCGCGGTGCCGGTGACCCCGCCTACGTCGAGGGAGACCCTCCGCCGGTGCGCGTCACCTCGGTCGCGCTAGGCACCGCGCAGTTCAACACCGACCGCGGCCAGCTGGACCTGCCGGCCTGGCTGTTCGAGGTGCCCGACGCCCTCGGGCCGGTGGCGTGGCCGGCGCTGGACCCGGCGGTGCTGTGGGCGTACGACCGGGTGTTTGGCACGCCGTGGAGCCGTGCGATCGGTATCGGCTTCGGCGGATCGCTCGGCAGCGACGGCGTCACCCTTACGCTCAGGCTGCCCGCGCCCGGTCCATCCTGCGCGGGCAACCAACCGCTGAGTACGTACCAGAGCTGGCCGAGTCCCGCACGGCCGTGGCGGTCGATTTGCGCGTCGAGCTGGGCCCCACCGCGCCCGGCCCCCCACAGAAGGCGTGCATTGTGCCGGCCATGCTGTTCATGACGACGTACACGGTGAGGCTCAGCGCGCCACTCGGCAACCGCGTGGTGGTTGACCCGGCCGGCAACCCGCTGCCGGTCACGGTCGGGTCCTGAGTCGACGCGCTACGCAACCCTCCGCGCGTCTCATGCGTGTCCCCGGCAGACGCACGCGTGGTCGGGCGTCCCGGCTTGTGTCAACCGCCCACCGAACGAGGGCTCTCATGACGCTCACTCCTGCCGGAAGATCGGTGGACGTGGCCACCGGACGAGGATTTGACGCCTGCTACGCGGCCAACTACGACAGGCTGACGGCCCAGCTTTACGCGTACATCGGCGATCTGACCGAGGCGCAGGACGTGGTGCAGGAGGCGTTCACCCGCGCCTGGCCGCGCTGGGACACGATCGAGCAGTACGACGACCCGGTGGCGTGGGTGCGGCGGGTGGCGTGGAACCTCGCGCGAAGCCGGTGGCGCCGGGTCGCGACCGCGGTCGCATTCGCACGGCGGCAGCGGCCCGAGAACACCGCCGGGCCGACCCCCGACCGGGTCGCACTCGTCGCGGCGCTAGCGACCCTGCCGGTCGTCCAGCGCCGCGCGATGATCCTGCACTACCTGGGCGGCCGGACGGTCAGCGAGATCGCCGAGGATTGCGACACCTCGGAAGGCACGGTGAAGTCGTGGCTGCATCGGGGGCGCGGCGCGTTGGCAACCTACTTCGGCGACGGCGAAGGGGGCGGTCTGTGATGGGAGACCTCGGTCGCGTCAACGATCCGCTGCGTGCGCGCTTCGACGCCTTCTACCGCGACACCACCACTCACACGACCTCCCCTGGGGCTGACGCCGCGCGGCGGGCAGCAATCCGGCGCGTACGCCTCCGGGCCAACGCAATGGGCGCCGTGCTCGTGGTCGCGCTCGTCGGGATGGCTGCGTTGTATGTGGCGTACCCGCCCGGCGGCGCGCCAGTCACTAACGGGCCGAGCCCCAGCCCGAGCGCGACGGCAACGCCGACGCCATCTGCGAGCGCGACAGTCACGCCGACTCCGACTGCGAGCAACGCCGCACCCAGCGTCACACCGGGTCTGTCGACGAGCCCCCGTGCGGCCGGTCCTCCCGACCTGCATGTGAGCGGACTAACCTCGGTCACGCTGCAGCCGGTCGAGGGTCACTACGCCGGTGTGATGACCCTGACCGTTCAGAACACCGGGGCCAAGCCATACCTGTTTGGCAGGGTCTACCTCACGACGCCCGATGGCGTGGTGATTGACGGCCAATCCAGAATATTCGGCTGCGTCGGCGTGCCGCCGCCAGAGACCTCGGCCTGCGCTGCGGACGCCGTGCCCGCCGGCGGCGGCGAGCTCACCTTCACCGTCGGCGTCACAGTGGGCATAGCTCCGCAACCCACGACGACGACACTGCCGGGCGTAGCGCTGCGGTTCACGGCAGTTGACGGCGGGACCGGCCGAACGTGGACCGACCCGACGCCCGCTGACAACCGAATCGCGGTGGACCTCGTACTCCCTGCCGCTTGACGCGTCCGCACCTCAGCACCGATCGCGGCTAACCGCGCAAGTGGGCCAAGACGTCGGCGGCGACCTCCTCGGGCGTACGCCCGTCGGTGGCAACCGTCAGCGTCGCCACCTGCTCGTAGAGCGGACGGCGCCGATCCAGCAGGAACTTCAGGGTGGCGCGCGGGTTGACGGTCAACAGCGGCCGGCCGGCGCCGAGGCCCACACGCTTCGCGGCGTCGGCCAGCTCGACCGAGAGAAACACGACCGTGTGCCCGACCAGGGCCGCCCGGGTCTCCGCCGCCAGCACCGCTCCCCCGCCGAGCGCGAGCACCCCGTCGAACGACGACAGTTGGTGCGCGACCGCCGCCCGTTCCAGTGCACGAAAATGGTCTTCGCCGTCGTCGATGAAGATGTCTGGCACCGGCTTGCCGGCGACCGCCTCGACCGCGGTATCCGTGTCCCGGAACTCGGTGCCGAGCCCCACCGCCAGCAGCTCACCGACGGTTGTCTTGCCGGCGCCCGGCGGGCCGACCAGTACGCACACCGGCGCCATCAGCGGATCACCAGGTGCTCGAGGTAACCCGCGAGATTGTGGCGCAGCTCCGGGACCGAGTCGCCGCCGAACTTCTCGATGGCGGCGTCCGCCAGCACCAGCGCGACCATCGCCTCCGCCACCACGGCGGCGGCCGGCACGGCGCACACGTCCGAGCGCTGGTTGATCGCCGTGGCCGGCTCGCCGGTCGACACGTCCACTGTAGACAGACTGCGGTTCAGCGATGAGATGGGTTTCATCGCCGCCCGAACGCGTACCGGCTCGCCGGTTGTCATGCCACCCTCCAGCCCGCCGGCACGGTCGGTCACGCGGCGGACCCCGGTCGCGGTCGGCACGATCTCATCATGGGCCACCGATCCCCGCGACCGGGCTTGGGTGAACGCATCCCCGATCTCCACGCCCTTGATGGCCTGGATGGACATCAGCGCGGCGGCCAGCCGCGCGTCCAGCTTGCGGTCCCAGTGCACGTGACTGCCCAGACCGGGTGGTACGCCGTACGCCAGCACCTCGACGATCCCGCCGAGCGTGTCCGCGTCCCGCTTCGCGGCGTCGACCTCGGCAACCATGCGCACGCTGGCGTCGGGGTCCAGGCAGCGGAGCGGGTCGGCGTCGACGCGCTCGGCGTCCTCGGGCCGCGGCTGCAGCCCCGGCTTGGCTACGACCGAACCGAGCTCGACGACGTGCGAGACGATCTCGATGCCGATGGCCTGGCGTACGAGCGCCTTGGCGACCGTGCCCAGGGCGACCCGGGCGGCGGTCTCCCGCGCGCTGGCCCGCTCCAGGATGGGCCGGGCGTCGCCGTGGCCGTACTTCTGCATGCCGGCGAGGTCCGCGTGGCCCGGGCGCGGCCTGGTCAGCGGTTCGTTGCGCGCCTGGCCCGCCAGCTCCGCCGGGTCGACCGGGTCGGCCGCCATCACGGTGCGCCACTTCGGCCACTCGCTGTTGGCCACTCGGATGGCCACCGGGCTGCCGATCGTCACGCCGTGCCGGACACCGCCGAGGATCTCGACCTCGTCCTGCTCGAACGACATCCGAGCGCCGCGGCCGTACCCGAGCCGGCGCCGCGCGAGCTCGCGCCCGATTTGTTCCCCGGTCACCTCGACTCCCGCCGGCACCCCCTCCAACACGGCGACCAGCGCGGGCCCGTGCGACTCACCCGCGGTCAACCAGCGCAGCCCAGCCACGGTCGACAGTCTGTCACGGCAGATCGTCGCAACCTGTGCGAGGTTGCGGCATCACCGCGCGCTAAGACCGCGACCTGTGCAAGGTTGCGTTGATCACGGGCGGCGCGCGGCGCGCAACGCCGCACGCATCGCGTCCACCGGCGCCGGTACGCCGGTGAACAGCTCGAACTGGCCGACGGCCTGGGCGAGCAGGAGGTCCAGTCCGGAGGCGACCCGGCACCCGGCCGCCCGGGCCGCCGCGGCGAGCGGGGTCGGCCACGGGTCGTAGAGCGCGTCGAGCAGCACGGTCGCCCGGCGCCAGTCGATCACGCCCGCGAGCGCGTCGGCGCCGCCCCGCGGCACGGTCGACACGACCGCGTCGGCATCCGCGTGCACCGCGGCGTCCGGCCACGGAACCCCCGCGAGCGGTACGCCGAGCGCCTCCGCCGCACCGCGCAGCTCCTCGACCGCGCCCGCGCGGCGGGCCGCCACGATCACCAGCGGTGCGTGCAGTCGGGCCGCCGCGGCCAGTGCGGCGCGGGCCGTGCCGCCGGCGCCCAGCACGGTCACCGTCGGCCGGTCCCGTACGCCGGCGGCCCGCAGCACCTCGACCATCCCGGAGACGTCGGTGTTGTCGGCGTGCCAGCCGCCGTCGCCGCGGCGTACCAACGTGTTCGCCGCACCGGTCGCGGCCGCCAGGGGCGCGATCTCCGCGGCCACCGCGAGTGCCGCCACCTTCAGCGGCATCGTCAGCGACAGCCCGGCCCACTCCGGTCCGAGGCCGGCGAGCAGGCCGGGCAGCTCCGCCTCGGCGCACTCGATCGCGGTGTACGACCAGCCGGCCAGCCCGGCCGCCGCGTACCCCGCGTTGTGGATCGCCGGGGAGAGCGAATGCGCGATCGGCTTGCCGAGGACGGCGGCCCGGCGGCCGGCCATCCCAACCCCGCTCAACAAGTGATCTTCGCCGCGCACGACCGTTGCTGGTTGACCTGCTGCTCCGCGTAGGTGTTCGCGAACGCCGAGTGGCCCTCCTTGTCGATGGCCACGAAGAACAGCCACTTCCCGGTCGCCGGCGCCATCGCGCCCTGCAGCGCGAGCTTGCCCGGGCTGTTGATCGGGGTGGGCGGCAGGCCCGGCTTGCTGTGGGTGTTGTACGGGTTGGTCGGGTTGTAGAGGTCGGCGTGCGTCATGTCCTTGGACGCCTTGGTCGGCTTGCCGGTCAGCTCCCACCAGTAGTTGACCGTGACATCCATCTGCAGGCAGGCGCAGCCGAGCTCGTTGTTGGGCAGGTACAGCCGGTTGTAGGCCACCCTGGCCACCTTCGCCAGGTCATCGGGGTTGCCGGCCTCCGCCTGGGCGAGCGACGCCACGATGAGCGCCTCGTACGGCGAGATGTGCCGTTCGGCACGAACCCTGTCCTTGAAGCGCGTCTCCTCCGCGACCTGGTTGAACTTGTTGACCATGTCGGAGAGGATCTGCGCCGCGGTGGCCTTGGGGGCCAGCTCGTAGGTCGCCGGGAACAGGAAGCCCTCGATCGACTTGCCGACCGGCTTCTTGTCGTCGCGGGTGAACCAGTCCGGGGCGACGCCGAGCGCGATCGGGTCCTTGGCCGCGGCCTCGAACTGCTTGACCGGGAGGCCGGTCGCCTTGGACAGCAGCGCGAACGTCTGCTTGGCGGAGCGGCCCTCCGGGATCGTCACCTTGCTGACGACCTTGTTCCTGAGGTCGAGGAGCATGGCCAAGGCGTCCGAGGCACGCATCTGCTTGCGCACGGTGTAGAACCCCGGCTGGATGTTCCGGCTCCGCGAGTTCTTCTCCGCAGCCTTGACGAACGCCGCCGCGCTCTTGACGACCCCGGCGCGGTAGAGGGTGTTGCCGATGTCGGCGATCGTCTGGCCCTGCTTGACCTCGATCTGCACCTGACCCGTGCCGCCGGTCGTGTAGTCCGGAGTGGTGAAGTACCCCTGGATCCGGTCCATGCCGTACCAGGCGCCCGCGCCGAGCCCGGCCAACAGCAGCAAGACCAGGAACAGAGCGAAGACGGTACGCCCGCGCCTCCTCTTCTTGGTCCGCGGGCGCCCCGAGCCCTTGCCGCGCCGGTGGCTGCGGATCGGGCGCCGGCTACCGGTGTCCTCTTCCCAGGCCAGCTCGAGCTCGTCGATCATCCAGTGCGCCTCCGCTGTCTTTCCAACCAGCTCTGCAGGATCTCGGTCGCGG
>DASXRC010000195.1:0-16458 GCA_036506795.1 Micromonosporaceae bacterium
CATCCTTGGTGCTCTTCTCGGCGAGGGCGACCTCGCCGACAAGGATGTCTCGAGCCTTCGCGAGCATCCGCTTCTCGCCCGCGGAGAGGCCCCGCTCCCGCTCACGACGCCACAGATCCCGGACGACCTCGGCCACCTTCAGCGGATTGCCGGAGGCCAGCTTCTCCAGGTTCGCCTTGTAGCGCCGCGACCAGTTGGTGGGCTCTTCGGTGTGCGGAGCGCGGAGAACGTCGAAGACCTTGGTGAGTCCCTCTTCGCCGACTACCTCCCGCACGCCAACGATCTCGGCATTTTCCGCGGGCACCCGCACCGTCAAGTCACCCTGAGCGACCCTGAGGACGAGGTACAGCTTCTCCTCACCCTTGACGATCCGGGTCTCGATTGCCTCGATGAGTGCGGCCCCGTGGTGGGGGTAGACAACGGTCTCGCCGACACTGAAAACCATAGGTTCGAAACCCCTTTCGCTGTGTCCAGGGTAACACGGCGCCGTGCCGATGTCCCACCGGGGCGTCGCCCGTTACCGCAGCTCAGAAGGCATGTGAGGCGTGCTTCTCGGGCTTGACAGACGCGCCGATCAATGCATTCGCCACGCTGTGTGACCCCCGGCTCACGGTTGGCGCGCCCAGATCCGATATGTCGGTCCCGACCTCGGGGCCCGAGCCTTCGTTTCGAGTGGGTCTAGTTGGCCCGCTTCGACTGGCGAGACTCCCCCCTCGTGCGAGACTCTTAACTGCACAGGGCGGAGTCGGGCGGCCCGCCCGAGGGGACTGGCCATGGGCACGCTGAGCGGTGGCAACGGCGGCGGCACGCCGTCCGACGGCGGCGGCGACCCGTTCGACGGCCTACCCGACCTGCCACCCGAATGGGGGACCGTGGTCGTCCCGGACGACCCGGCCGAACTCGCCAACGAAGCCGAAGAGGTCCGCCGTGAGCTGCGCCGCGAGGGCAGGCGAAACACCTGGCGGCGGCTGTTCGGTCTGCCGACCACCGCGGGCGGAGACGGCGGCCTGCCACCCGTCCGGCTGCCGATTTTGATCATGTCGATCGCGGTGCTCGCCGCCTTGATCAGCATGTTTGCGCTGGGCTGGCAGCGCGACGCGATCCGGCCGTCGACCCGCGCGACGGAGAGCACCGTGGCCGCGACGACCTCGGCCAAGCTGCGTAATCTCCCGGCGTTGGAGCTGATCGACAACGCCGGTCGAGAGGTGGCGCTGCGCAGTCTCATCCCGTCCGTGATCCTGCTGACCGATGGCTGCGGCGACTGCAGCGGCCTGGTCCAGGAGACGCTCGCCGCGACGCCGTTCGGCGTGGGCGTCGCGACGGTCGCGCGCACCTCCTCGCCCCCGAAACCGGCGGCGACCGGCGTTCGCTCGCTCGGCGACCCAGTCGGCGAGCTGCGCCAGGCGATGGGACTCGCCGGCGACGCCCGGCCGGCGGCCGTGCTGGTCGACCGCTCCGGTGCGGTATTGCGCACGGTCTCCGGGGTGAACAGCGTCGACGCCTACCGCGCGGACCTGCCCCGCCTGGCCGCCTGACTAACCCGGGCACCACCGGCCAGCCGAACCCCGGCCGCCGCGGGCGCGGTGCCGGCGTGGGAGCGTGCTCAGCGGCGGTCGAGCAGCGCCGCGTACAGCGTCAGGCCGGGGCCGAACGCGAGCATGACCACCAATCCCGGCGGATCGGCCGCTCGCCGCAGCGCGTCGAGGACGAGCAGGACTGTGGGCGACGAGCAGTTGCCGTGCGCGGCGAGCGTCGCCCGCGACGCCGCCATCGCCTCCTCCGGGAGCTCCAACTCGCGGGCGACGACGTCGAGGATCCGCGGACCGCCGGGGTGCACGGCCCAACCGTCCACATCAGACGCTTTCAGTCCGTGGCGCGCCAGCAGGTCATGCACGAGCGGGCGGACGTGGTCGGCCAGGACGTCCGGCACTCGTGAGGAGAGGCCCATCCGGAACCCGAGGTCCGTCACGTCCCACGTCATGTGATCCGCCGTCGCGGTGTCGGTCATCGATGACACATCGCGCACGGCGTACCCTTTGCTGCCCTCGGGCAGCAACACGGTGGCGGCGGCGGCATCCGAGAACAGCGCGTGCGCGACGATCTGCTGGGTGTCCACCGTGGATGGCTGGGCGTGCAGGCTGGTGAGTTCGCAACACAGCACGACCGCCGGTCGGTCGCGTGCGGCCACGAAGTCGGCGGCGGTTCCGAGCCCGGGCAGCGCGGCGTAGCACCCCATGTGCCCGATGAACAGCCGCTGAGTGTCGGGCGCCATACCTAGGTCGCGGGCGAGCAGGATGTCGAGGCCAGGCGTCGCGTAGCCCGTGCACGAGCACACCGCGAACAGCCCCACATCCCCCGCGGACAGGCCGGCGTCCGCCAGTGCTCTAGACACCGCCTCCTTTCCCAGCGGCATGGCCTCGCTCAGAAACCGGCGCATCCGGCGCTCGGTGGGCCAGCCGGAGACGTTCTCGAGCAGCGGGTTCACGGCCGCCTGTCGAGTGTGTACGCCGGCGTTCGCGAAGATGCGTTTCGCGAGGGCGTGCGCCGATCCGGTGTAGTGCCGGGCGAAGAAGCCCTCCCAGAGGTCGTCTTGACTCACCCGGCCGGGCATGGCTACGCCGATCCCGCCGATGATCGCGCTGGCGCTCACCATCCTCGCGCTCACCATCGAGGCGCCGATCCATCGTGGTCCGGGTCCCCGCCCAACGTGGCGACGCCGAGCCAGTCCGCGCAGACATCCGAGGTGGCCGGCTGCAGGGATCCGCACCGGGCGTCGCGGTAGAGGCGCTCGAGCGGATGCCCGCGGCGACTGGCGGATGTGCCCGCGGCCTCCAACATGGACGCTGCCACGTCAGCCGCCGTGGTGCCGGCGAGCAGTTTCGCCCGCCAGACCCACCGATTGGTGTCCGGGTCGCCGGGCGCCTCATCCACCCGACGGGCAGCCTCCCCTACCACCAGCCGTGCGGCGGCCACCGCGGCGTCGGCGCGGCCGACGCGTGCGCGCACCGCCGGCAGGCCGGAGAGCTTTCGCGCGGTGAGGTGCTCGACCGCGGCATCGACCGCCGCCTGGGCGACTCCTACGTATACGGCGGCGTAGCTGGCCACCAACCAGTGCGGCATCAACTGCGCGACCACCAGCGCCAAGCCCTCGACACCGCCCAGCAGTGATTCGGACGCCACGGTCACGTCGATGTGGAGATCGTGCGAGGCGGTCGCCCGCATGCCCAGCGAGTCCCACGTCTCCTCGACCGACAGACCCGGCACGTCGGCGGGCACGAGAAACTGGGAGACCACCGACTGGTCCGCGATGCTGCGCGCCGCTACCAGATAGCCGTCGGAGTGCCCCGCGCCGGAGACGAATGTCTTCGCACCCTTGATGTGGTAGCCGCCGTCCACGGCCTCGTACGAGGTGGCCAGCTGCGACAGTCGCGAACCTGCGCCGCGTTCGCTCATCGCGACCGCGTACCACGAACCATTGGCCGCCGCCGACAGGAACCGGTCCCGGGCGGCCAGGGCTTCATCCGGTACGCCGAGCGCCTGCGCCAAATCTTCGGTGACCGCACCGAGGGCGCCCGTCACGGAGGCGTGCATGTTGAACACGAGGGCGGTCGCACCGTTCCCCCTGGCCAGCTCGTAGGCGACCGATGCGTACTCGGCGAACCCCGCGCCGGCACCGCCGAGCCGCTCCGGCACGAGCAGGCCGAACAGACCGGCGTCGCGTAGGTCGGCGAAGTCCTCGACCGGGAACTCACCGTCCCGGTCGTGCACCGTGGCCCGCGCGGCCAGTCGGGGCGCGAGGCGCTCCGCCGCCACCCGTCCGTCAGCCACCATCAAGGCCCCCCTTTTCTCCTCGCCCCTGGTACAGGACGGCGGTCGACCACGTCGGCACGATGCGGGCCGCTCCCCGGCGCGCCACCAGCCAGCGCACCGTGCCCCACGCCGTCGGCCGAACTCCACGTACCGACAGCGTTACCCCATGTAGAGCGCACTCATCCACCAGCACGCCCGGGTCGACGAACAGGTTCGGATCGTGGAGCCCTCGTGGCACGCCGGGCACGAGCTCGACGATCTGGACCGCGATCAGGCGGCTGACGGCCGTGTCGTTAAGAGTGTCCAGCACGAGCAGCCCGCCGGGGCGGAGGATCCGGCAGATCTCCGCGACCGCGGACGGCACGTCGGACAGGTGTTCCAGAATCTCCCCGGCGCACACCACGTCGGCGCAGCCATCGGCGAGCGGAAGCGCCCCGGCGTCGCCACGCACGGCGTAGACACCGTGCGCCGCCGCCTGGCTCAGCGCCGACCCGGTCACATCCACCCCGACATGGCAGTAGCCCTTGCCGGCGAGATGGGGCGCCAGCAGACCCGCTCCGCAGCCGACGTCGACCAGGATCGCACCGGACCTGGACGCCGGTGGGACCAGGCGCGCCCGCGCCTCCGCCAGCCAGTGCAGCATCGCGAAAGCACCGGCCGGCCGCCACCACTCTGTCGCGAGGTCGTCGTACTGGCGGGGATCGTTGCGCGGCAGCGGCGTCGGCCTCAGCGTGCGCATGGGTCCGAGCCTGACAGAAGTCGCGAGCGTCGACCACCGGGATGGAATATCGCTACCGTCTGCGTATGAGGAGGACGGCGGCCGGCCTGGTCCGGGCGAGCCATCCGGAGCCGGCCGTGGCGGTCACCGCCGCCGCCGCACTCCTCGCCATCGGGGTTGGTCATGACGCCGTTGGGGTGATCGTCGTGGCCGCCGCGGTGCTGTCGAGCCAGCTCGCCGTCGGCTGGGCCAACGACTGGCTGGACGCGAGCCGCGACCGCCTCGTCGGGCGTACCGACAAGCCGATCGCCACGGGTGTCGTCTCAGGGCGTACCGTCGGCCTGGCCGGGCTGCTGGCATCGGTCGCGACTCCGGCCCTCGCGCTCGCGTCCGGCCTACCTGCGGCCATCGCCGCGACGGCCGGCCTGATCAGTGCGCTGCTGTACAACTGGCCGCTGAAGTTCACTCCGTTCTCGGTCGTGCCGTACATGTTCTCGTTCGCAATGTTGCCGACGTTCGTCGTGCTCGCTCTGCCGGGATCGCCGGCCCCGCCCGCGTGGCTCGTCGCGGCCGGCGCCCTCCTCGGCGGCGGGGGGCATTTCGCCAATGCCCTGCCCGACCTCGCCGACGACGCGCGTACCGGCGTGCGCGGCCTGCCACACCGGCTCGGGTCGACCGGGTCCGCGGTGGCCGCGGGCGCACTTTTGGTCACCGCGACCGTAGTCCTCGCGTTCGGGCCGGCCGGGCCGCCGTCGCCCGGCGGCGTCGCCGCGGTCGCACTCGCCGCGCTGGTCCTGCCCTTCGGGTGGTACGCCGGGCGGGTGGCGCTCGCGCGGGGCGCCCGGCCGGTGGCGTTGTTCCGCGCGGTCATGGCCGTGGCCGTCATCGATGTGGTGCTGCTCGTGGCGAGCGGATCGGTCGTGTGATCCCGGACCGTCGTGCCCTGGTGGGCGCGGCGCGGGCGGGTGGGCACCCGGGGCGGATCACCGCCAACTACGCTTGACCCGGTCCGCGTCGAGGTTCGAGGAGGCCGGGTGTGAACAGCGAGGAGCGGTCGGGCACGGCGACACGCCGGGGTGGGCTTCTTCGCGAGGCCGCGCTGCTCTCCGGGGTCGCCTTGGCCGCGGCGTTGCTGGCATCGGGCTGCGGCGCCGGGCAGATTGCCGCGACGGCCAACGTGGCGCCCGCGGTGCCTGGGGCGAACGGGGAGGCCCAGCTGACCGACGCGAGCGGAGTCTCCGCCGGGACGGTCTCGGTGCGCAACGTTCTGGTGGTGTACAAGGACCCCAAGGGCTACCCGAAGGGTGGCACGGCACCGCTGGACGTACACATCTTCAACGACACCTCCGGCGACGTGACGGTGACCGTGTCCAGTCCCGCGGCCGCGTCCGTTGTGCTGACCGGGAGTGCGGGCGCGTCCGCGAGCGCCTCGCCTGGCGCCCCGTCGGCACAGCCCAGCGCATCCCCGCCCGCCGGCCAGCCGGCCCGACTGACGATCCCGGCCCAGGGGTTCGCCGTGCTCAATCCGGATCAGGCCCGGTCCCTTCGGCTGGTCGGCCTGACCGAGGCGCTGCCGGCCGGTTCCTCCGTGCCGCTCGCCTTCGACTTCGGCGGTGGCGTGACCATCAAGGTCGACGCCCTCGTCGCGCCCCCGCTCTCCCCGCTTCCGCGCGAGACTCCCCAAAGCGAGTCGACTGGTGAGGGCTGACCGTCGCACCCCCGGTCTAGCGTGTCCGCGTGACCACCAGATCGACGCCCAGGGCTGCCACGGCACGCGGCCGGGAGCCGCGGCCGGCGTACGAGTGTGACGTCTGCGGGCACCAGCCGCCCAAGTGGTTGGGCCGCTGCCCGGAGTGCGGCGAGTGGGGCTCCATCGTGGAGTCCACCGTCGCCGGGCCGGCGGCGAACGGCCGCGCGGTCGCACCCCGCACCCCGCTGATCCCGGCCCGGCCGATCGCCGAGATCAGTGCGGCGCCGGCCCAAGCCCGAGCCACCGGCGTCGGGGAACTCGATCGCGTGCTGGGCGGCGGCCTGGTGCCCGGGGCGGTCGTGCTGCTCGCCGGTGAGCCCGGCGTCGGCAAGTCGACACTGCTGCTCGACGTCGCGCAGCAATGGGCGGCCGGCGTGGGCGGTCCCGCACTCGTGGTGAGCGGCGAGGAGTCGGTGAGCCAGGTGCGGTTGCGCGCCGAACGGATCGGTGCCCTGCACGAGCAGCTCTACCTCGCGGCCGAGACCGATCTCGCCGCGGTGCTCGGCCACCTGGACGCCGTCAAGCCCGGCCTGCTCGTGCTCGATTCGGTGCAGACCATCTTCGCGCCGGGCGCGGAAGGTGTCCCCGGCGGGGTTACCCAGGTCCGGGCGGTGACCGCGGCGCTGGTCGCGGTCGCAAAGGAGCGTGGCCTGGCAACGGTGCTCGTCGGTCACGTAACGAAGGATGGGCAGGTCGCCGGTCCGCGGGTGCTTGAGCACCTGGTCGACGTGGTGCTGCACTTCGAGGGCGACAGGCACTCCTCCCTGCGCATGGTCCGCGGGATGAAGAACCGGTACGGCGCCGCGGACGAGGTCGGCTGCTTCGAGATGCACGAGGGCGGCATCGCGAGCCTGCCCGACCCCGCCGGGCTGTTCCTAACCCGGTACGCGGAGCCGGTCCCCGGCACCTGTGTGACCGTGGCGATGGAAGGGCGGCGGGCGCTCGTCACCGAGGTCCAGGCACTCATCGGCGCGAACGCGGCGGGTTCGCCGCGCCGGACGGTCTCCGGCCTCGACGGTGCCCGCCTCGCGATGGTCCTCGCCGTTCTGCAGCGCCGCATCGAGAAGCTGAAGTTGCACGACCGCGAGGTATTCGCCACGACCGTCGGCGGCATCAGGGTCGTCGAGCCCGCGGCCGATCTCGCGGTCGCGCTCGCAGTGGCTTCGGATGGCCTCAACCTGGCCATCGCCCCGCACTTGACGGCCATCGGGGAGGTCGGTCTGACCGGAGAGGTCCGCCGCGTCGGGGCAGTGGCGCGCCGGCTGGCCGAGGCGGCCCGCCTCGGCTTCCGGTGCGCGCTCGTTCCAACCGGCTGCGGGCCGACGGCCACCGGACCCGCGCCGAGCGGCATGCGCGTGCGAGAGGTCTCCGACGTACCCGAGGCGCTCAAGTGGGCCGCCCGCATCTCAGCGGAGTGACGGCTCAGGCCAGCTTGTCGATGACCAGGACGTGGCCGGGCGCGTACGTCGCGAGCGCGACCAACTTTGCCCGCGCCGGTCCGACGAACTCGTCCATGCGTACGGCGAGGTCGTACGCAGCGAGACCGGTCCCGCCCGCGTGTCGCCGAGCCGCCCAGACCGCCGACCGCAGACAGCCCCGGTCCCACCGTCGCGGCCGGTCACCGAGATGGTCCCGGCTGCCGTCGCAAAGCACGAGAAGGAACGATTCGCTCCCGAGCCCGTACCCAGCGATCTCGGACACGTGCGCCCAGGGCAACACCAACGTGCGCACGGCCCCGGGCCGGACCGTCAGAGCGTAGTGGTCCGCGGAGACCGACGGTCGGCGCAGCAGGGCAACGAGCACTGGGACGGCGAGGGCCGCGACGAAGATTGCGGTGCCCAGCGGCACGTACGCCAACGGGTTGGCCTCCCCCGAGCCGATCTGCCGCGGTTCGCTGCCGAACAGCACCCAGGTGCCCGCCACCAAGGCGAGCCCAACCCCCACATACCAGCCGAAGACCGTCACCGCGCGGCGCGGGAATGCGCGCCGCCACTCGATCCGCTCCGGGACCATCGCCGAGTGCCTCCCGCGGAAACCTGGCTCACTGTACGGATGCGGGCTCATCCCGCAACACCGCTGGATGGATGACGGTCCGTAGACTGTGCGGGTGCCGCTCGACCGCGAAGCGAACAGACCCGGTCTCGCCGGCGCCGCCGGCGCCGGCGACCCGGTGCGCGCGACGCTCGCCCTCATGGCACCCGGAACCGCGTTACGAGATGGTCTGGAGCGCATCCTGCGGGGTCGCACGGGCGCTCTCATCGTGCTCGGCTACGACAAGATCGTGGAGTCGCTCTGCACCGGCGGCTTTGCGTTGGACGTAGAGTTCTCCGCCACGCGCCTGCGCGAACTGTGCAAAATGGACGGCGCGGTCGTGCTCTCCAACGACGGCATACGGATCGTGCGCGCGGCCGTGCACCTGATGCCCGATCCGTCGATCCCGTCGGAGGAATCGGGCACCCGGCACCGAACCGCCGAGCGGGTGGCGAAGCAGACCGGGTATCCGGTCATCTCGGTGAGTCAGTCGATGCGCATCATCGGGCTGTACGTCAGCGGGCAGCGGCACGTGCTCGACGACTCCGCCGCGATCCTGTCCCGCGCGAACCAGGCGCTGGCCACGCTCGAGCGCTACAAGCTACGCCTGGATGAGGTGTCCGGCACGCTCTCTGCGCTGGAGATCGAGGACCTCGTCACCGTCCGGGACGCGGTCGCCGTCGTCCAGCGCCTGGAGATGGTGCGGCGCATCGCGGACGAGATCGCGGGGTACGTCGTGGAGTTGGGCACCGACGGCCGCCTGCTCGCGCTGCAGCTCGACGAGCTGATGGCCGGCGTCGACGCCGACCGTACGCTCGTGATCCGCGACTACCTGCCGGGCAGTCGGAGGGCGCGCACGCTGGACGAGGCCCTCGTGGAACTGGACCTCCTCAGCGCCACCGAGCTCATCGACCTCGTGGCCGTCGCCAGGGCCCTCGGCTACCCGGCCGCCTCCGACGCGCTGGAGTCGGCGGTAAGCCCACGCGGCTTCCGGCTCCTGGCCAAGGTGCCCCGGCTGCCGAGCACGGTGGTGGACCGCCTCGTCGATCATTTCGGTAGCCTGCAGCGGCTGCTCGGCGCGACGGTCGAAGACCTGCAGGCGGTCGACGGCGTGGGCGACGCGCGAGCCCGGGGGGTACGGGAGGGACTGTCGCGCCTCGCCGAGGCGTCCATCCTGGAGCGCTACGTCTGAGGCCGACCCTCACCCGAGCGTCAGCGTGACCGGATCGCTCAGCTTGGTCCCGAGCCGCCCGAGGACCTGGTATGCGCCCGCCGCCGGCACCGGGCCGCCGGGCATTGCGCTCGTGCACTTCGTGCTCGCCCGACCGTTCCATGTCACCAGGTACTCCCGCTCGAAGTTGGGCGGGAACGAGCGCACATCGGTGCCGCGCGCCGCGCCACAGTCGTCCGAGGACCAGACCTTCTCGGCGGTCGCGCCCTTGACGATCCGCAGCTCCTGCAGGTCAGCCCCGACGTCCCGGTTGCAGGTCCGGGACGAGACGTTCTTGATGCGCAGCCGGACGTCCAGCGCCTCGCCGACCCCGGCGGTTGTCCGCGCCGGCACCGGGATCACGGACATCTCCTCATCGGTGCACGGTCCGTTGGAGACCACCGCCGAAGCGGTCGGGGTCTGCGTCGGGTCGGGCGCGGCCGGCTCGCTCGCGTCGGGCGATCCACTGTCGGACGCCGGCAACGTGGCGGTGGCGGTGGGATCACCCACCGGGGTGGTGGCAGACCGACCCTGCGGCGAACTGCCGGAACCCTCCGAACCGCCGCATGAATAGGTGAGCACGATGACGACCAGCAGCAGCGCCCCGACGACGACCGCCCGGCGCCGCCAGTAGACGGCGGGAGGTAGGGAACCAACCGTCAGTCGCATGATTGGGCCACCGTATCGGCCGGGGCGAGCGCACTCCCGCCGACGCGCCGAGGGCCCGCGTCGCGAGGACACGCCAGCGTGGCTTCAGAGATAGACCCGCCGCTGGTATACCGCGTGGGCCCCGGCGACGCGGTCGAGGAATAGGAAACCGGCGCAGTGGTCGATCTCGTGCTGCAGCGCGCGTGCCTCGAACGCGTCCGTGGCGACGGTCACCGGTGCACCCGTGCCCGGGAGAAAGCCCGCAACACTTACCCGACCCGCCCGCCTGACGTCGCCCGTCAGGTCCGGCACCGACATGCAGCCCTCGCGCCCGACCTTCCACCGGCTGGCCTCAACGACGCGCGCGTTGCAGAGCGCAAACGCGCCGTGGGCCGTCGCCGCCCTGGGATGCCCGGTCACGTCGACGCAGAAGACCTGAGCGGAGACGCCGATCTGGGGCGCCGCCAGCCCGACACAGCCTGGCGATATGCGCATCGTCGCGACGAGATCCGCGGCGACCCGGACCACCATTGGCTCCGTCGGGTCCACCTCGCGACAGTCCTCGGCGAGTACCCGATCTGGTGTGCGAACGACTGCGCGTGCCGTTCCCGGATCGCCCAGCGCCGCGAGCGTCCATCCACCGAACACATCTGCGCAGCTCCACATCCTCACCGGTCTCCGCGTTCGCTCGCGCCACGCCACACTCGGGCGAGCCACTCACTCACAGCACATCCGGGTCGTTGGGACGCAGGGTGACGTCGACACCGAGGTCGACCGCGACCTGGGTGAGCCGGTTCCGGATCTGCTCGGCGGTGCCCGGCGGCAGGTCCACTTCCGCGAGCAGTACGTAGAGATCACCGCTGAGCCGCGTGCTCAGGTCGGTGATGTTGCCGCCCGCGTCGGCCAGCACCCGCGTTACCGCGGCCACGATGCCGAGCCGGTCGGCGCCGTGCACGCTCATCAGGTACGGCTCGCCACCGGCGGGCAGCTCGGTCTCCGGACGAACCTCGCGTACCGTCGCCAGGAGTTCGCGCTCCGCGGCGATCGGCTCAAGCACGGCCTCGACCTCGTCGGCGCCCGGGCCGTTGCAGATCAGTGTCATCGCGAAATGCCCGCGCAGGCGGGTCATGGTCGAGTCGGTGAGGTTCCCGCCGAGGCCCGCGAGCGCCTCGGCGACATCTGCCACGATCCCGGGTCGATCATGCCCGATCACGGTGATCGCGAGTTCGTTCATTCGCGCAGTGTGGCGCACGATCCCCGAGCGGTCGTAGCCAGCCCCTCGCCGCCGCCGACCGTGGTGACGCGTGTGGCACGATCGTCGGGATGGCCGAGCCTGACCTCGCCGGCGCGGCGACGCGTTGGTACGCCCAGAACGCGCGGGACCTGCCATGGCGCGCCGCCGGGATCGGGGCGTGGGCAATCCTGGTCAGTGAGGTCATGCTGCAGCAGACTCCGGTAGCCAGGGTGCTCCCGGCCTGGAGCGGATGGGTAGCACGCTGGCCGACGCCGGCGGCCCTGGCCGGGGACTCTCCGGCCGAGGCGATCCGTGCCTGGGGCCGCCTTGGCTACCCGCGCCGCGCCCTCCGGCTGCACGAGTGCGCGCGCGCCATCGTGGCTCGGCACGGCGGTCGCGTACCCGACACGCTGCACGACCTGCTCGCACTGCCCGGCGTTGGGGGCTACACGGCGCGGGCGGTGGCGACATTCGCGTACGGGCAGCGGCAGCCCGTCGTGGACACGAACGTTCGCCGGCTCGTCGCGCGCGCGGTCGCCGGATCTCCGGACGCGGGCCCGGCAACCACCCCGGCCGATCTGGCCGCCGTCGAGGCGCTCTTGCCGGCGCGGCCGGCCGCCGCGGCGCGGGCCAGCGTCGCGTTCATGGAGCTCGGGGCCGTCGTCTGCACGGCGCGCTCGCCGAGATGCTCGACGTGTCCGCTCGCCGACGAGTGCGCGTGGCGGCGCGCTGGCTGGCCGCCGGCCCACGGGCCGACGCGACCGATCCAGCGGTACGCCGGAACGGATCGCCAGGTACGCGGGCTGCTGCTCGCCGCGCTGTGCGAGGCGCCGGCGCCGGTGTCACGCGCCCACCTGGACCTGGTGTGGCCCGAGCAGGCGCAGCGAGAACGCGCGCTGGCTGGTCTGCTGCTCGACGGCCTGGTCGTCACCGTCGACGGTCGACGTGACCGGTTCACACTGGTCGGCGACGCCGCCCCGGACGGTCAGCGGCCGCCCGGGCACTGACCGTGGTCAGTCGGTGGGGCGGCCGCCCTGCGGGGTGCCGTCCACGGCGAAGCCACCGCGTCCGCCGTGGCCGGTGTCCTGACCGGCCGCCCGGCCGTTGTCGTGACCGTCCGCGCCGCCGTCGTCCGAGCCGGGCCGGGCGGTGCCCGGCAGGGCGGCGGGAGCCGGACCGAACAGGGCCGGTTCGCCCGCCGTCTCCGTCTCGACCGACCGAGTGGTCTCCGGCTCGGTCGGGCGTGGCCTGTCTGGTGTGGGGCCGACATCGGCGGGGTGGGCTCGCTCCGCCGCGATACCGGCCTCGGGCGGCTCGGTCTTGGCGTCGGCCACCACGGCCTCGCCCGGTTCGGCGGCGGCCAGTGCCGGGCCCTTCGCGAACAGGGGCACGAGGAGGATCCCGACGTACATCGGGCCCAACATGTAACGCACCAGCTGGGACGGGATGTTGACCAAGACCACGAGCTGGTTCGACAACGCCACCGCGCCCAGCACCCACACCGCACGCTCGCGCCGGCGTCGGGCGAACACGAACAGGGCGGCGTACCCGATATACGACCAGGTCGCGCCGCGCCACATGATCGGCTTGAGGGTGTCGGCGTCGCTGGCCTTCCGCAGGAACGCGCCCGCATTGTGCAGCGCGGCGATCGGCGGATTCAGGTAGATGGCGGAAGCCCACGGGTTGCCCTTCATTCGGGAACCGAATCCGTGGAGGTTTCGGCTGCCCTCGAGCGGCGTCAACACCGTGCCCCAGCGGTCCGGCCCGCGGTCGATCTTCCAGGCGATCGAACCCCGGCAGAACCGGGCATCGACGATCTCGTCCGGCATCCGCTTCAGCAGGCGGATCCAGAGGTCGAACAGCTCCCCGGCGTTGGCGTTCGCGGCGGCGCGGTTCCACGGACGCGCGTTCGTGGTGGGGTCGGCGGCGTAACAGTTCGCCGAGTCCGACCAGAACTGCAGCGGAGCGACCCGGGCCATCACCGCCTTGTCCTGGGCGGTGAAGTCGCCGGGCCGGTTGTGGTACGCGACCGCGATGTCGGCGAACGACTGGTTCAAGAGGAGTTCGGATTTGGCCGGTGTCGCACCCAGCGCCGGGTACACCCACAGGTTCATGACGAACGAGAGCACGATCGCCGCGCCGCCCACCGCGAGCAGGATCGTCCGGATCCCGCCCAGCAGCAAGGCGGTGATCACGGCGGCGACCAGGACCACGAGGAACCCGTTCTGACGGAATAGGGCCAACAGGGCGTACTCGACGAACAGCACGACGAGCAGCCCGACCAGCCGGCGATCCGCGTACCACTTACCGGGGCGCGGCGCGCGTCGCGCGACCACGAGCCGGGCGAGCGTGCCGAGCAGGTACACCTGGCAGATGACGAACGCCACGTCCTTCCAGATGAACACGATGAACGTGCCGAGCGGAGGGAGGGCGGCGATGACCACGGCCGCCACCGCCAGCCAGCGGCTCGGTGCGCCGAGTGCGCGCAGGCCCGTCACGGCGTACGCCAGTCCGGCCGCCAGGGCCACGGTCTGCGCGAAGCTGAGCAGTCCCAGACCGCCGCTCGTCTGCAGCGAGATCCACACGAGTGACGTGTAGAGCACGGAATGGTTGGTCATCCAGTTGCTCGTCGTCGCCTGCCATACGTAGGCGACGGAGTCGTAACTGGTGAGACCGGGGTAGAACGCCAGCCACCACACGAACAAGATCGCCTGTGTCACCGCATAGACCCCGAGGGGCAGGCGGTACGACCGGGGAATTCTGCCCCAAAGCCGTAAGCCGCCCTTGTGTGCGGCAACCTCTGACATCGGCGTACTCCTCGCAAATCGGTGGCGTGCGCGGGACCCCGGCAGCCTACCAACCCGGCCCGCGCCAGACCCGGCGTGTGGCACAGCGACGCACGGGTACGCAAAAGGGGTGGCGGACCGTGCGGTCCGCCACCCCTTTCCGTGTGCCTTCGCCTACTCCTCGGCCGCGGCGGCCGATCCGGCGGTGCCGCCCAGGTTGGCCGGGACCGTCTCGGGCACCTCCACCGGCTTGTCGGCGCCGCGGAACACCAGCTTGGACGTCTCGACGTTGTTCGGGTCGCCCTCGCAGTCGACGACGACGATCTGCCCGGGCTTGAGCTCGTTGAACAGGATCCGCTCGGAGAGCGTGTCCTCGATCTCGCGCTGGATCGTACGGCGCAGCGGCCGCGCGCCCAGCACCTGGTCGAAGCCCTTCGTCCCGAGGAACCGCTTGGCGCTCTCGGTCAGCTCCAGACCCATGTCCTTGTTCCGCAGCTGCGCCTCGATCCGCGCGATCATGATGTCCACGATCGACAGGATCTCGTCCACCAGCAGCTGGTGGAAGACGATCGTGTCGTCGATGCGGTTCAAGAACTCGGGCCGGAAGTGCTGCTTGAGCTCGTCGTTGACCTTCTGCTTCATCCGCTCGTAGTTGGACTCCGAGTCCTCCGAGGACTGGAAGCCGAGCGATACCGCCTTGGACACGTCGCGGGTGCCCAGGTTCGTGGTCAGGATGATCACCGTGTTCTTGAAGTCGACGATGCGACCCTGACCGTCGGTGAGCCGGCCGTCCTCCAGGATCTGCAGGAGCGTGTTGAAGACGTCCGGATGTGCCTTCTCGATCTCGTCGAAGAGCACCACCGAGAAGGGGCGCCGGCGCACCTTCTCGGTGAGCTGGCCACCCTCGTCGTAGCCGACGTACCCGGGCGGGGCACCGACCAGCCGGGACACCGTGTACCGGTCGTGGAACTCGCTCATGTCGAGCTGGATGAGCGCGTCCTCGCTGCCGAACAGGAACTCCGCGAGCGCCTTGGAGAGCTCGGTCTTACCGACGCCGGAGGGACCGGCGAAGATGAACGAGCCGGATGGCCGCTTCGGGTCCTTCAGGCCGGCGCGGGTACGCCGGATCGCCTTCGACACCGCCTTGACCGCGTCCTCTTGGCCGACGACCCGCTTGTGCAGCTCGTCCTCCATGCGGAGCAGCCGGGTGGTCTCCTCCTCGGTCAGCTTGTAGACCGGGATGCCCGTCCAATTCGCCAGCACCTCGGCGATCTGCTCGTCGTCGACCTCGCTGACGACGTCGAGGTCGCCGGCCTTCCACTCCTTCTCCCGCTGGGCCTTCTGGCCAAGCAGCTGCTTCTCCTTGTCGCGCAGCTGGGCGGCCCGCTCGAAGTCCTGCGCGTCGATCGCGGACTCCTTGTCGCGCCGCACCTGGGCGATGCGCTCGTCGAAGTCGCGCAGGTCTGGCGGTGCGGTCATCCGGCGGATGCGCATCCGGGCACCGGCCTCGTCGATCAGGTCGATCGCCTTGTCCGGCAGGAACCGATCGGAGATGTACCGGTCGGCCAGCGTCGCTGCCGCCACCAGGGCCGCGTCCGTGATGCTCACCCGGTGGTGCGCCTCGTACCGGTCGCGCAGGCCCTTGAGGATCTCGATGGTGTGCGCCAGCGACGGCTCACCCACCTGGATCGGCTGGAACCGGCGCTCGAGCGCGGCGTCCTTCTCCAGGTGCTTGCGGTATTCGTCGAGGGTCGTCGCGCCGATGGTCTGCAGCTCGCCGCGGGCCAGCATCGGCTTGAGGATGCTCGCCGCGTCGATCGCGCCCTCGGCCGCACCGGCGCCGACCAGCGTGTGGATCTCGTCAATGAACAGGATGATGTCGCCGCGGGTGCGGATCTCCTTGAGCACCTTCTTGAGGCGCTCCTCGAAGTCGCCGCGGTAGCGCGAGCCGGCCACGAGGGCACCCAGGTCCAGCGTGTAGAGCTGCTTGTCCTTGAGCGTCTCGGGCACCTCGCCCTTGATGATCCGCTGGGACAGGCCCTCGACGACCGCGGTCTTGCCGACGCCGGGCTCACCGATCAGGACGGGGTTGTTCTTCGTCCGGCGGGAGAGCACCTGCATCACCCGCTCGATCTCCTTCTCCCGCCCGATGACCGGGTCGAGCTTGCCCTCCCGGGCCGCCTGGGTCAGCTTCCGACCAAACTGCGCGAGCACCAGGCTGGTCGACGGGGCGGCTTCGCCCGGGGCGGCGCCCGCCGCGGCGGGCTCCTT
>DASXRC010000196.1:0-5600 GCA_036506795.1 Micromonosporaceae bacterium
TGCAGCTGACCCTCATCGGCGCGTCTCCCCCCGGGTGATGCGCCCGCGAACCTTTGCTCTGCTTCCCGGGAGGAAACGCCGAACGGCCGAGGTCGCACCCTCGTCCCTTCGGTGTATCCCCGGCGGAAGCAGAGCAAAGGACGCCGACGCATGCCGCCGACCCCACGGCAAGTTGATCATGACGTCGCCCCCCGATAGTCGGCCCACGCCCAGGCCAGCGTGCGACGGGCCAGCACCGCCAGCGCGTGCCGGCGGTACGCCGCCGTGCCGCGTACGTCGTCGATCGGCACCGCTGCCTCGGCAACGAGGTAACCGAACCGCCGCGCCACCGGGTCGGCCAGCTCCCCCCGGGCGTCCCACGGCAGCTCCGAGGCCGCGTACGCCTCCGCCGTGGCGGCGCGCAGCGGCGTCGGCCCGGCCGATCCGATGCCGGTGCCGACGCGCCGCGCGAGGGGGTGCACGGCGAGCGCGAAGGAGCACACCGCGATCACCATGGCGTTACGGGTGCCCACCTTTGCGAACTGCTGGGGCCCACTCGCCGGCGGCACCAGCACCGCCGCGATCAGCTCGTCGGGCGCGAGCGCGCTGCGCTTCGGCCCCGTGAAGAACTCCTCGACGGGCACGCGACGCACACCGCGCACCGACGCCAGCTCCACGAGCGCACCCGAGGCCAGCAGCGGCGGATGCGCGTCACCCGCCGGCGACGCGGAACCGAGGTTCCCCCCGACGGTGCCCCGGTTGCGGATCTGCGGGGAGCCGACCGTGCGGGACGCCATGGCCAGCCCCGGCGCGAGCGAGCCCAGCTCTTCAATCACCCGGCCGTAGGTCACCCCGGCGCCGACGCGCAGGTACGGGCCGTCGAGCACCCACTCGGCCAACGACTCCACCCGGGTCAGGTCCAGCAGGGCCGGTGGCCGGCGGCGATCGAAGTTCATCTCGACCATCACGTCGGTCCCGCCGGCGATGGGAACCGCGTCGGGAACGGCCGCCTTCGCCGCCAGCGCATCGTCCCATGTGGACGGCTGCAGGAACTCCATCGTCACCACCAGGCCAGCCCCGCGGGCGGCGCCTCGTCACGCAGCACCGTTCCCTCGATCAGACCGTACGGGCGGTCGGTCGCGACGAAGACCTCGTTCGGGTTCTCCAGCCCGAACGGCGCCAGGTCCACCAACAGGTGGTGGCGGTTCGAAAGCGACAGCCGCACCTCGACCAGTTCCGGGCGCTGTTCGAGCACCAGGCGCCCCATCGCGTACAGCGTCTGCTGCAGCGACCGGCTGTGGGTCTCCGCGAACGCGCGTACGAGCGCCTCGCGCGCACCGGCGTACGAGCCGGCCCAGTCCGCCTCGACGCCCGCGTGCCGCCAGCGCGCGGTCACCGCCGTCGCCAGGATCCGGTCCTTCGTCTCCGGCAGCGTGGTGTACTCGTCCCGGGCGAACCCCCAGAACTCCGACCCGGTGGTGTTGAGCAACACGAGGCCCGCCAGCCCGGACACCACCCAGGCGTCGGTGCCGTCGTACGTCGCCGTGGTGGTGCGGGTCTCGGCGGCCGACCGTTCGAACGAGTGCGGGCCGAGGCGTCGCCAGGCGTACTCCTCGATGCTCACCCGCGCCCGGGCGATCGGCGGCTGGCCGTCCACGAAGTGCCGGGCCAGCCGCAGCGCGAACTCCTCGACCTGGCCGACGCCGTGGCGCTTCGCGAACGCGTACACCGTGTTCTTCTGCGTGTCCGTCGGCAGCACGTGTGCGTTGTCACCGGACAGGTGCGTCTCGGCCAGGTCGCCGGCGAGCGCGACCGTGACGTTGAGGTCGATCAGCTCGTGCCGGCCGGCGTCCCGGTCGACCCGCACGAGTCGGGTCTCGGCCTTGCCGTACTGGTTGTCGCCGAGGGTGATCCCCACGGTCAGCTCCCTCGGTAGGTCGTGTAGCCGTACGGGCTGAGCAGCAACGGAAGGTGCAGCGGCCGATCGGGTTCGGTTACCCGGAACGCCACCGCGACCTCCGGGAAGAACGCCGCCGGGCCGTGCAGCGCGGCCGCGTCGAACACCAGCCGATACGCGCCCGCCGCCCAGGCGGTCGCGGGCACCCACTCGTGCAGCCGCCCATCGCCGTCCGTGGTCCCGCTCGCGACCGGCGCCCACCCGCCGTCCTTCGCGCGGTCGAGCCGCACCGGTACGCCGGCGGCCGGCTCGCCGCGGGCCGTGTCGAGCACGTGGGTGGAGACTCGGGCGAACGCCTCGCTCATGCGAGCAGCCTTTCCAGCCGCAGCAGTGCGATCTTGGTCAACTCGGCGCGCACGGCACGCCGCTCGGTCGCGACGTCGTTGTCGAGCCGCTCCCGGGCGGCGGTGAGCACCTCGGCGTCGGTGCGCCCGCTGGCGAAGATCAGGAACACGTGACCGAACCGCTCCTCGTACGCGCGGTTCGCCTCGGCCAGCGCCGCGCGGGTCGACGGGTCCGCGGTGGCGACGCCGGCCTGCTCGCGGCGCGACCAGGCCGCCGAGCGATCGGCCCCGGCGGGCGGCTGCCCCATGCGCGGGTGCGCGGCGAGCGCGGCCTCGATCTCTGCCCAGTCCAGCCGGTCGAGCGCCGCGTTCGCCGCGGCGAGCAGGCTCTCCCGATCGCGGTACGGCCGTCCGGCCACCACCTCGCGGGCCCACGCGGGAGCGGCACAGCACGCCAGCAGCTCCCCCTCGGCGTCGGCGACCGCGAGCGAGTTGAACCTGCTCAGTCCCCCCACCGGGGAAGTAGACCAGTCGTCTGCGCGGGCGCGGAAGCGGCGGGACTGCCGAAACCTGCGCGCCGGCGCCGTATCGTCTTTGTAGCTTCCTCCAAATAAGGAGGCCGAATGCTGTTGCGCGACGTCCTCGCCCGCGCCGACCTGCGGCTCACGTTGCTCACCGGGGAGGGCGAGCCACTCGAGCGGGCGGTGAACCGCGTGTACACGACCGACCTGCTCGATCCCCGCCGGTACCTGTCCGGCGGAGAGATCGTGCTGACCGGGCTGATGTGGCGGCGTACGCCGGACGACTCCGAGGCGTTCGTGGGGGCGCTCGTCGAGGCGGGTGTCGCCGCGCTGGGCGCCGGTGACGCCGCGCTCGGCTCGGTGCCGGCCGACCTCGTCGATGCGTGCCGGAGGCACCGCCTGCCGTTGTTCGAGGTGCCGATCGAGGTCTCGTTCCGGGCGATCACGGACGCCGTGACCCCGTCGTTGTGGGCCGAGCGGGCCAGCGGGTTGGCCGCGCTGCTGGGCCGGCAGCGCGGCCTCGTCGCCGCGGTGGCCGGCGGCGCCCCGCTGGCCGAGCTGGTGCCGCTGGCCGCGACCGAGCTGGGCGTGCCGAGCTGGGTGCTCACGGTCACCGGGCGGCTGCTGGCCGGCAGCGCGGCGCTGGACCCGGAGACGTTACCGGCGCTGGCGCGGGCGTTCCTCGCCGCCGACCGCCTGCCGCAGACGGTCACGGTCGGGCCCGGGCGGACGTTCTCCCTGTACGCGGTGCCGGGCCGCCCGGAGCACCGGCTCACCGCCTGGTGCCTGGCCTGCGAGGGGCGCGGTGCCAGCCACCCGTACGAGGAGCCGGACGCCGGCACCGAGCTGGCCGGCCTCGTCGCGCTGGAGCGGGCGCGACTCGAGGAGGGCCGCCGCGTCGAGCGGCGGCTGGCCGGCGAGCTCGCCACGGCGTTGGTCAGCGGTGAGGCGACCCCCGAGCTGCGGGGTCGGCTGCGCGCGTGCGGGCTGCCCGCGGACGGCACGTACCTGGCGTTCGTCGCGAGTCTCAGGGACGACGGATCGGCCGGCGCCAGGCCCGCCGCCGGGGAGTTGGCGGCCGCCGTGCTTCAGGAGCTGCTCGAGTCGGCGGCGCCAGGCGCGATCGCCGTCGCTCCGCTGCCCGGCACCGGCGGCCGGGCGCTGGCCCTCGCGGCCCTGTCGTCGGGTGCGGCGGAGAAGGTGATCGAGGCCGCTCGCCTCGGCGTACCGGCGCTGCTGCCCGGGCTCGGTCGTGCGCGGGTGGCGGTGGGGGTGAGCGACCCGATACCTGGGCCGGCCGGCCTCGCCGGGGCGGTGGAGGAGGCCGGGCACGCACACGGGCTGGCGGCCGTGCGCGACGAGCGCGCCACGCTGGTGTCCTGCGCCGAGCTGGCGTCGCACGTGCTGCTGCTGGCCGCGGTCCCGGAGCCCGCCCGGCGGTCGTTCCGGGCCCGGCTCCTCGGCCCGCTGGAGGCGTACGACCGGGAGCACGACGCGGGCCTGGTGCGGACGCTCGACGCCTTCCTCGCCAGCTCCGGATCGTGGAGCCGCTGCGCCTCGCGGCTACACGTGCACGTCAACACCCTGCGCTACCGGTTGCGCCGGATCGAGGAGCTCACCGGCCGTGACCTGAGCCGTCTCGAGGATCGGGTGGACTTCTTTCTCGCCCTACGCCTGCCCCGCCCCTGACCGGGGGTCATTGCGGCGGCACGTCGAGGTCGGCACCGTCGGCTACGTCGTCGCACGGGACGGTGATGACCTCGTCGGCGTGCGCGGCGAGGTACTCGCGCGCCCCTTGGTCGCCGACGGCCCGGCAGGCCACCCCCGACCAGTGCTCGCGGCCCAGGAGCACCGGGTGCCCGGGCCGGCCGCGGTAGCTGGCGCGCGCGAGCGCGTCCGGGGCGGCCAGCCCGACGAACCGAGCCACGGCCGCGGACGTGACGCCCGGGATGTCCACGAGCTGCACCACCGCCGCGGCGGCGTCGGTGTCGCCGAGCGCCCGCAGCCCGACCACCAGCGACGAGCCCATGCCGGTGGCCCAGTCCGGGTTGTCGACCACGGTCACGCCGGCGAGGTCGGCCTCGGCGCGCACCCGATCGGCCGCGGCGCCCAGCACGACCACGAGCGGCGCACAGCCGGCGTCGCGAACGACCCGTACGGCCCGCTCGACGAGCAGCCGGTCACCGAGCCGGACGAGCGCCTTCGGCCCGCCGTACCGGCGGCCGCCGCCGGCGGCCAGCACCAGACCCGCGGCCAGCGCGTGACCCACCCGCCCATAATGTCGTGTGACAGGGTGCGGCGGCTGAGCTGATCGTCCCTGCCGGACCCGGGCCGGGATTGCGTACGGCAGGATTGTCCGCATGACCGAGGTCAACGAGCGCACGGTGATGCTCCCCGGTGACTTCCGCATGCCGCTGGTCGGCTTCGGGACGTGGCAGGTCACCGGGGCGCGGGGCTTCCGGGCGATCCGGGAGGCACTCGACGTGGGCTACCGGCACCTCGACACGGCCACCATGTACGGCAACGAGGCGATTCTCGGACGCGCGATCCGCGACAGCGGCGTACCGCGCGAGGATCTGTTCATCACGACCAAGCTGCCGCCGAGCCGGGCGGGGCGTGAGCGCGCCACCCTCGACGAGAGCCTGCGCGCTCTCGATACGTCCTATGTGGACCTTTGGCTCATCCACTGGCCTCCGGGCGGGAGGGCGCGGCCGGAGGCCTGGCGACAGCTGCTCGCGGCCCGTGACGCGGGGCTGGCCCGCAACGCCGGCGTCAGCAACTACAGCATCAGGCAGATCGACGAGCTCGTCGCGGCGACCGGCGAGGCGCCGGCGGTCAACCAGATCCCGTGGAGCCCGT
>DASXRC010000197.1:0-22303 GCA_036506795.1 Micromonosporaceae bacterium
CGCGTTGATGTCGACGAGGTACGTACCGACCAGCTCCTGGCGACCGCCGGCGTACCGGAGACCGGTGACGACCGATCGCAGCGAGGGCCGGTCGGCGGCCGGCGGCGCGGGTACGGCACGCACGAATGCGAGGCACAGCAGGGAGAACGCGAACGTGGCGAGGTCAATCGCGTACACCCAGGAGAGGCCGACCGAGGCGATGAGCACACCGGCCAGCGCAGGCCCACCGAGCGACGCGATGTGCATGCGTAGCGAGCCTAGCGCACCCGCCGCCGGGATCTCGTCGGGCGCGACGATGCGCGGCATGAGGCCCTCCAGGGCCGGGCGCTGCACGCCGTCGATCGCCGCGGTGAGCGCGGCCACCGCGTACAACAGCCACAGTCGCGGCTCGTCGGACACGGCGTTGAGCAGGAGTACGCCGGTGAGCGCGGCGAACGCGATCTCCCCGCCGAGGACGAGTGACCGGCGGTCGAGGTAGTCGGCGAGGGCCCCGCCGACGAACGCCATGAACAGCAGCGGTACGAGCTCGCACAGGCCGAGCAGGCCGACGAGGAGCGGGTCGTGGGTGATCACGGCGACCTGGAAGGGAACGGTGACGTAGGTGATGAACGACCCGAATCCGGATACGCCGGCGGCGGCGAAGACGAGCCGGAAGTCGCGGGAGGTCCGCAGCGGAGTCACGTCGAGCGCGAACCGTCGGGCCACGGCGACCGATGGTGCCGGCCGGGTCCGGCGCCGTCGAGCGGTTTTCGGGGCGTTGCGCCACGCGGGGGCAGACTGCATACGGAGAGAAAGAGGCGGGTGTGACATGACGACGACCGTGGACCACGCCCGACCGCGCCTGACCGAGCGGCAGATATGGCTGCTGATGAGCGGCCTGATGACCGGCATGCTGCTGGCGGCCCTCGATCAGACGATCGTGGGCACGGCGCTGCCGACCATCGTCGGCGACCTGGGGGGCATCTCCCACTACTCGTGGGTCGTGACCGCGTACCTGCTGGCGTCGACCTCCTCGACGCCGCTGTACGGCAAGGTGAGCGACCTGATCGGCCGGCGACCGGTCTTCCTCTTCGCGATCGGGACGTTCCTGGTTGGCTCGCTGCTGGCCGGCCTGTCGCAGAACATGACCCAGCTGATCATCACGCGCGGCATCCAAGGTCTCGGCGCCGGCGGACTGATAACCCTCGCCTTCACGATCATCTCGGACGTGGTTACGCCGCGCGAACGCGGCCGGTACCAGGGCCTGTTCGGCGCCGTGTTCGGCGTCGCGTCAGTGGCGGGCCCACTGGTCGGCGGGTACTTCGCCGAGCACAACTGGCGCTGGATCTTCTACGTCAACGTTCCGCTCGGCGTCGTCGCGATCGTCGTCTGCTCGCGGGTCATGCGGCTGATCCCGTTCCATCGGCGGGAACACGCCATCGACTGGCTCGGTGCGACGCTCATGGTTGCCGGCGTGAGCTCACTACTGCTGGCCCTGTCGTGGGGCGGCAACGAGTACGCCTGGAGCTCGGTGACGATCCTGTCGCTGTTCGGCGCCGGTGTGCTGTTCGCGGTCTCCTTCCTGTTCCAGGAGAGCCGCGTGAGCGAGCCGATCCTGCCGCTGACGCTGTTCCGCCGGCGTACCTTCGCTCTCGCCAACGCGGCGGGTTTCATCCTCGGACTGGTGATGTTCGGGTCGATCATCTTCATTCCGCTGTACCTGCAGATCGTCAAGGGTGCGTCGCCGACGACGAGCGGCCTGCTGATGCTGCCGATGATGGCCGGCGTCATCGTCACCTCGGTCGTCTCCGGGCGGGCGATGAGCCGGATCGGCAGGTACAAGTGGTTCCCGGTGGCCGGGTCGATCGTGCTCACGGTGGGCATGCTCCTGCTGACCCGGCTGCGGGTGGACACGACGCTGTGGCTCGCGTTCCTCTACATGGTCCTCATCGGCGTCGGCCTCGGCCTGTGCATGCAGTCGCTCGTTCTCGCCGTGCAGAACGCGGTCGACGTGCGCGATCTCGGCACGGGGACGTCGGCCGCCACGTTCTTCCGGTCGCTGGGTGGGTCGTTCGGCGTTGCGATACTCGGCGCCGTCCTTAACAATCGGCTCTCGTCCGAGCTCGCCGCTCGGTTCCCCGCCGCGATCGCGCAGCTTCCGCCGGATCAGGCCAAAGCGTTCGGCGCGGCCGGCCGGGATATCTCGATCAACCAGCCGTCGGTCATCCACGCCCTGCCGGCGCCGCTCCGGTTCGCTATCCAGGCCTCCTTCGTGGAGGCGCTCCAGCTCGTGTTCCTGGTGGCCGGGCTCATCGCCATCCTCGCGATCCTGGTCACGCTCGCCCTGCCCGACCGCGAGCTGCGCGGGGCGGCGCCGGGCGCACCGACCGAGGAGGCCGAGCGCCGTCCGTCGCTGGAGGAGGAGGCCGACGACGAGGCCGCCGTCGAGATGGAGGCGCGCACGTCCACGTTGATCTAGCACCGAGACCGTCGGTTGCTGCATCATATCGTGATGCGTATCGTGATGAGCATGAGGCGGACCACTGTGACGCTCGATGGCGATGCTGCTTCGGTCGTCGACGGGAGCGCCAACGAGACCGCGTTGCGCCTCGCGCTCGAGAGCTGGCTGCGAGATCGTGGCCAGTCGTTGGATCTCCTGCGGAGCGAGGGAGGGCGAATCCGGGTGCTGATCCAAGTCGCCGGCGAGGCGTTGCGGGATCAGGCGCTCGATATCGGGTACGCCCGGATGGCCGAATGGTGGCTCCATTCCGACCCTGGCCGCCGCGCCGCGCGCCATCGCTGGGTCGACCGGGAGGCGGCCCGTTGGACGGCCGAGGACGACTCCACCGCGGGGCCTGCCCAATGACGGAGCCGGCGCGCGGTCGGGTCTACTGGGCCGAGGTGTCCGGGATCGGCCGCAAGCCGTGGCTCGTGGTCTCCAACAACCGGCGTAACCGCAGCCTGCAGAGCGTCCTCGCGGTGCGGGTCACGACCTCGAACCGGCATGCCGGTATGCCGACCGTGGTCGCCTTGAGCCGGGACGATCCGCTCGTAGGATTCGCGGTGTGTGACGACCTCGGCCCGCTCTTCAGGGACGAGATCGTGTCCGACGCGGGCGCGGTTTCGTCTCGTACCATGGCCTCGATCAACGACGCGTTGAAGGTCGCGCTGGCCATCCCGTAGCCCTACTTGAGCACCAGGCTTCCGGTGCGTTCATACGCCTCGAGGTCGGCCAGGCTCTCCAGCGTCGAGCCGGACAGCGGCTCCGGCCAGCGTTCGGGGTCGAAGAACGCGGCGTCCGTGGCCTCCTCCGGTCCGGCAGCAGCTCACCGGTCCACTCCGTCAGCAGGAACGCCACCAGGAACAGTTGGTACCGGTCGCCGAAGACGTTGGTGTACGTGTAGTCCGGCCCGGTGTAGAGCGCGAAGGGCGTTGCCTCCGTGGCCGCGAGCCCGGTCTCCTCGAACGTCTCCCGGATCGCGCACTGCCCGATCGACTCGCCCAGCTCCATCGCCCCGCCCGGCATGGCCCAGAATCCGTTGTCCGCCCGCTTGATGAGCAGGATCCGGCCGCCGTGATCGCGGATCACCCCGCGGGCGCCGATGAACAGCAGGGTCCGGTCGCCGGCGAGCGCGCGTAGCTGGCCGAGATACGAGTCGGCCCACGGGATACCGGCCACCCGCCCACCCTACGGGCCGCTCCGGACTGGCCCGGTGTGAGCGGCGACACTACGGTAAAGATCATGCGTAGCACGATGATGGAACTCCCCCTCCAGGTGTCCCGCCTCCTCGAGCACGGTCGCACCGTCCACGGCCGATCCGAGGTGGTCACCTGGACCGGCGACGGCGCGCGCCGGATGTCGTACGCCGAGGTGGGGTCGCGGGCCGCGCAGCTGGCGCACGGCCTGCGGGATGAGCTCGGCGTCACGGGCGACCAACGGGTCGCCACGTTCATGTGGAACAACGCCGAGCACCTGACCGCGTACTTCGCGGTGCCGAGCATGGGCGCGGTCCTGCACACGCTCAACCTGCGGCTCTTCCCTGAGCAGGTGGCGTACATCGCCAACCACGCCCAGGATCGGGTGGTCATCGTCGATGGGACGTTGATCCCGCTGCTCGCCAAGGTGCTGCCCGAGACGCCGACCGTGGAACATGTCGTGGTCGTGGGGCCGGCCGACCGCGCGCCGCTCGCGGCGGCGGCCGGCGACCGGATCCAGATAACGGACTGGGACGAGCTGCTGCGGGGCCGGCCCGAAGCGTACGACTGGCCCGAGCTGGACGAGCGGGACGCGGCCGCCCTGTGCTACACGTCCGGCACCACCGGCAATCCCAAGGGCGTGGCGTACTCGCACCGGTCCATCTGGCTCCACTCGATGGAGGTCTGCATGGGCGAGTCGTTCGCCCTGCTGCCGACGACCCGCGAGATCGTCATCGTGCCGATGTTCCACGCGATGGCCTGGGGGGCGCCGTACGCGGCTTTCATGTCCGGCGCGTCGCTCCTGATGCCGGACCGGTTCCTGCAAGCGGCGCCGATCGCCGCGATGATCGCCGCAGAGCGGCCCACCCTGGGTGCGGCGGTGCCGACCATCTGGACCGACCTGCTCGCGTACCTCGAGTCCCATCCGACCGACACCTCGTCCCTGCACGAGGTCATCGTCGGCGGGTCGGCGTGCCCGCCCGCGCTGATGCACGCGTTCCGCGACCGCCACAACATTGAAATCATCCACGCGTGGGGGATGACCGAGATGTCCCCGCTCGGCTCGGTCGCTCGGCCGCCGGCGGGGGTCAGCGCGGAGGACGCCTGGGCGTACCGCTATTCGCAGGGTCGGATGCCCGCCGGGGTGGCCGCCCGGATCGTCGGTCCGGGCGGGAACGTCATGCCCAACGACGGCGAGTCCGTCGGCGAGCTCGAGGTCCGCGGCCCGTGGGTGACCGAGCGGTACGCGGGCGAGGACGCGCCCGATCCGGAGAAGTTCCGGGACGGCTGGCTGCGAACCGGCGACGTCGGCACGCTGTCGGCGGACGGCTACCTGACCTTGACCGACCGCGCGAAGGACGTCATCAAGTCCGGCGGGGAGTGGATCTCGAGCGTGGAGCTGGAGAACTGGCTGATGTCGCACCCGGGCGTCCAGGAGGCTTGCGTCGTCGGGGTTCCGGACGAGCGCTGGGGCGAGCGACCCCTCGCGACGGTCGTGCCGCGCGGGGGTTCGACGGTCACCCCCGCCGAGCTGCGCGACCACCTCGCGGAACACCTCGCCAAGTGGCAGCTGCCCGAGCGGTGGGCATTCATCGAGGCGGTGCCGAGGACGTCCGTGGGCAAGTTCGACAAGAAGCAGGTGCGCGCGGCGTACGCCGCCGATGAGCTGGACGTCCAGAAGATCGACTGAGCGGGACGTCTCGGGGGACGCCACATATCGGCTCGAAGGAGTACGTTGTCGAGCTGACAGTTGCGTACGCAACTACCCCCTCACCCCGGAGGTCATGCATGGACGTCCTGGTACTCATCGGACGGATCCTGTTCGCGTCGCTGTTCCTCCAGTCCGCCGTCGGCCACCTGACGCAGACCAAGGGCATGGCCGGGTACGCACAGCACCGAGGCGTGCCCGCCAACCTGGCGCAGCCCGTGGTGCTCGTCACGGGCGTTCAGCTCGCGCTCGGCGGGCTCATGGTGCTGTTGGGCATCTGGGCCGATCTGGGCGCCCTGCTGCTCGCCGCGTTCCTCATCCCCACCGCGATCATCATGCACGGCTTCTGGCGGGAAACCGACCAGCAGGCGCGCATGATGGAGATGGTCCAGTTCAACAAGGACCTCGCGCTGGGCGGCGCCTCGCTGGCGCTGTTCGCGTTCTTCGCGCACGTCAACGACCTCGGCCTGACCATCACCGGGCCGCTGTTCAGCCTGAACTAACTCACTGGCGCTCGCTCCGCTCGCGCGGCTCGCGCCCAGACCCGCCCTGCAGCCGGCCCTCTGCTCGTCGCTACGCGCCTCGACTCCGGGCCGGCTGCGGGCGGCGCGCGAGAGCGCGCCACTACGCCGACTTGCGGGCCTTCGTCGCCTTCTTGGCGGTCGACTTGCTCGTCGCCTTCGTCGCCTTCGTCGCCGTCGTCTTCTTCGCCGTCGTCTTCTTCGGGGCCGCCTTCTTCGGAGAGGCCTTCTTGCCGGTCGACTTGTCCGCCGCCGACTTCCGCGCCGACTGAGCGGACTTCGCCGCCGAGATCGGGGTCGGCCGCGCCGCCTTCTTCTCCGGCTCGGCCTCGCCGCGCGCCGCCCGCGCGCGCTCGACCGACGCCTTCAGGGCGGCCATCAGGTCGACGGCTGCGGCCGGCGCGGCCTCGGGCTCCTCGGGAGCGACCACCTCGCGGCCCTCGACCTTCGCGTCGATGACCTCCTGCAGCGCCTCGCGGTAGTTGTCGGTGTACTCGTCGGGATCGAAGTCGCCCGCCATCGAGTCGATCAGCGACCCGGCCATCGCCAGCTCGGGCGGGCGCAGGCCGATGTCCTCGTCGAGGAAGCCGAAGTCCGGCTCGCGCACCTCGTCGGGCCACAGCATGGTGTTGAGCACGAGCACGCCCTCCCGGACCCGGAGCGTGGCGAGCTGTTCGCGCTGGCGCAGGGCCACCTTCACGATCGCCACCCGGTCCGAGTCGGTGAGAGCCTCGCGCAGCAGCATGTACGGCTTGGTCGCCTGCCCGTCGGGCTCGAGGTAGTACGCCTTCGCGTACAGGATCGGATCAACCTGTTCGGCCGGCACGAACTCGAGCACCTCGATCGAGCGGGAGGTGCTCAGCGGCAGGTCGGCGAAGTCCTCGTCGGTCAGGATGACCATCTCGCCGCCGCCGATGTCGTACCCCTTGGCGATGTCGTCGTAACTGACCTCTTCGCCGTCGACCGAACAGACCCGCTTATACCTGATTCGCCCGCCATCTTCCCGATGCACCTGATGGAACCGGATGTCCTTCTCCTCGGTCGCGGAGTACAGCCTGACCGCGATCGAGACCAGGCCGAAGGAGACCGCGCCCTTCCAAATCGCCCGCATCTACCGCTCCTTACCCACCGTCGCCTCCGGAACCCCCGCCGTTGCCGTGGTGGACGGCCCGGTATAGACAAGCATCGCATCGCATGCTTGCGGACGCGAGGAATCCGTGGACCGAGCAGCCCGCGTTGCAGCCTCTAGCATTGGCACGTGCCCGGCCCGCCATGCAAACCGATGCTCGCCACAACCGGCGAACTGCCCGGTGGCCCCGGCTGGGCGTACGAGTTCAAATGGGACGGCGTGCGCGCGCTGGCGGTCCTCGCCGGTGGCCGAGCCAGGCTGTACGCCCGGTCCGGCGCGGAGATCACCTCCGCGTACCCGGAGCTCGAGGGGCTCGGCGAAGTCCTCGGCGACGCGCTGCTCGACGGCGAGGTCGTGGCGCTGGACGAGGTGGGGCGCCCCTCATTCACCGCGCTCGCCGAACGCATGCACGTGCGCGAACGGGGCCGGGCCGCCCGGCTGGCGGCCTCGCTCCCGGTCACCTACATGATCTTCGACCTGCTGCGGCTGGACGGGATCGAGCTGTTCGGCCAGGCGTACTCGGCCCGCCGGCGACTGCTCGACCAGCTCGAGCTGGCGGGCGGGCGGTGGCTGGTACCGCCCTCCTTCGCGGACGGGCCGGCGACCGAGGCCGCGGCCCGGGAGTACGACCTGGAGGGCGTGATCGCCAAGCGGCTGGACTCCGTGTACCGGCCGGGTGCGCGGTCAATGGACTGGATCAAGATGAAGCTCGATCTCACCGAGGACTTCGTGATCGGCGGGTGGCGCCCGGGCGTACGGAAGATCGGAGGCCTGCTGGTCGGGGCGCCACGGCCCGGTGGCGGGCTGAGCTTCCGTGGTCGGGTCGGTGGGGGGATCGGCGCGCACGCCGAGCGCAGCCTGCTGGAGGTGCTCGAGCCGCTGCGCACGGACCGCTCACCGTTCGCCGACGACGTGCCGCGCGAGGATGCGCGCGGCGCAAATTGGGTACACCCGCAGGTCGTGGTGGAGGTCAAGTACGGCAACCGTACGCCGGACGGACGGCTGCGGTTCCCCCGCTTCATGCGGCTGCGCCCGGACAAGCGCGTAGAGGACGTCGACGATGCCGGCTGACGGTGACCGACTCATGGTGCGCGTCGACGGGCGCGAGCTCGAACTGTCCAATCTGGACAAGGTGCTGTACCCCGCGGTCGGTTTTACCAAGGGCGAGGTTATCGACTACTACACCCGGGTGGCGCCCGTCATGCTGCCCCACATCAGCGACCGCGCGCTGACCCGGATCCGCTACCCCAACGGCGTGGACGGCCAGTTCTTCTTCGAGAAGAACGCCCCGGCGGGCACCCCCCGCTGGGTGCGTCTCGAGCGGCTGCCGGCGCCCGGGTCGAGCTCCGGACGGGACGAGCTGGACTACGTGGTCGCCGACGACCTGCCGACGCTCGTCTGGCTGGCGAACCTCGCCGCGATCGAACTACACACACCACAGTGGAGAGTGGGTGAGCACCCGGACCTACTCGTCGTCGACCTCGACCCGGGCCCTCCCGCGGGGCTGGCCGAGTGCGCCACGGTGGCGGTGCTGATGCGGGACCGGCTCGCCGAGGACGGCGTCACGGCGTACCCGAAGACGTCTGGCAAGAAGGGCATGCAGCTGTGCTGCCCGATCGCGGCCACGCAGCCGGCCGACGAGGTGTCCGGCTACGCCAAGCGCATCGCCGAGGAGCTGGAGAGGACGTCGCCACGCACCATCACCTCCAAGATGGCCAAGCGGCTCCGCCCCGGCAAGGTCTTCATCGACTGGAGCCAGAACAGCGCCGCGAAGACCACGGTGTCGCCGTACTCGCTGCGCGCGCAGTCGACGCCGACCGCGTCCGCCCCGATGGCGTGGGACGAGGTGGAGGCCGGCGCCGTTCGACAGTTCGGCTCCGCGGAGGTGCTCGAGCGCATCGAGGAGTACGGTGACCTGTTCGAGGACCTGCTGACGATCGGGCCGGAGGTGCCCGGCTAGGTCCGCCGCCCGGTCAGTCCACGGTCGGCAGCGTCGGGCCGAGCACGTCGTCCGCGTCGACGATCGTGTACGCGTACCCCTGCTCGGCGAGGAACCGCTGACGATGTGCCGCGTACTCGGTGTCGATCGTGTCGCGGGCGACGACGGTGTAGAAGTGGGCCTGGCGGCCGTCGGCCTTGGGACGCAGCACGCGGCCCAGCCGCTGCGCTTCCTCCTGCCGTGAACCGAACGTCCCCGAGGCCTGGATGAGGACCGCCGCCTCGGGTAGGTCGATGGAGAAGTTGCCGACCCGGGAAATCACCAATGTGGACAGCTCGCCGGCCCGGAAGGCGTCGAACAGGCGTTCCCGCTGCCGGTTCGTCGTCGAGCCCTGCACGATTGGGGCGTCCAGGAACTCACCCAGCTCCGCCAGCTGGTCGAGGTAGCCACCGATGACGAGCACCTGGTCGCCGCGGTGCCGTTCGACCAGCGCGCGCACGACGGGGAGCTTCGTGTGGGCGGTCGCCGCCACGCGGTAGCGCTCCTCTGGCTCGGCCGTGGCGTACGCCATGCGCTCCACGTCCGTGAGCGTGACGCGCACCTCGGTGCAGTCCGCCGGGGCGATCCAGCCCTGCGCCTCGATGTCCTTCCACGGCGCGTCGTACCGCTTCGGTCCGATCAGCGAGAACACGTCGCCCTCGCGGCCGTCCTCCCGGACCAACGTGGCGGTCAGCCCGAGCCGCCGTCGGGCCTGCAGGTCCGCGGTGAACCGAAAGATGGGCGCCGGCAGCAGGTGCACCTCGTCATAGATGACGAGCCCCCAGTCCCGGGCGTTGAACAGGTCGAGATGCGTGAATAGGCCGCCGCGGCGGGTCGTCAGGATCTGGTACGTGGCGATGGTGACCGGTCGGATCTCCTTGCGCTCGCCGGAGTACTCGCCGATCTCCTCCGCGGTGAGCGAGGTGCGGGCGACCAGCTCGCGCTTCCACTGCCGGCCCGCGACCGTGTTCGTGACGAGGATCAACGTCGTCGCGCTGGCCTCGGCCATCGCGGCCGCGCCCACGAGGGTCTTGCCGGCGCCGCAGGGCAGCACGACCACGCCGGACCCGCCGGCCCAGAAGTGGTCGACGGCCTCCCGCTGGTACGACCGCAGCTTCCAGCCGTCCTCGACGAGCCCGATGGGGTGCGCCTCGCCGTCGACGTAACCGGCCAGATCCTCGGCCGGCCAGCCGAGCTTGAGCAGGGCCTGCTTGAGGTGGCCCCGCTCGGACGGATGCACTTCCATCGTGTCGTCGTCTACCCGGGCCCCGAGCATTCCCGCGAGCTTCTTCGACTTGGCGACCTCGACCAGGACCGCACGGTCCAGCGCGCGCAGGACCAGGCCGTGCGCCGGATGGTTGATCAGCTGCAGTCGGCCGTACCGGTCCATGGTCTCGGCGACGTCCACGAGCAGGGCGTGCGGGACGGGATAGCGGGAGAACCGCAACAGCGCGTCCACGACCGACTCGGCGTCGTGGCCGGCCGCCCGCGCATTCCATAGACCCAGCGGGGTCAGCCGGTAGGTATGCACGTGCTCCGGCGACCGCTCCAACTCCGCGAACGGCGCGATCGCCATGCGGCAGGCGAGCGCGTCCGGATGGTCGACCTCGAGCAGCAGGGTCTTGTCCGACTGCACGATCAGTGGTCCACCTGTCACCCTCGGTTCCTTTCCTGTGGCGACCTCCCAGTGTTGCACGAGGGCCTGACATCAACTCGGCAAACTTTTTTCGCGGCACGCAACCGCGTTGGCACTCCCGTGCGTCTATCGGTCGACACCGAACGGTCACGGGGGAGGCTGAGACGTTGGCTTCGGGTGGGACTGCGGGCACCCACCCGCGTACGGCCGCGTGCCTCGTCGCGATCGCCGTGGCGGTGGTCACACTGGTCGGCGTCGGTGCGTGCGCGTTCGAACCGCGGGGCGACCGGGCCCGAGCCGAGCGGCTCGAGCCGGCGGACGTTTCGGCGGCAGCAACGGGGGCGAGCGCGTCGCCCGCGCCGGGCCGGAGCGCGGCGCCGACAGCGCCGCGGCCGACGACCAGCTCGGAACCGACGGCGCCCGGCTCGCCGTCGCCGACCTTGGCGGCGCCGGGCCCGTCCGCGGGCTGCCCGCAGGGCGAGTACCAGCGGGACGTCGAGAAGTACCTCGCGGAGCTGGGCGGCTTCGGCACCGTCCGTGTCGACGGCGCGCAGTCGGAGGCCGACTGCAAGGCCATCAAGAAGTTCCAGGAGCGCTATGGGATCCGGCCCGCCGCAGGCCGCGCGGGACCGACCACACGCGACGTCGCCCGACGCCTGGCCAACACGGACACCCGCACCTGCCAGGCGGGTGGCGGCACGACGTTCTGCGTGGACCTTACGCACCAGACGGTGTGGGTCATGCGGGACGGCCGCGTGGTGATGAGGCCGACGGTGGTCCGCACCGGTATGGCGGGATACGCCACGCCCGCGGGCAGGTTCACGGTGAACGCGGTCAACCTCCGCGAATGGTCGACCCCGTACGAGGTGTGGCTGCCCTACTGGCAACACTTCGCGCACGGGATGGGCTTTCACGAGACCACGACGTACATCCACGACGGAGCGATTGGCTCGCACGGGTGCGTGAACCTGCTGCCGAAGGACGCGCGGCGGTTGTGGGAGTTGGGCGGGGTCGACACAGACGTGCACCTGTTCGGGCGCCGGCCCGGCACGTAGCGCCCGGCGGCATAATCGTGCCGTGACGTCAGCCGATCAACCCCCAGGGCCGGCGGAGGGCGGCGGGTCCGGCGCGAAATCTCCAAACTGGCCCGTCACCGCGGCCGCCCTCGCCGTCGTCGCCCTCGCCGGAGGCTGGTTCCTCTGGTCATGGGGCGCCCAGCACAATCCCGCCGGAGACGCGTTCGGCGAAGCGCTGGGCGTCGGCTTTGGACTGCTCGTGTTCGGGTCCGCGATCGGTGCCGTGGTCAGCCGGCGACGCGGCACCGACTAGCCACTGGTCCAGCTACTGGTCCAGCGACTCATCCCGCTACTCATCCAGCACCGCCGCCGTGATGCGGTGCAGCGCGAACGTGTGCAGCATCTCGGTTCGCTCGTCCTCGGCGCGCAGGTATCCGGCGCCGATCGAGACCGGGCGGACCAGTCGCGATGCGGGTGCTCCGTGGGCGTCGACGTAACCGACCCAGACGAGGGCGCGGTCGCGTACCGCCTGCTGCAGCACCGCGAGCGCCTGGGTGTGCGCCTGCGCGGCACTCAGCCCGTCCACGGCGTGCCCGTTCGCGGCCCGGACGCTGACCGGCACCCGGCGGGCGGCGCGGGCATCGGCGTCCCCTCGGCGGATCTGCTCGACGAGGCCGCGGGCCCGTGGCGTGGTCAGCCGTGGCGTGCCGAGCGGATCGGCCGCTGGAGTAAGGCTCCGGGCCGGCGCCCGCCGGGCCTTGGGCCGGCTGAGCACGGCGGCGCCGCTCGCGTCCTCCGGCACGGGCGCGTAGCCGACCTCGCGCAGCGCGGACAGCATCCGGCCGGACTGGTAGGGCGTGATCAACACGGTAGGGGCCAGCCTGCGCAGCGACAGCGGCGCGAGTCGCCGGTCCGCGAGCACCTCCGCCAGCAACGCCTCGTCGTCGCTGCGCAGGTACGCCCCGGCGCCGCCCGCGCGCAGCCCGCCGTGCCGGCGGGCGGCGTCGTCGACCAGGTACGTCAGAGCCTGCGGCACCGGGGTACGCGATCGCCGCGCGAAGAACGCGTGCACGTCGTCGGCGAGGTAGCCGGCGTCGAGCGCGCGGCGGACGCTCGCCGGGGTCACCCGGTAGACCGTCGCCCCGCCGGCCGATTCGTGTTCGGCCAGGACCTCCAGCTCGGCGGCCAGCGTCGGTTCCGGCGGTCCCGGGACCACCACCGTGAGATCCGCCTGGACCAGCACGTGGTCCACCGGCGAGGGGAGCAGTGGGTCAAGGGCCGCGGCGACCGCGGCGGAGGCGAGCGGGGCGTCGGTGCCGGAGCGAAGGCCGAGCGGATCGTCGTCCGCCGGCTCGGCGTCGGCGGCCGCGGCCGCGACGAGAACGCGGCCGTACGAGGTGAGCGCCCCGAGCCCCGTCACGCCCAACGCGGCCGCCTCCTCCAGCGCCTCCCGGACCGCGGCCTCCCGCCCCTTGGCGCGCCTGGGCGCCCGCCAGGCGAGCACCCGGAGGAGCTCATCGGCCGTAGGAGCGGTGCCCGGTTCGAGCTCGGCAAGCTGCTCAAGGGTCGCCCGCCGGGCTGTCGGGGCGCCCGCCCGTTCGGCGTCCGGCGCCAGCACGTTGACGGGCCGGTCTCGTTCGTCGCGCTGCCCCACGAGGCCCACCTGCCGGGTCATCGCGAGCCAGCCGCGGGCCAGCAGGGTCCAGCGCTGCGCTAGGCCGGCGGTACGCCAGGCGTCATACCCCGTCGCCGGCATCAGCAGCAGGCCACTGCCGCCGCGCGGGTCACCCCCGATGCGGGCCAGTCCCGGGGCGTCGGCCTCACCGAGCAGCCCAGCGGCGTACGCGACCTCGAGCAGGAGGGCGGCGGTCGCCTCGTCCAGACCGGCGACCTTGGCGAGCCGGCGAACCTCGCGTACGCCCAGCCCACCCGCGCGCAGGATAGGGGCCGGCTCGTCAGCCATGGCCTCGAGGAGCGCCTCGGTCTGGCGTACCGCCTCCATGGTCTGCCCGGCCCCGGCGGAGTCGGCGGCCTTGGGGTCTCGGATCGGTGCGTCGGCTGCCGGCGGCCGGGGACCCAGCGGCCCGAGCGGTCCGGTGTCCCGGCGGAGCAGCAGCCCGACTTCCCGGGGGAGCTCGACGACGCCATCGCTTGCCGGGCCCGCCTTGGAGACCGCGATCAGCAGGCCGTTGTCGATCAGCCAGCGCACCGCCTCGCCCTGGCGACTCGCGCCGATGGCGCCGATCGGCGGCCCGGCCGCCAACCGGTCGAGAACGGCCCGCGCCTGCGGCGGCGCCGCGAGCAGCGTGCGGCGCAGCCGGGCCGGGTCGGCGCACAGCTCGGCGGAGCGGGCGTCCAGCTCCGCGGCGGGTCGGCCCAGCCCGGCGGGGTACGCCGAGCAGACCTCGTCCACGCTGGCCGCGAGGTGCAGCGTGGTCTCCGGCCCGTACAGGAGAAAGAGGGCTCGGAGTCGGTTGACGGCCTGCCGCACGGCCGTCGACTCGACGCGCCCCGGTGGGCCCGACGCGAGCGCCACGATGGCGTCGGTCGACGTGGTGCCGTCCGCGCCGCGGGTCAGCCGCGCGGCGTCGAGGACCTGCAGGGTGAACTGGTCGAGGCCGTCGAGCGCCCGGGCCACCGATACGCGGGACTGGGCGCGTACGGCCAGCGCAGACACGTCCGCCGGCACCGGCACGACCAGGTCCGGTCGCAGCCGCAGCAGCGCGGCGAGCGCGTCGTCGGGCAGGGACCGCAGGTGGTCGGCGAGCGTCGTGGTCATCGCCGTACAACGCTATCCGGCCGGCCCGATTGTTGCCGCCATCCGGTTCTGTCCCAGCGGGCGGCGCTGTTGGCGTTAGAATGATCATGTCTGGCCGAGCGGAGGGCAACGATGTCGCGTGTGACTAGTCAGCGGGCTTCTCGGCGGACTGCTCTGCGGCGCCTGCTGCGTGAGCGCCGTTCCCGCGCGCCGGGCGTCGGCCGCTCGCGGCCCGTACGCCGAGACCGCCTGCCGATCAGCGAGTTCGCGTTCGACCGGGCCGGCGCGGCGTCGCCGTTCGGCGACGACCTGTCGTTTCCCCTCGAGACCGAGCGCCTGAGGTACGCGCACCCACCCGAGGCCGCCTGAAGCGTCGATCATGGTCCCTTGCGTCGATCATGGCCTTGTTGTCGCGGGGCAGAGATCGAAGCACGACAACAGGTCCATGATCGACGGGGGAGTGCATGATCGGCGGGGGAGTGCATGATCGGCGGCGGCCGCGGCGGCGGCGGATAGGCTCGCCGCCATGGCCTCGCCGCTCGTGGTCGGGTTCGACCTCGACATGACGCTCATCGACTCCCGGGCCGGGATCGCCGCGACGTATCGCGCGCTCACCGCGCAGACCGGCGTGCCCATCGACGCGGAGGCGGCCGTGTCACGGTTGGGGCCGCCGCTGCGGGTCGAGCTCGCGAACTGGTTCCCGGCCGACCGAGTCGAGGAGGCGGTACGCACGTACCGGGCGCAGTATCCGGCGTACGCGATCGCCGCGTCGCCATCGCTGCCCGGCGCCCGGCAGGCGGTGGCCGCGGTGCACGGGCACGGCGGCCGGGTCGTGGTCGTCACGTCGAAGCTGGGCCGACTCGCCCGTCTGCACCTGGACCACGTCGGGCTCGCCGTCGACGAGGTGATCGGCGACCGGTTCGCCGACGGGAAGGTGCGCGCGCTGGCCGAGCACGGCGTTCACGTGTACGTCGGTGACCACGTGGCGGATGTGGCCGCCGCCCGGGCAGCCGGTGCGCTCGCGATCGGGGTCACGACCGGTCCATGCGATGCCCCTGAACTGCGGGCCGCCGGGGCCGACGACGTGCTCGCGGATCTGACCGCGTTTCCCGCCTGGCTCGGCGGGTACCTGCTCGACGCGGAAACGGCCGGCCGCGTGCCGTGACCGATTGGCGCTGAACTCGAGCGACCGGTGGGGCGGGATGCGGTTAGCCTGGTGTGGAACTAATCGCCGGAGTGAAGCAGGGGTACGCGGTGCCGACGGGTCGAGTCAAGTGGTACGACGCGGAGAAGGGCTATGGGTTCCTCACCAGTGACGAAGGTGGGGACGTTTTCCTTCCCAAGGCCGCCCTCCCCTCCGGGACGACCGACGTCAAGAGCGGCCAGAAGGTCGAGTTCGCCATCATGGCCGGCAGGAAGGGTACCCAGGCGCACGGCGTGAAGTTGCTCGAGGCGCCACCGTCGGTCGCCGAGCTGCGCAGGCGCCCCGCCGAGGAGCTGCACGGCCTCATCGAGGACATGATCAAGCTGCTTGAGGCGAAGGTGCAGCCGGACCTCCGGCGCGGCCGGTTCCCGGACCGGAAGACCTCGCAGATGGTCTCCCAGGTCGTGCACGCGGTGGCGCGCGAGCTCGAGATCTAGCCGAGGCGTCCGGCCGGCACGGGCGGGGTCAGCCCGGCGTCGGCAGCCCGGCCGAGCAGCGTCTCGACCGCCTTCCGGCCCTCGTCGCCCAGGTCCGCGGTGAACTCGTTGACGTACAGCGCGATGTGCCGGTCCACGACGTCCGTCTCCATCTCCTGGGCGTGCGCCAGCACGTAGTCGCGGCTGGCGTCGGGATCCGCCCACGCCCGGCGTACCGAATCGCGGATCCACGCCGCGGCCGCAGCCGGGTCGACCACGCCGCGGCGCGCGAGGATCGCGCCGAGCGGGATCGGCAGCCCGGTCTCGGCCTCCCACCACTCGCCGAGATCGGTGACCGCGGTGAGGCCGTACCGGGGGTACGTGAAGCGTGCCTCGTGGATGACCAGGCCTGCGTCGTACCGCCCCGCGGCGACGCCGGGCATGATCTCGTGGAACGGCACGACCTCGACGCGGGCCGGGGGACGCGGCGCCGACCAGAGCCGGAAAAGGAGGTACGCCGTGGTCCGATCGCCGGGCACGGCGACGGTCCCACCAGTGAGGTCGGCCCCGGTCGTGAGCACGAGCGGTCCGCAGCCGCGTCCGAGCGCGCCGCCGCAGGGCAGCAGCTCATAGCCGTCGAGCAGCCACGGCAGCGCCCCGTAACTCACCTTGACCAGGTCGAACGCGTCGCGCTCGGCGGCGGTGTTGGTGACGTCGACGTCGGCGTACGTGACGTCGACCGGCGGCGCGCCGGGCACCAGGCCGTGCACGAGGGCGTGGAAGACGAACGTGTCGTTGGGGCACGGCGAGATCGCGAGCGACAGCGTCACCAGTCCACCGTAGCCAGTCGGGCCGCGGCCGCCGTGAGGGCCGCGAGCGCATCCCGGACCCGCCAGGCCGCCCGGTCGCGCGGTCCGATCGGGTTCGACACCGTACGCAGCTCGGCGAATGCCACCCCGGCTCCGGCGGCCGCGCAGGCCACCCCGTACCCCTCCATCGCCTCCGCCAGCGCGGCGGGGTGTCGAGCGGCCAACTCGTCGGCGCCCCTCGCCGTGCCCGTGACCGTGTTGACGGTCAGCACCTCACCGGCGAGCGCGCGTGGGAGAGCGGTGCGCAGGGCCACCAACAGGCCCGGATCTGCCGGCCGCACCGGGTCGCCGAAGCCCAGAGCGTCGAGCGGGAGGAAGCCGTTCGGCGACTGAGCGCCCAGGTCGGCGGCGATGCTGCTGGTGGCGACCACCGTGCCGCCGACCTCGACCCGGCCTGCGAAGCCGCCCGCGATCCCGGCACAAACCACCGCGCGGTACGGCCGGCCCGCCGCCTCGGCCAGGGCCAACAAGCGCGCGGTGCCGGCGGCGGCGACCGCCTGGCCCACGCCGACGGGCAGCACGATGGCCGCGCCGTCGCGAAGGCCCGCGCGAATGGCGTCGGCCTCCGCCTCGACCGCCGTCACCACCAGCAGCGACGCGGTGGCATCCGGCACCGGTTCACTCTTTCTGCCCGCCCCATCGTCGACGCGAGCCATCCTCGCTCGCGTCCGGCGAATCGCCCCGGCCGGGGTCGGCGGTCGGCCGGTAGATGTGGTAACCGGGTGGCGCCAACGATGGCGCGGGCGAGATCGGGCGGTCCGGCTCGGGTGCCGTCTCCGTGGCGGGCGTGGCTTCCGTCCGTCGCCTGCGCCAGCGTGCACCCGACAGCGCCGGCCGCGAATCGGGTTGGCGGCGACCAGCGGTCGGGCCGGCGGTGGCCGGCGAGCCGACGGTGGCGGGCGGCGCCGGCGTGGCCGGTGCGACTTCTGCGCGTGAGGCGTGGCCGAGCAGGCGATCGCGACGCAGCCGGCCGGCGACGAGCACCGCTCGCAGCGCCGCGAGCGAGGCGAAGCCGGCTGCGATGCCGATGCCGACCCGGCCGTCCACCGGGATCAGACCGACCGCGGCGCCGGCCACCCAGGCGAGCATCAGCACGGTCTCCGCGTGCGCAAACGCGCTCGCCCGAACGCGCTCGTCGATCTTCTCCTGAATGGTCGCGTCCACGGCGAGCTTCGCCAGGCCGCTGGCGCCCGCCGCGGCCAGGCAGAGCAGGGTCACCGTCGCCAGGTTGAACCGCAGCGCCGCGATGAGGGCGAGCACGGCGACGAGGATGAGGCCGCCGGCCTGCAACGCGACGGGGCGCCTTATCCGCAGCCGGGTCCCAGCCGCGTGGGACAGGAACGTGCCGGCGCCGAGCGCGCCGCCGACCAGTGCGACCGCCGCCCCGTCGCCGACCGAGACTCCCAGGAGCTTGGTCGGCAGGTCACCGGCCTTGATGGTGAACGCGAGGAAGAGCAGCAGGAACCCGTACAGGGCACGAAGACAGCCGCTGCCGATGACCGTGGCGATCACGAGGCGGCCGGTGAGCGCTCTCTCCCGGCCATTGCGGCGCAGCCAGGCGAACGGCACCAGGTGCGGGACGGTCTCCGGTGGATCCGAGTCGGCCAATGGTGGCAGCCGCAGGGCGATCACCATGCCCACGATGAAGATCACGGACGACAGCCGCAACGGCCATTGCGGACCGACCTGGAAGGCGATCACGCCCAGCGGCGCCACGACCGCGCCGGCAGCCGTGCCGTAAACGCTGGCCCGGGCGCCCGCCTCCGACAGCCCGAGGCGGTCGGGGAGCAGCCGCGGCACCGCCGCCGAACGGGCCACGCCGTACACCCGCGAAAGTGCGAGGACGCCGAACGCAGCCGGATACAGACCGAAGCTGCCGATGTAGTCGGAGATCAGCCAGGCCAGGAAGGCCCGGCCGAGCATCGTGGCGGCCAGGGCGTACCGCCGGCCGTGCCGGAAGTGGTCGAGCAGCGGGCCAACGACCGGCGCCAGGAGCGCAAACGGGATCATCGTGATGAGGAGGTAGAGCGCCACGCCGCTGCGCGCCTCGCCGATCGGGGCGGAGAAGAAGATCGTGCCGGCCAGCCCAATGGTGATCAGCGTGTCCCCGGCGCAGGAGGCGGCGTGCAGGTCGAACAGGCGCATCATCCCCGCCTCGCCGGCGGCGCCCCGTTCCTTGACCCGGCCGACCCGGCGGCCCACCCATCGACCGCCCCGCAGGGTGCCCCGCGCCACCCTGCGGGTTCCGCGGATCGCCGTCCCGACGACCTGTCCGACGCTGCTCAACACCGATCCCGACCCTTATCCGCCCCGTCCCGGCGCCTCAATCGTGTCTCCGCCGGCATGCCCCATCCTCACCCATCCGCTCCACGTTCGTACCCCTCTGCTGCGACAACATAGCGGGGAGTGGCTGCGCGCCTGCTCGGTGCGTGCGGCACAATGTCGGCCGTGACCAAGCTGACCACCGCGCGCGCGGCACGCCTCGACTCGACGTGCGCCGCGGCCGTCGACCTCGCCCGCGCCGCTATCACCGAGGTGGAGCCGGCCGACGTCGGGGACCACGAGGAGGCCGTGGCCGAGGGCGAGCGGCTGGTGACGCACTACTTCGAGTGTCGGCTCGGCGGCTACCGCGGGTGGCGCTGGGCGGTGACGGTCACCAGGGTCCCCCGGAGCAAGCACGTCACCGTCTGCGAAACCGTGCTGCTGCCCGGCCCCGACGCCCTACTGGCCCCCAGCTGGTTGCCATGGGAGGAGCGGCTACAGCCGGGAGACCTCGGCGTCGGCGACCTGCTACCCACCCAATCGGACGACGAGCGCCTGGTGCCGGGGTACGTGCTGTCGGACGATCCGGCTGTCGAAGAGGTCTCGTGGGAGCTGGGCCTCGGTCGGGCGCGGGTGATGTCCCGGTCGGGCCGGTCGGAGACCGCGCAGCGATGGTACGACGGAGACCACGGCCCGGAGGCACCGATCTCGGTCGGCGCGCCGCGTGCCGCCCGGTGCGGCACGTGCGGGTTCTACCTGCCGCTGGCGGGGTCGCTCAGGCAGGCGTTCGGCGTGTGCGGCAACCTGTTCGCGCCCGACGACGGCCGGGCGGTCACCGTCGACCACGGATGCGGCGCCCACTCCGAGGTCCTGCTCGGACCCGAGGTTTCGGTCGAGGAGCTGCCGACGGTGTACGACGACAGCGAGGTCGAGGCGGTCTCGGTCAGCCGCGCGGCCGGCTCCGTCGAAGGCGACGAGCCCGCCGAGCCGTACGGCCACGGCTGACCCCACCCGCGGCGGGGCCGCGGCGTCAGTCGCCACGCTCGATCGGCGGCGTCGAGCGCCGCGCGCGGCGGTTCGCGTCGTGCCTGAACATCACCAGCAGGCCCGGAATGCCGAGCAGGAAACCGGCGAGGCAGATCCACAGCCAATTCGTATGCCCGTGGTCGGCGAGCCAGCCGCGGAAGAACACGAGCAGCACCAGTCCGACGAGGGCCCACGCCGCCATGCCGGCGAGCGCGAACGGCACCATCGGCGGGTCCAGCGGCTGCTGCCGCGGGGCTTCCGGCGGCGCGGCCGCCTCCGGGCGCGTGGAGTTCGGGCCGGACACGCGGACAAGCGTACGGCCGAATGATCGCTCGTAGGCCGAACCCCCGGCCGCGGGGGCTTCCGGTCGGGGCCCCGGTCTGAAACGATGCGCGCGGGACCTGCCGCGATCATCGATGTGAGGACGTCATGGACACGACGGAGACCCGCGAAGAGACCCCCGTCAAGCCTCAGCCCCTCGGCGGTTTCGACCGGTACTTCGAGATCACTGCCCGTGGTTCGAACCTCGGCCGAGAGGTACGCGGTGGTCTCGCGACGTTCTTCACGATGGCGTACATCGTGGTGCTCAACCCTCTGATCCTCGGCAGCGCGACAGACGCCAACGGTGGCCGCCTGCCGCTGGCCGCTGTCGCATCGGCCACCGCGCTCGTCGCGGGCGTGATGACCATTCTGATGGGCGTGGTGGCCCGGTTCCCGCTGGCACTGGCCGCCGGACTAGGCGTGAACGCCATGGTGGCGTACGAGATCGCCCCGAAGATGACCTGGGCCGACGCGATGGGCCTGGTGGTCATCGAAGGCGTGATCATCGCGATCCTGGTGCTCACCGGCCTGCGTACCGCCGTGTTCCACTCGGTGCCCACGCAGTTGAAGACCGCGATCGGCGTCGGCATCGGCTTGTTCCTCGCCCTGATCGGTTTCGTCGACGCCGGCTTCGTCCGCAGCACCGGTAGCCCCACGCCACCGATCGGCCTGGGCATCGGCGGCCGCCTAGTGACCTGGCCCGGCCTGGTCTTCCTCGTCGGCCTCCTGCTGACGATCGTGCTCGTGGTGCGTCGGGTACGCGGCGCGATCCTGATAGGCATCGTCGGCTCCACCGTGCTCGCCATCGTCGTGGAGGCGATCGGCAACATCGGGCCCGGCGGTCCGGGCCATCCCAAGGGCTGGAGCCTGAACGTCCCGGAGCTTCCGGACAAGCTGGTGGACGTGCCGGACCTGTCACTGCTCGGCAAGTTCAATGTGCTCGGGTCGTGGGAACAGGCCGGCTGGCTGGTCGCGCTGATGTTCGTGTTCACGCTGATGCTCACCGACTTCTTCGACACGATGGGCACGATGGTCGCGGTCGGCCAGGAGGGCGGCCTGCTCGACGAGGAGAACACGCCTCCGCGTACGCGGGAGATCCTCTTCGTCGACTCGGTGGCCGCGGCGGCCGGCGGGGCGGCGAGCGTGTCGAGCAACACCTCGTACATCGAGAGCGCCGCCGGCGTCGCGGAGGGCGCGCGCACCGGCGCTTCGAACCTCTTCATCGGCGTGCTGTTCCTCCTCGCGATGTTCCTCGCGCCGCTGGTGACCGTCGTGCCGTTCGAGGCGGCATCCACGGCGTTGGTGGTCGTCGGATTCCTGATGATGACCGCCGTTCGGACGATCGACTGGACCGACTACGACATCGCGATTCCGGCGTTCCTGACGATCGTGCTGATGCCGTTCACGTACTCGATCTCAAACGGGATCGGTGCCGGCCTCATCGCGTACGCCTTGATCAAGCTCGCGCGCGGCAAGGGCCGCGAGGTGCACCCGCTGCTGTACGCCGTGGCGGCCCTCTTCGTCGTGTACTTCCTGCGCGGGCCGTTGGAGACCTTGATCTTCTGAGGGGTGACCGGGGTCATAATCGGTGGTCGTTAGCCTAGCTACTTAGTTATGCTAAGGATGTGACGGAGCGGACGGTGATGGCGAAGCGCCAGACGTCGGCGCATACAGCGGTGACGCTGCGCGACGCGATCACCCAACTCCACCGGCGGCTGCGGCAGACCCGTCCCGTCGGCGACCTCACGGCGACCCAGCTCTCCGCGCTCACGAGTCTGGAGCTC
>DASXRC010000198.1:0-5613 GCA_036506795.1 Micromonosporaceae bacterium
GATCGTACCGAAGGGCGTCGACACCGTCGTCGAGGTCGCTCCCGCCGCGAACGCCGCCATCGACGTGGCGGTGCTGGGCCGGCTCGGCGCGCTGGCGGTGTACGCCGACGACCGCGACGAGTTCACCCTGCCCGTACGCAAAATGATGGTCGCCAACGCCCGATGGCAGTTCGTCCTGCTGTACACCGCGCCGAACGAGGCCAAGGAGGTCGCCGTCGAGGACATCATGGCGGCCCTGTACGACGAGGCCGTCCGGGTCGGCGCAGCGGCCGGTCTGCCGCTGCACCACTTCTCGCTCGACCAGGCCCGGCAGGCACACGCCGCCGTGCAGGACGGCGCCGTGGGCAAGGTGCTGATCGATGTGGCCGAAGACGACGCGTAGGAGGCTCTCAGCTCCACTGCCGCCAGTGGCTCCTGGACCGGCCGGAGGAGTCGGCGCAGACTCAAAGGGCTGCTCCACACCGGCGACACTTCTACACCCGCGCCGGCGGCGATGGTGGGCAGCCCTACTCGATGGACGCGAAAGTGTCCCGGAGGGTGGATCTGCCGTGAATCTCGCATCGATCGTCGTACGTAGCGCCCACACCTATGCCGACCGTGCCGCCCTCCGTATCGGGGACGACACCCTCTCGTACCGCGAACTCGACCAGGCCAGCGCCCGCGTGGCCGGGTTGCTTCAGGACCGCGGCGTGAAGCCCGGCGATCGGGTCGGGATCATGCTGCCCAACACGCCGGAGTTCGCCGTCGTCTTTTACGGCGTGCAGCGTGCCGGCGCGGTTGTCGTGCCGATGAACCCGCTGCTCAAGGCGCGGGAGGTCGGCTACTACCTCGGCGACTCCGGCGCCCGGTTGATGTTCGTCGGGCAGGCGTTCGCGGATGAGGCGCAGGCCGGCGCGAAGCAGGCGGGGGCCGATGCGATCGTGGTCGATCCCGGCGGGTTCGAGGAGATGCTCGGGACCGCGAGGCCGGCCGGGGAGGTGACCGAGCGGGGCGACGACGACACCGCGTTGATCCTTTACACCTCAGGCACCACAGGCCAGCCGAAGGGTGCCGAGCTGACCCATGCCAACCTCACCCGCAACACGGAGATCATGCGCAACGACCTGATCCAGCTCACCGCGGACGACGTGATCTTCGGCGGGCTTCCGCTGTTCCACGCGTTCGGGCAGACCTGCACGCTCAACACCGCCGTCGCGGCAGGCGCCTGCCTCACGCTGTTGCCGCGCTTCGACGCCGGGCAGGCGCTGCGGATCCTCGCCGAGCACGGGGTAACTGTCTTCGCCGGCGTACCGACGATGTTCAGTGCTCTGCTACACCGTCCGGACCGCGACTCCTACGACGTCTCGCGGCTGCGGCTGTGCTTCTCCGGCGGCGCGGCGATGCCGGTCGAGGTGCTGCGCGCCTTCGAGGCGGCGTTCGGCTGCATTGTTCTGGAGGGGTACGGGTTGTCGGAGACCTCGCCGGTCGCGTCGTTCAACCACCCGGACCGGGAACGCAAGCCGGGCACGATCGGCACCCCGATCGAGGGTGTCCAGATGCGGGTGGTCGACGAGGAGGGCAACGCGGTACCGCAAGGAGAGACCGGCGAGATCGCGATCCGCGGCCACAACGTGATGAAGGGGTACTGGCAGCGTCCGGAGGCAACCGCCGCCGCGATCACGGACGGGTGGTTCCGCACCGGCGACATCGGTCGGGTCGACGAGGACGGCTACTTCTCGATCGTCGACCGCAAGAAGGATCTGATCATCCGCGGCGGGTACAACGTGTACCCGCGGGAGATCGAAGAGGTGATGCACGAGCACCCAGCCGTGGCCGAGGTCGCCGTGATCGGGCTGCCGCACCCGGACCTGGGCGAGGAAGTCGGCGCGGCGGTCGCGCTCAAGCCGGGTGCCACCGCCACCGCGAGCGAACTGCGTGACCACGTCAAGCGGCAGGTCGCCGCCTACAAGTACCCGCGGAAGGTGTGGATCGTGGACGAGTTACCGAAGAACGCCACCGGCAAGATCCTCAAGCGGGAGATCGTTCCGCCCGCCGAGCTCGGGGAGCGCTGAGATGACCCTTCCCGAGACGAACGAGCTCGCCGACCAGGCCGCTCCACTTGACGCGTTGCTGGTCGACGCCGCCCTGGGTCCCATGCGCCGGCTGGCACCGAATACCTCGACCGCGCGCTTCGCCGCCCGGCTCGCTCGCCATCCGCGTGCGACCGGCCGGCGGCTGGGCAGCCTGACCGCCGAACTCGCCCGCGTCGTGGCCGGCACTTCGACGATCGCTCCGTCCAAACGGGACCGCCGGTTCGCCGACGCCGCGTGGATGGAGAATCCACTGCTGCGCCGCGCCGTGCAGGGCTATCTCGCCGCCGGGCGCACCGCCGACCAACTCGTCGTCGACGCCGACCTGGACTGGCGTGACGATCAGCGGACGCGCTTCTTCGTGGAGAACCTGGTGGAGGCGCTGTCCCCCAGCAACGTACCGCTGGTCAATCCGGCGTCGGCGAAAGCGGTCGTGGACACCGCGGGCCAGAACCTGGTCCGCGGCGGGCTGGCGTTCCTGCGCGACATCGTCAACCCGCCGCGCATCCCGGAGATGGTCGACAAGACGCCGTTCGAGGTGGGCCGCACCGTCGCGGTCAGCCCCGGTGCGGTCGTCCTCCGCACCGAGGTCCTTGAGCTGATCCAATACCGCACGCAGACCGAGCGGGTCCGCGAGGTGCCGCTGCTGCTCGCGCCGCCGACCATCAACAAGTACTACGCCCTCGACCTGACGCCAGGCCGCAGCCTGGTGGAGTACCTGGTGCAGGGCGGCCAGCAGGTGTTCGTGATCTCCTGGCGCAACCCGGATGCCCGGCACGCCAGCTGGGGCATGGACATGTACGTGCAGTCGGTGCTCGACGCGCTCGACGCGGTGGAGCGGATCTGCGGTACCGACCGGACGGCGCTGACCGGCGTCTGCTCGGGCGGCATCATCGCCGCCATCGCCGCGTCCCACCTCGCCGCCACCGGCCGGCAGGACCGGCTGGCCGCCTTCGGCCTCCTGGTCACCGTTCTCGACACGGCTCGGGCCGGTACCGCCGCCGCCCTGACCGACCGGCGGCTCGCTGCCGCCGCGGTCGCCAGGTCCCGGCGACGCGGCTACCTCGACGGGCGCTCCCTGGCCGAGGTGTTCGCCTGGCTGCGGCCCGGCGACCTGGTCTGGAACTACTGGGTCAACAACTACCTGCTCGGCCGCAACCCGCCGGCCTTCGACGTCCTGTTCTGGAACGCCGATACCACCCGGATGAGTGCGCAGCTGCACGCCGACTTCGTCGACCTCGGACTGGAGAACCGCCTCGTCACTCCCGGCTCCATGACGGTCCTCGGGCTTCCCGTCGACCTTTCCCGCATCGAGGTGGACTCGTACCTCGTTGCCGGGATCGCCGATCACATCACCCCGTGGCAGAACTGCTACCGCAGCACCCAGCTGCTCGGCGGCGACAGCCGGTTCATCCTGTCCACCAGCGGCCACATCGCCGCGCTGGTCAACCCGCCCGGCAACCCGAAGGCCAGTTACCACGTGAACAAGGAGAATCCCGGCGATCCGGATTTGTGGCTGAAGACCGCCGAGACCGTATCGGGCAGTTGGTGGCCGGACGTCGTGGCCTGGCTCGGCGAACGGTGCGGCCCGGAGAGAGCAGCACCCGATGAACTGGGCGGCGGTGGCCTGCGACCGCTCGTCGACGCGCCCGGCACGTACGTGTTCGACAGTTAGGGACGGTCACCATGTATGAGAACATCGGCCGCTCGCTCGGCACCGACTACTTCCGCATCGCCGACCAGCTCACCCGCGAGGAACTGGACTACCTCCGGCGTACCCGTGACTTCGTCGACGACGAGGTGCTGCCGGTCATCAACGGGTACTGGGAGCGCGCGGAGTTCCCGTGGCCGCTAGTCGAGTCGCTGGCCAAGCTGGGCATCGTGGGCGACGGCATCGTCGGGTACGGCTGCCCGCCGATGAGCCCGATCGCCACCGGGCTGGTGCATATGGAGCTCAACCGCGGCGACGGAAGCCTCGGCACGTTCCTCGGGGTGCAGGCCGGGTTGGCAATGCAGTCCATTGCGATGTTCGGCTCCGAGGAACAGAAGCAACGCTGGCTGCCAGCGATGGCCCAACTGGACAAGCTCGGCGCCTTCGCGCTGACGGAGCCTATGCACGGCTCCGACTCGATCGCTCTGGAGACCTCCGCGCGCCGCGACGGCGACGAGTGGGTCATCAACGGGGAGAAGAAGTGGATCGGCAACGGCACCCTCGCCGACGTCGTGGTGGTCTGGGCCCGCGACACCTCCGACAAGCAGGTTAAGGGGTTCCTCGTCGAGAAGGGCACCCCCGGGTACAACGCGACGCGCATCGACGGCAAGGGCTCGCTGCGCGCCGTCTGGCAGGCGCAGATCGTCCTGACCGACGTACGGGTACCGGAGGAGAACCGGCTGCCCAACACGAAAAGTTTCAAGGACGCCGGGCGGGTACTCGCCGGTACCCGTAACGCGGTCGCCTGGGCGGCGCTTGGCCACGCCACCGCGGCGTACGAGATCGCCGTCGCCTACTGCCGCGAACGCAAGCAGTTCGGCAAGCCGCTGGTCAGCTTCCAGATCGTGCAGGACAAGCTGGTCAAGATGCTCGCCGAGATCTGCTCGATGCAGCTGTACTGCCTGCGCCTGGGCCGGCTCATCGAGGAGGGCCGGCTGACCGACACCATCGCCGCCATCGCCAAGATGAACAACACCCGCCGGGCCCGGCAGGTCATCTGGGAGGCCCGCGACCTGCTCGGCGGCAACGGCATCCTGCTTGATTTCCACGTGATCCGGCACATGGCTGACATGGAAACCATCCACACCTATGAAGGCACCGAGACCATGCAGACCCTCATCGTCGGCAAAGACATCACCGGTGTCGGCGCCTTCACCTGACGGTGCGGCGATCCGCTTCGTCGAGGTCGACGGTGTCCGGTTGCGGGCCTCGGTACGCGGCGACGGCCGGCCGCTGCTGCTCATCACCGGGCTCGGCGCGAGCCTCGACCTGGCCCATCCGTTCGAACGGGAGCTGACCGCCCGCGGGATGCAGACCATCGCCTTCGACGCACCGGGCGTCGGGCAGTCGACGGCGTACGCATGGCCGCGGCGGATGCCCGGCGTGGCCCGGACGGTGCAGCGGATGCTCGACACGCTCGGATACGACCGGGTCGACGTGCTCGGCGTATCGCTCGGCGGAGTCGTCGCCCAACAGTTGGCCCATCAAGCACCCAGCCGGGTACGGCGACTCGTGTTGGCCGCGACCGGGCCCGGCCTCGGCGGCGTTCCCGGCTCCCCGAGCGTCCTGCTGGCGCTGGCCACGCCGCGGCGCTACTACCAACCCGATTACTACCGGAGCATCGCCGGACGGATCTACGGCGGAGACGCCCGCCGCGACCCGGACGCGCTGCTGCACGGCTCGATCGCCCGCTTCATCGAGCGGCCCTCGGTACGCGGGTACTTCGGCCAGCTCTACGCGATCAGCGGCTGGACGAGCCTGCCGTGGCTGCGGAGCCTCCCGCAACCGACACTCGTGCTGGCCGGCGACGACGACCCGATCGTGCCCTTGATC
>DASXRC010000199.1:0-22776 GCA_036506795.1 Micromonosporaceae bacterium
ACCCCGCCCGCGACTACCAACCACGCGGCACGAACAAAGGCACCCAGATGCAATGATGTCCCGAGACAGGTGTCACCCATGTCCCGAGACATCACAGGGTGCCCCCGGCAGGATTCGAACCTGCGACACACGGTTTAGGAAACCGTTGCTCTATCCCCTGAGCTACGAGGGCGCGGCCTCCCAGCGTACCTGCCAGGGGTGCCACCGGCGGCCAGCGACTGCCAGCGGCGCCAGGGCCAACGCGGGAGCGCACATCGAATCCCGTCGACGGCGTGACGAGGCTCCTTGGTCGGACGGGATATTGAGCCTTCGGGACGTCAGGGCGCGGTTGTGCTGAATCAGCCCTGCAGTCCGTCCCAGGACCATCGCGGAATGCATAAGCCCTCGGGAACATCGGCAGCGGACTCGTGGTAGCGCGACATGGTCGTCGTGGTGGCCCAGGCGAAGTAGTCGTGCAACACCTGCCGGACGGGCTCGGCTGCGCTCAGCCCCATATCCTCCAGGGCCTGGTCGAAGCAGGCGATCGCCCGGCGGTCCATCTCCTCGTGTTGGCCGTTGCCGCTGTGGATCCGAACGACCGACGTCTCGTCTCCATAGGTATCGGAGTAGGTGGTGGGCCCGCCGAGGGCCTCCCCCCAGTACGCAGCGAGTCGCTCAGTGTGCTGAGGATGGAATCCGTGGCTGAACGCGTGGCTGACTACCTCGTCGGCCATCACCCGGGAGTGCCACGCCGCCGCCAGGCGGAGCAGGCCCTCGCTACCGCCCGCGGCCTCGTACACGGTCTGCATGTCCCAAGGATGCCAAGCTCGGCGCGAAGACCACACACCGACATCACTGGACGCCGTCCAGGCCTTCCACTTCGGCCCCCCGGGCGGTGGTTCCTGATCAGGCCGATCGCCTAACCTCGTGTCGTGACCGTCCACGAGCTCTCTCGTACAGACGGACGCCGCATCGCCGTGCGCGCACAGCTCCTGGACAGCATCCGGCCAGGTGAGCTGCTCGAGGTGGTGCGCCGACTGACTCTGCTGCAGATCGACCCGACCGCCGCCATCGCGCCGAATGCCGACCTCGTAGCGTGGAGTCGTCTCGGGTCGTCGTACGCACCAGCCGAGTTGAACGCCGCGCTGGAGAACCGGACGCTGCTGGAGCTGCGGGCGATGATCCGGCCCGGCGAAGATCTCGCGCTGTACCGCGCCGAGATGGCCCAGTGGCCCGGGCGCGGAAAGCTGCCCTCCTGGCGGCAGTATCGGCGCGACTGGGTGCGCGCCAACGACGCGTGCCGCCTGGACATCCTCGATCGGCTTGGTTCTTCGGGGCCGCTGCCAGCCCGCGATCTTCCAGACACCTGCAAGGTGTCGTGGAAGTCGACCGGGTGGACCAACGACCGCAACGTCACCCAGCTGCTGGACTTCATGGTGTCGCGGGGCGAGGTCGCCGTCGCGGGACGGCAGGGCGGCGACCGGCTGTGGGACCTGGCGACCCGGGTCTACCCCGATCACCCAGTGGTTCCGGTAGACGAGGCGCTCCGCATCCGCGACGAGCGGCGGCTCCGCGCGCTGGGCATCGCCCGCGCCCGAGCGCCGGAATCCCCGGTCGAGCCGGTGGACGTGGGCGCGGCGGGTGAGCCAGCGTTGGTCGAGGGAGTCAAGGGCACGTGGCGAGTTGATCCATCCCAGTTGGGCCAGCCCTTCTCAGGGCGCGCGGCGTTGCTGTCACCCTTCGACCGGCTCATCCACGACCGCAGGCGCACCGTCGAGCTCTTCGAGTTCGACTATCAGCTGGAGATGTACAAGCCTGCTGCCAAGCGTCGGTGGGGGTACTTCGCGCTTCCGATCCTGTACGGCGACCGGCTGGTGGGCAAGCTCGATGCGACCGCCGACCGCACAGCCGGCGTGCTCCGGGTCCATGCGATCCACCAGGACGTCCCGTTCACCAAGACGGTGACCGCGGCAATCGATCGTGAGATCAAGGACCTGGCTCACTGGCTCGAACTGGACCTCACGCTCCCTCGCTGAGTGCGGATCGCGCTAATCAGGCGAGAGGGCTCACGACGTCGGTGGGAATCGCCACGAGGTCGAGCTCCGCGCAGCTAGTTTGCGGCAGTGAGCCCGCGCCGGGTGGCCTCGGAGACCGCCTGCCCCCGACTGCCGACACCCAGCTTCCGCAGGATCGCCGAGACGTGATGATGCACTGTCTTCTCCGACAGGTACAACCGGGCGGCTATCTCGGCGTTTGACGCGCCCTGCTGGACGTGCGCGAGCACCTCGGCTTCACGACGGGTGAGCCCGGCCGGGTGCTGCTTGGTCTCCGCGCGGGGTCCGCGTGGAAGGTCGCGCACACCGTGCTCGCGTAGACGGCGGGCCACAATCCCGGCGGCCGGGCGGGCGCCGAGCCGCTGGAACTCGGCCAACGCGTGGCGGAGGCTGGGCTCATCGTTCGATTCGACCAGTGCGAGTGCGGCGTCGTAGGAGCAGCCGAGTCGGCTCCACCCTGCTGCGGCGGCGCTCGCGTCGCCGGCCAGCTGCAACGAGTACGGCTCGATCACCACTCCGGGTACGGTCTCGTCAATCCCCGCGAGCCTTCGCAGCCAAGCCAGTTCACCAACCACCCAGGAGGCGCGCCGGTCCCCAGCAGCCTTGAGGACATCGCGGGTGATGCCGTCGACGGCCGGGCCGCGGCCGTTCAGCCAGGCGGCTTCCGCTCTCGCCGCAGCCACGGGTGCGTGGTATTGGAGCTCATCCTGCCCCTCGAGCAGCGCGAGAGCCTCGTCGAGCGGGGGCGACTGCTGCGGGTCGCCCCGGCGGGCCCGGACGAGCCCGATAACGCTGAGCGCGAGCAGACGCAAGAGTGGCAAGGACCGGGCGGACCGGAGCACGTGCGCGGCGTCGGCCGCGGCGTCGTTCCAGTGGCCGAGATCGACATTGAGGCGGGCGCGGTAGGCCAACACGTAGAGTTCCCAGCCTTCGAGCCCGAGCTCCCCACACGCCTTCACGCCGCGGTCGAGCCAGGGTTGGAGCTCGTACGCGCGGGTGCGGGTCATCGCCCACCCGAGGTGGATGAAGAACCGGCCTACGTGCTCCTCCAGCCCATCCCGTTCCGCCAACGCGAGGCTGCGTTCCAGTTTCTCTCTGCCGTCCGGCATACCGGCGAGAAGCTGGATCGTGCCGATGTTGTTGAGGCTGTGCACGATCACGGCAGTGTCGCCATGGGATTCGGCGAGGTCGAGCGCTCGCATCCCCCACGAGACCGTCTCGTCAAACCGCTCGTCGTTCATGTACAGCTGGCAGATGTTGCTGTACGCGAGCGCCAGCTCCCGGCCCGGCGGCTGTCCTTCGAGCAGGCGCACCGCCTCCTGTCCGGCTTTCGCGGCCTCGGCACTACGCCCGCCGCACCACAGCCGGCGGGACAGTTGCGACAACGCCGCTCCCTCCCGAAGCACCTCCCCGGACACTCGCCAGCACTCGATGGCCTGCTCCAGGGCGCCGATGGCCGCCTCCGTCTGGTCGGTCAGGTAGCACTCGTACGAGCGGCCTTCGAGCAGCGCGGCGCGCGCGTCCGCGGAGAGGTCGCTGCCGAACCGGAGTGCCCGCGCGTATTGGGCGGCCGATTCGCGATGCGCCCCGATCGAGGCTGCATGCCGAGCCGCCGCCGGCGCGAACTGGAGCACCGCTTCGGAGTCGTCGGCCGCCTCGGCGTGGTACGCCAGCCTTGCCAGATCCACGCTGCCGGCCGGCGGCGCGGCAAGCGCCTGAAGCGCCCGGCGATGCAGCGCGATCCGGCGGCGCGGCGACAACGATTCCTCGATCGCCATCCGCGCGAGTTCGTGCCGGAACGCGACCCCTCCCGGGACAGCTTCGAGCATGCCGGAGTTCAGACACTTCTCCAGCGCGCCGGCGACGTCGGTCACGAGTGCGTCGAGGAGCCATAGTTCGGCCTGCGGGAGCGCGACCGAGACCGCTTCGATGACGGTCGTCGCGGCGCCGCTCAGTCGCGCGGCACGAGCCATAACCGCGTCGCGGACCGTCGAAGGAATGTCGGCGCTGGGCGCCGCGATCACCTCGGTGACGAAGAACGGGTTGCCGGCTGTGGCCGCGTACAACGCGTCCGCGTCGAGGCCGTGCGGCGCCGCGAGCGCGGCGACCCCCGCCCGCGACAACGGCTGTGCCGTGAGCCGACGGATCGAGGTCGTGCTCCGCAGTTCGCCGAGGAGCCGGCGCAGCGGATGGATCCGATCGAGTTCGTCGTCACGGTAGGTCGCGACCAGGAGCGCCGGAATGGCCTCGATCCGGCGACCCAGCAGGCTCAGCACGTCCAGCGTCGCTTCATCTGCCCAGTGCAGATCATCCAGGACGATAATGGTGCCCCGGCTCGCCTGGCAGGCTCGGATGACCGCAGGCGCGATCTGGTACGGCTTGGCGCCGGCCATCACAAGGTCGCGCAACTCGCCGCCGGTTTCCACGGCGATGTCGATGAACGGACCCAGTGGACGCGGCGTGAACAACGGGTCGCACGAACCCCACAGGACGCGCTCGACCGACTCGCGGTCGGCGCAGAAGCGCCGCAGCAACGTCGTCTTCCCGCCGCCCGCCTCGCCCCCGAGCAGAACCAAGACGCCGCGCCGTCCGCCCAGGGCTGCGGCCAGCGCCTCGCGCAACGCTGACAGATGGTCTGAGCGTTCGAGCAGTACGCCGCCCGAAGCCGTCTCACCTGCGGTTTCGACCCCCACAGCGTCACCCTGACAGGTCTTCGGGCCCAAGTCGATGGTCCGGTTTACGACATCGCCGGATCGGAGCACCGTGAGCTGGCGGGATGGGGACAGCCCAGCGAAATATGGGTAATCCTGCCGATGTCCGGGCTGTGTGCCTGGGCAGCTCGCGGCGCCAGGATGGGAACTGCTCCTGATGTGAGCGTTCCTGGTTGGTTCGTACGGTTCCGTCAAGCCGGATCCACCGGCGCCGAAACGGAGGGTCGAGCTGATGCCTCGCTATCTCGTGGAACGCACATTCATCGACGGGCTCCACATTCCGATCAACGACGCCGGAGTCAAGGCCGTCGCCGGCGTGGTCGTCAACAACACTGAGCAGGGCGTGACCTGGGTTCACTCCTATGTGTCCGACGATCACGCAAAGACGTTCTGTGTCTACGACGGACCATCTCCGGAGGCCATCCGCCTGGCGGCCGAGCGAAACGGGCTGCCTGTGGACGCCATCACCGAGGTGCGCGTGCTCGATCCGTACTTCTATTCGGACAAGGAGGTCGCGGGCGATGCATCGTAGACTCCTTACCCCGATGCTCGCCGCCGCGTTGGTCGCCGTCGTCGCGACCCCCGCGTACGCGGCCGAGCGGCGCCCCGGCCTCGGTCAGGTGAAGCAAGCGACGGCCAGGTACCACAACCTCCCGGTTGCGCAGAGGGCCGGCTACGGCCGGTTCGTGGACGTCAACAGCGTCGCGTGCATCGACATGCCCGGCATGGGTGGCATGGGTGTCCACTATGTCAACGGTTCACTCGTCGGTGACGGCCAGGTCGACGCGCTCACTCCGGAAGCGGTCGTGTACGAACCCGACAGAACCGGCCGCCTGCACCTTGTCGCGGTCGAGTACGTCGTGATCCAGGAGGCGTGGGCGGCCAACCACCGGCACCCACCCGCATTGTTCGGTCACGAGTTCGACTTCACCGGGAGCCCCAACCGGTACGGGCTTCCGCCCTTCTACTCTCTGCACGCATGGATCTGGAAGCACAACCCCGCTGGCACGTTCGCGATGTGGAACCCTCGCGTCAGATGCGCCGCGGACACCGTGGGCTGAGGTACGGCCGCTCAGACTAGCTGCGGCTGCAACGCACCCTCGTGCGTCAGCAGGTCGCGCTTGCGCTGGACGCCACCGGCGTACCCGGTCAGCGCGCCGTCCGCGCCGACGACGCGGTGGCAGGGCCGCACGATCAGCAGCGGGTTCGCCGCGATCGCGGCGCCGACCGCCCGGATGCGATCCCTCGGCGCACCGACCTGCGCCGCCACCTCGCCGTACGTCGCGGTCCGGCCGTACGGGATCGCCTCCACCGCGGCCCAGACACGGCGCTGGAACGCCGTTCCCGATGGCACCTGGGCGACGTCGAATTCCGTGCGCTCCCCCGTGAAGTACTCGCGAAGCTGCCGCTCAACATTCGCGAACGCGCCCGGATCCCGCCGCCCGTGCGAACGGGGCGACGCAATGTCCACAAAGGACACGGAAATCAAGGCCACGCCGCGGGACGCGTTCGCAGAGGCGCCGACCAGCAGCAGCTCACCTAGCGGGCTGTCGATCGTCGTGTAAACGCTCATCACCCCATACAACAGCGCACCGGCCGGGCCGTCCGGCGGTTTTCGGACGTCGCAGTCGAGTGGTGGGCGGGCCGGGCTGACCGCCCACTGGCGACGGGCGTTCCAGGGTGCCGCCCGGCTCGGCCGGTCACCAGGCTCCGCGCACCCTGTCCCGCCAGCGCCGGCCGTCAGGGTCGTAGACCAACCGGTACGCCGGGTCCGCCCAGAGCCGTGTAAAGATGCCTAGCCGTTGCGGGTTGTGCGGGCGTAGTCGGCCGGGTGGACGCGGCCCATTCCGGCCGCGGGCATGCCAGGCCTCTAGGTCCTCGGCGGACCTCGTGAGGGCCCGGACGGCCGACTCCGGATCGATCAGATCCGCGTCCTCTGTGCCGTCCGGCGCTCGGTCGAGGTGTTCGCGCATGAGCCGGAGCCTCAGCTCGCGGGCGAAGAGGCGGGCGCCGTCCCCGCGGCCGGCAGGATCGGTCGGCTCGCGCGCGTCCCGGCGTCCGTCCAGCACCGCGCAGGACAACTCGCTGTCGTGTGTCCACGACCTCCGGTTGAAGTTGTCGCTTCCGACGGTGGCCCACACGTCATCCACGACGCAGATCTTCGCGTGCACGTACACGGGCACGCCGTCGTGGTTCTCGACGTCGAAGACGTGCACCCGGTCCGCGCCGGCCCGCCGGCATGCCTCCATCGCCTGTTCGCGACCGAGAAGGTTGGGCGGCTGCGCCAACCGTCCGTCCACGTCGGGATGCCGCGGCACGACGATCACCAGCTGCAGGGTCGGACAGGCTCGCAGCGCCGCCGCGAAAAGCCGGGCGACCTCCTTCGACCACAGGTACTGGTCCTCCAGGTACACGATCCGCCTCGCCCGACGCACCGCCTTGACGTACGCGCGCGCCACGGACCGCTCCCCGCGCGGCGCGAAGTCGTAGCCCGGCCGACGTGCCGGGTACGTCCGCAACAGCTGTACCGCCGCCGTGCCGCGCGTCGGCGGGTTGGCGGGCTGGGGCGGGAGTCGGCCGGTCGTCAGGTCCGCGCGGCCGATCAAGTCCCGCGCCCAGGCGATCGGGCTGTGTGCGTCCAGGGCGTGGTGGTCCTCCCAGCGTTCCCGGAATGTCGCGTCGAACTCGCCGACGGCCGGCCCACGAACGGCCAGCTGGACGTCGTGCCAGGGCGGCCGCGGACCGTACGCCTCGGTCATCGGCACGGCCTGGGGATCGCCCACGTGGCGCGCGTCGTCGCGGCGGCTGTGGCACAGATCGATCCCTCCGACGAACGCGACGTCCCGATCCGGTTCGTGCACGTGCCGCAGGACGACCAGCTTCTGGTGGTGGGAGCCGCCGCGGCGTACCCGCTGATCAAGCAGCACCTCTCCGCCCGCGGCCTCGACGGCGTGGCCGAGATGCCTGTTCTCCTGCTGGCTGTACGTCAGGGCGTCCGGGTGCGAGCGCCACATCAGACCCTTGACGACGACACCACGCCGCGCCGCGCCGGAGAACAGCTCCGACACGGTCGGGGCATCGGGTCCCAGGCGTTCGTCCGGGTCGCCCCGCCAATCCGTGAAGAACAGGTGGTCGCCTTCTCCGAGTGCCTCCACCTCCGTCGCCAGCCGAGCGAAGTACTCCGCGCCGTGGATCAGCGGCTCGGCATCATTGCCCTCGGACCAGGCCGCCAGGCGACTGTGAGCGTTGCGCCGCTCCGCCGCCGTAAGAAACCAGTCCTCGGTACGCACCAGCCCTCCCTGAGCCCGGGCCCCACGTTAAGGGAGATCGCGCTCGGCCGCAGCGCGGCCGAGGCACCCTGCGCGGCCGAGGCACGCTGCCGACACGACGGGCGGCCCCGGGCTCGCGCCCGGGGCCGCCCGTCGTCCCGGTCTAGCTCACGGCCTCCACGATGACGTCCCCCGAGCCGACGAGGACGTTGCTATCCGTGCGCACCTGGACCGAGCCGAGCAGCACGCGACCGGAGGCCGGCGCCGCGTCCGCCGTCACGATGCCCGGGACGGTCCACGATGTGCCGCTGGCGCGTAGCGCGTTCGCGTCGGTGACCGAGACGGAGCCGAACGACGGGTTGGTGAACACGTCCACGTAGTTGTACGTCGTCGTGCCCGCCGGCACGGCGAACCCATCAATGACGACGACCCAGGCACCCGCCGCCGGGTTCGCGAGGGTCACCGACTCCTCGGAGTCGCCGTCGGCGCTCTGCCCGGCGAGGACGCAGGTGCCCGACGTGCAGTTGTAGACGTACAGATCCAGGTCGGCCGCCGGATCCGACGTCCCGCCGATGGTCGCGCGTAGGCTCGTCGACCCCGGGGTCACGGTCACCGGGTACTGCTGCTGTTGCAGGTCCCCGATGGTGAACACGCCCCGGCGGGCGCTGCCGAGCGTCGTGCCGACGGCCCGGCCGGTGAACGCACCGAGCGTATTCGTCAGCGTGTACGACCGGTTCAGCGGTACGCCGGCGGTCGCCGACGGGATCACGTCCGGGTTCGGCGCCACGGTGGCACCAAGGATCGACGCGGTCAGGGTGAACGGTGTTGCCAGCACGTCCGACGTCCGGCGGGCCTCCACCGTCACCTCCCACACGCCCGGCGTGGGGTTGGTCGCCGTGCGGCTGCTCGGCGAGCCGACGCACGATCCCGCCGACGGGAGGTAGCAGGAGGTGGACGCGTTGGAGTCGATGCCGACACCGTACGGGTGGAAACGCAGGAACCGCGCCTGGCCCGTGCCGGGCGTCGACGACGGTCCCGCGAAATCCACCTTGAACGCCGGCGTGCCGGCCGGCACCTTGAAGAAGTAGTGCAGCGCCTCGTTGCGCCCGACCGTTCCCGACTCGGTGACCGAGTAGTTCGCGGCGGCGGTGAACGTGTGCGGCACGACGACCGTGTTCACGGTCTGATAGTCGATCCCCACCGTGGCCGGGTCGTCCAGCCGCAGGATCGCCGAGTGCGCGCCCACGGTCGCCGGATCGATGTCCACGCTGAGCACGGCCGGCTTGTTCAGCCCGAGCGTCACGGTGCTCGTGCCGAGGCTGAACGTGCCGTCGTTGCCCACCCACGAGAGGTTGTACGTCACGCCGCCGGACCCGCCGGTCGTACGGGTGAACGTGTACGCCCGGTTGTACTTGGTGCCGAGCGTGACACCCTCGCGGTCGTAGATGCCCACGCCGAGGTTCGGGGTGGCCAGGAAACCGGAGAGCACGGTGTTGACCGGCACCTGCGACGTGATGTCGACCGTCTTGATGTTGGTCTTGAGCAGGTCGTACGCCGCACCCACCTGGATGAGACCCGCACCCTGCTCGTACGCCCCGAAACGCTGGAAGTCGATCGGGCGGGCGGTCGACATCAGCGCCTGCCGCAGCTGGGCGGGCTGGTGCTGGAAGCCCTGCTGCTTCGCGGCGCCGACCAGCAGCGCGCCGGCGCCGGCCGCCTGCGGGGCCGCCATCGACGTGCCGTTGAGCATCGAGTACCCCGGCGGCAGGTCGTAGGTGCCCGGCACCGGGCCGCCCGGCTGCCAGCGCGGCGTCGACGAGACCGCCGCGCCCGGCGCGATGACGCTGGGCTTGAACCCGCCGTCCTCGCGCGGGCCGCGCGAGCTGAACGGGTGCTGGTTGTCGGCGTACCGGACGGTCGAGCCGTAGTCGGCCTCCCAAGTCTCCTTCGAGATGTACGTGCCGACGCTGACCACCCTGTCGGCCACCGAAGGGTCGCCAACCGTGTTCAGCCCCGGGCCGCTGTTGCCCGCCGACAGGAACATCTGCACGCTGTACTGCTCGATGAGCCGGTTGTAGAGCAGCGCACGAGTGTTGTTGCCGTCGTTGAGCGCCGGCAGGCCGCCGATGGACATGTTGATCACGTCGACGTTCGCCTGCTTCGTGGCGTAGATCATGCCCTCGATCAACGCGTGCGAGGTGCAGCCGGCCACGAACAGGCAGGCCCGGATCGAGACCAGCTTCGCGCCTGGCGCGGCGCCGGTCATCGCGCCGCCGAACAGCCCGTTGCCCGCGATGATGCCAGCCACGTGCGTGCCGTGCTGGCCGGAGACGATGCCGATGTTGACGAACTTGTCCTTGCCGTCGATCTGCACCACGAACGGCATGGACTCCACGATCGCCGTCGCCGGGTTGTCGGTGCCGAAGTGACCGACGTCGTACCTCGCCTTGTAGTCGGTCATCGCCTTCTCGTCGGCGAACGACCCGTTCTGGTTCGTGTCGACCCACGCCGTGCTGCCGCCGTCCCACAGCACGCCGAACACGCCGCTGCTGCCGGCCGGGTTGCCGTCCCGGTTGACATCGTTGCCGACCTCCCCGCCGAGGTTGGGGTCACGCTCGTTGAACGTGCCAAAGCGGAACGTGCCGGCTCCAGGCGCGGTGTACGTCCCGCCGCCCGCCGTGAAGCTGGGTCCGCGCACGGTGGTCGCCATGCTGACCCAGGTCGGGTCCGCGTCATCGGTCGGATGCGTCGCTGTCACCCAGTCGATGATCTTGCGCTCGCCGGTCGTGGTTGTCGCGAGCGCCGGGTGGTCGAGGTCGACGCCGAGGTCCACCACACCCACGGTCACGCCGCGCCCGTCGAGGTTCGGGTGCGCGGCGACGAACTGCGCGGCACCGGTGTCCCGGATCGGCATGTACGGGTTGTTCGCCGGCGTGTTGGCGCCGGGCGCCGGCTGCGGCGTGGGGCTCTCCGCGGCGTCCGGCCGCGGATCCGGCAGCGGTACCGTCGCGTCGATCTCGACGGTCTGTACGCCGTTGAGCTGACCCACCTGGTCCGCGCGGTCGGTGGCGACCACGGCGCGCAGATATCCCAGGTCGTCGTCGCGGTAGCGCACACTGGCACCAATGCCCGCGAGCCCGGCGGCAACGGTCTTGGCCTGACCGCTCTTCGCGCCCACCAGTACGGTGACCGTGCTCTCGTGGGAGGCGGTGGCCCGCGCGAGGCGGGCCCGGTCCTCCTTGGACAGTGAGGGCCCGTCGGCGGCGGCGGAGCCGGACGGGGCAAGAGCTATGACGGTGGCGACGGATACGGCCGCGGCCGTCACGACTGCGGGTATCACGAACCTACGTCGGGACATTCGATCTCCCAGGATCAAAGGTGGGCGCCGCCACGTGGATCACACGCACCGGCGCCGGGGGCAGCCTGATTGGTTCGGTTCCCCGATCGCGACGAGCCGGCCATGCCCGTCGCTTGGCGGACGTTAGCACCGGCGGAGAAGCGCGTCGAGGCAGGTCAACATGGAGATATTCCGATCTGGACGGTTTGGTCTGGATACTCGCCCGTACGGCCAGCGGGAACGGCACGTCGGCCCCCACCCGCGGTACGGTCCGCCTGCGGAGTACGTCGAAAGCTCCAGCCGAGGGGAGGCAGATGATGACGTCCGGAGCGCAGCCTCCCGTGATATCGGTGATGCTGGCCGTGTCGGACGCCGCCGTGGCCGCGCGGTGGTACAGACAGGCGCTCGGCGCCACCGAGCTGTGGAGCCTCGGCGGCGTCGTCGGGCTGACCGTCGACGGAGTCCCGTTCTTCCTGGGCGAACCCGCCAACAACGGATGGGATACTCCGGCGGCCCTTGGTTCACGGACGGTGCGAGTCGAGGTCTTCGTGGATGACCCCGACGGCTTTATCGGCCGTGCCGTGGCGGCCGGAGCGGACGGCAGCGTCGACGAGATCCGCGACCACGAGGCGCCATGGGGCGTACACCGCCAGGGCGGTTTCATCGACCCGTTCGGCCACCTGTGGCTGGTGGGTGACCGGTCCCCGCTGAGTGCACACGGCTCCGGGTAAGGCGGGCCTCATTCCTCGGGCTCCGGCTCCGGCGCGGCCGGTTCGTCGGTGATGCTCGGATGGATCGCGACGATGACGCGGTGGTCGCGGCCGCGCGGCGCCCCCTCGTCGTGGTACTTGCGGACGAGCGAGGTGACCGCGTTCGCCAGCTCCTCGGCGAACGCGGCGCGGTCGGCCGCCGAGGCGAAGCGCACCTCACCGTCGAGCGCGAACGTCGCCACCCGCTTCCGTGCCTTCGTCGCACCGGAAATCAACGCGCCGACGTCGCGGACCAGCCGGGCGGCGACCGCGAGCAGCCAGCGCGCCGAGAGCCGATCCGGCGCGCGGGACGGGTCGGGCTGCACGGCCGCCAGCGCGGCCGGCGAGATGACGTACGAGGCGGCCGTGGCGCGCATGAGCCGCTCGTTCATGTTGCCCTTGCGGCGCTCCTCGACGAGCTCCACGAGCCCGTGCCGCTCCAGCTCGCGCAGGTGGTAGTTCACCTTCTGGCGGGCCAGGCCGACCCTGGCGGCGAGCATGGTGGCCGAGGCGGGCTCGGCGAGTTCGGCCAACAGGCGCGCGCGGATCGGGTCCAGCGATATTTCCGCCGTCGCGGCGTCCTCGATCACGGCCACCTCGTCCATGCCACGAGCATCAGACGGACAAGTGATGTTGTCAAGGCGCCCGACGTTGTCCGGATCTCGTCCTGTCGGCTTCGAGACCCGGCGATGGACCGGCGCGGGCAAGGGGTGCACGGTTTCTCCAAGGCACAGGAGGCCGGGATGAAGCGACTCAAGCGGCGGTGGCGCACCTTCGGCGTGGTCGTCTGGGCGGCGGCGACCGCGACGTTCGCCTGGGCCGTGGCGGCGCACGCGGACCGTGGCTTCGCCTTCACCCCGCGCTGGTCGGCGTTGTTCGCGGCCTGGGCTCTGCTGACGATCACGTTGTTCCTGGACTGGCTGGTCCGGCGGCAGGGCGACGAGTCGGTCGAGCGGGCGGCGGAGATCGCGAAGCAGCGGGCCGACGCCGCTCGGGCGTACGCCGCCCAGGTCGCGCGCGCGGCCCATCGCAAGCACCGAAGCCCACTCGGCAAGGACGTGGTCGCCGCCGGCCGGGTCGCCGTCAGCGCGGCCGCGGAGTACGCATCGGCTCTGGTACGCGCGCGGCGGGCCGGCCTCAAGTCGCTGGTCATCGGGGCCGATGGCCGTGCGTCCACGAGCAAGATCCAGGCCGTGATGTGGACGTACGGGATCCTCTACACACTGCTCTACATGGTCGTCCTCGGGCGCACCGTGTTCGGAACCGCCGAGACGCGCGGGGTCGGCGGGTTCGGTGACGCGTTCGCGGACTTCCTCAACGCCGGGTTCCGACCGGAGTACGTCGCGCTGCTTGGCCTGCCCATAGCGGGGGCGGTCGCGGCCAAGGGCATCACCTCGGGGAAGGTGGTCAGCCAGGACCTCCTCAAGCCGCCGCCGACAGCCGAGCCGGGCGTCGGCCGAGGGCTCGCGGAGGCGGTCAGCAACGACGCCGGCCAAACCGACATGGTGGACTTCCAGTACTTCGCCTTCAACCTCATCGCGCTGCTGTACTTCTTCATCAGCTTCGCGACCACCAGCGCGCTCGACCCGAGCAAGGGTCTGCCGACGATCCCGCCCACTCTGCTCGCCCTGTCCGGCGTGTCAACGACGGCGTACCTCGTCAAGAAGCAGCTGGAGACCGGCGCCGCGCCCGTCATCACGTCCGTGACCCCCATGCGGATGGTGCTCGGGACCGACCAGCACCTCCTGGTCGCCGGCGACGGGTTCCTCGCTGAGGGCAAGCCGGTGAACACGGCGTTCAACCAGGTGTTGCTGGACGGGCGGCCGTTGCCCACGGCGGACTGGTCCCGAACGTCGGTCACCGCCGTGCTGCCCGACCTCACGGACCGGGTGGCGCTCGAGGAGCTCGGCTGGCGGGAGACGCTGCCGACCCGGCCCGCGGCGCTGACCGTCCGGGACGACCGGGGCACGAGCAGCCCGCTCGTCGAGGTCGACATCGTGCTGCCCGGCGGGGTCGTCGAGGAACCGCCGCCGGTCGAGGAACCGCCCGCCGAGGTCGCTGAGCAACCGCCCGACGAGGCGGTTGAGGAACCGCCCGCGGCCGAAGAGGCGCCGGCGGTGGACGAGGGCGCCTCGGAACCCGTCGCGGCGAACGAGGAGGAGGCACCGACGCAGAACCTGGCCGAGGAACCGACCGTCGTCATCGCCCAGCGCACCGGCGAGCCGGCCTGAACGTGTGGCCTGGCGGGCCGCGGGCCGCCCGACTGCCCAACTCCGTCAGAGTTGGGCGCTCCCGGCTCGCCCGACTGCCCAACTCCGTCAGAGTTGAGCGCTCCCGGCGGGCGAGGCGCTCGCGGGCGGCCGGGCGCCCGCCGGCTTGATCGCCGCGAGTCGCTCGACCGTGCCGGCCTTGAGTCGCGCCGTCTCGGCGACCGCGAAGCCGATCGCCTCTGCCGTCAGGCGCGGCCGCCTGGTCTGATACTCGCCCGCCGACCGGATGGTGTACCTCTCGACGAGGCGTTGGACGGCGAGGATCGGGGGCCACGTGCTGCCAATGTGGTCGAGCAGCAGGAGGCGTCCGCCCGTGCGCAGGACTCGCCACATCTCCGCCAACGCGGCCCGGTCATCGGGAATCGCGCACAGGGACAGCGTGCAGACGACCGTGTCGAACGACGCGTCGGCGAACGGCAACGCCTCCGCGTCGCCTTCGGTCAACCAGACCAGGCGCACCAACTCCTGCGCTCGCGTCTGGGCCTGCGCGAGCATCGCGGGGCTCAGCTCCACGCCGGTAAGCCTCACCTCCGGCGGATAGAGCGGCAGGCTCCGGCCGGTGCCGATGGCGACCTCCAGCACCTCGCCGCGCGCGCGGGAGCACACCCACTCCCGTCCGCCGCCGAACTGCACCCACTCGATGAATCGCATCCCGCGGTCGTAGCGCGGGGCGAATGTATCCCACACACGGCGTACCTTCGCGGTCGATCCCTCGACGACCACCCGCACCCTCCTCTCGGCCGACGCTGCCTAGGTCCGAAGCCGCCAGGCCCTGACCTCGTGGCGGAACGTGTGGCAGACGACGTAGTCTCCGGAGTTCTCGCAGTACATCACCTCGGGCAGCACGCCGAGCCGCTCGACGGCGCCGAACTCGGGCCGGTACCGGCCTAACCAGACGCTGCGATTCTCGGGCGGCGGTTGCGGCTCGCTCATCAGGTACGCCGTGCCACGCCCCTGCCTGAGAGGCGTCCATCGTCCGAGACTCACGATCGTTCGGCCGGTCCGGACGTCGATGAGGTCCGTAGTCTCCCGGTCCTGCCGGAGGGCCGTGCCCGTCGCTCGCGGCCACGGGGGACCGAGGTCGTTGGCGATGAGGAGGTCTGGGCGAACCCAGGCGTTCTCTCCGGTGACGGGGTCGACCGCCCGCAGACCGGCATCAGTGGGCAGGCAGATGAACGGGCCGCACGCCACACCCGTCATCCAGTCTCGGAGTACGCGCGCGTCCCACCGCCACGCGAGGTCGTCGACACCGTACGCCATCACGAGCGTGGGATCCGAGTCCTGGGACAGCAGGACGACGCCGTTGGTCGGGTTGAGCTGGCTGAGAGTGTCCAATGTGGGCATCGGGCGTTCCGCGATCATTTTGCCGGTCGCCAGGTCATAGCTGCGCAGCCGCCCGGAGCCGGTCAGCGTGACGAGCCGGGTGTGCTCCTGCCCGGGCCTCGAGATCCAATCGATCGAATACTGCCGGTAACCGTCTTGGTCGAGCTGGAGCGACCAGATCTGGCGCGCGGTCCGCGGCTCGACGAGTTCGATGTCCATGCCCCAGCCGCGGGCGCCGAGCGGCCGCGGAAACTCGTGGGTCATGACGAGCCGGCCGCCGGCCGCAGTGCCGTTCACGACCCCGTCCCGCCGCCAAAGCCTCGCGCCGTCGTGCGCGTCGAACGCCGTCGACCATGCGCCCGGTTCGCCCGGCCCCGAGGTGCTGCCCCACTCGGTCACGACGACCACGTCGCCGAACACCAAGACGCCAACGTTGCCTTCGAGGCGGGTGGCACCGGTCGGCACCGCCCACTGTCTCGAGCCGTCGGCGAGGCGGTACGCAACGAGCTCGGTGCGATTCGGGTGCCAGGTAAGGGCGTATACCGCGTGATCGCCGACGACCATCTCCCCGTTGCCGCCCAGTGGCGTCGCGAGGGTGGGAATCAGCCCGCGGGAGATCGGCGCCGCCGCGGTCACGGCGGCCAGCGTGATGCCCAGAGTCACGCCGATCAGCAGGCGCCGCAGGAACCGCCACGGTCGGCGGGACTCCGCGCGGCCGAGCCATGCGGCCTCGTCGGCCGCCCGGGCGGCATCGGCCCGGTCGAGCACGCCGAGATCGATGATCGTGGGCTGCACGCCGGCCACGCCACCTCCGCATCGGCTCGGACACCCTGCAACGAGCCTACGGGCTGGTGGCGGGTTCCGACCCATGGCCGCCGGCCCGCCGATCAAGGACTGTAGCGTCGATCATGGAGTTGTTGTCGTGGATCCGCGATCCACTCACAGCAACAAGTCCATGATCGACGAGGGACGCCATGATCGACGAGGGAGGACGCGTCGACGGGGAGGGCGGGTACGGGAAGGACAGGCGCCGTCAGCCGAGTTCGAGCATCCGATCGACCACCCGCGCGGTGGCGTGGCCGTCGTCGAGGTCGCAGGCTCGGGCGGCGAACGTCCGGTACGCCTCGCGATACCGGTCCACGACCGCGTCTATGTCGCGGATGGCGTCGACCACCTCCTCCGAGGTGGCGAGCAGCGGACCCGGCGCCTCGGCCTCGAAGTCGACGTAGAAGCCACGCAACCGATCCCGGTAGTGCTCCAGGTCATACGTGAAGAACAGCATCGGACGGCCGGTGCTCGCGAAGTCGAACATGACCGACGAATAGTCGGTGACCAGGATGTCCGCCGCGGCCAGCAGATCGGCGATGTCGGGGTACGTCGAGACGTCCCAGACGAACCCGCCGCCGGCCTGCGGAATCTCGTCCACCACGTTCGGGTGTGCGCGCACCAGGATGACGTGATCCGCACCGAGCGACCGCCGTGCCCGATCAACGTCGAGCTGGAGCGAAATCTTGTAGCGGCCGGGGCCGTAGTACTCGTCGTCGCGCCAGGTCGGCGCGTACAGCACGATCTTCTTATCGGCGGGCAGGGCGAGCCGCTCGCGCACCTCCTTGGCCACCTTCGAGGTGTCCCGGCAGAGCACGTCGTTGCGGGGATAGCCGCTCTCCAGAATCTCGCCGTCGAACCGGAACGCGCTGCGCAGGATCGGTGTGCTGAACCGATTGGGCGACAACAGCAGGCTCCAGTTTGGAACCTCCTCGTCGAGCCTGCTCAGGTACGTCAGATCGGCGAACCGTACGTCGGCGATGTCGTGCGCGATCCGCTTCAGCGGAGTGCCGTGCCAGGTCTGCACGACGACCTGGCCTTCCCGGCGCCGGAACCACTCCGGCAGGTGCTGGTTTGTCACGATGTACCGGCAGGTCGCGAACGCGTCGTACCAATCCGCGCCGGACAGCCGCACGGGGCTGGCGCTCTCCGGCAGGGCGACCTGACCGTCGCGTACCACCCACAGGTGGTCGAGCGGGATGCCGCGGGCGACCAGCTCCTCGTGGATGGCGCGCGGGCTGTCCGAGTACTGCCGACCGGTGAAGCTGTTGAACAGGACCGCATCGTGCAGCGGCTGCCGGCGCATCGCGGGGTATCGGCGATCACGCAGCCGCGCCTGGCCGAACGTGCCGCGCTCCTCGACCTCCAGATCTGGTCGCACCCGGAGCGCTAGCCGCTCCAGGTGGGTCCGCTCCAGGCTGATCTCGCGGTGTGCATCCACGACGGTGAGTGGGACGTCATCCGCTGTCCCGCCGGCCAGTGGCAGCTCGACGTTGGCCTGCGATCCGCCGCCGGCCGGGCGTGCCAGTACGTCCCATGTTCCCGAACGGAGCTGCACCGTGCCGGCGTAGGTCGGGACGGCGACCGGATTCACGCGCACCGACCACCGGAGGTCCACCATTGACGCCGGGAAGGCCCGCTCCTCGCGGGCGCCCCGCAATCGGAGCACAACCTCCAGGTCGCCCCTGAACGTCGGCGGGACGTCGCCGCGCAGCTCGAACTCCTCGCCATTGACCCAGCGCGCCCCGGTGATGGCGGGCCCGGCCGGCAGAGCCGACACCTCGAGCCCTCCGTCGACCGTCCGATGTACGCGGAGGTCGCGGTCGCCGTCCGTGCGGCGCGCCTCGACGAAGCTCTCGTCCACCACGACCGCGCGGGTCTGCGCGGGATCGTTGTCGGCCACGAACTCGACGAACCACCGGTCGCCGGCCGCGCCGACGATCGCCGTCGTTCCCGGCGCCAGCGCGGCCCGTAGATCGCTCAGCGGAACGGTGACGGCGAACCGGCGGCCGTCCACGCGAGCCGGGTAGCTGCGCCAGGTCACCCCCGGCGCCCGGGACAGCTGGACCGAGCCGCTCGACGGGGCCACCGCACCGGGCAGGTCACCCTCGATCTCGATCGCGTCATCGGTGAACCGACTAGCGAGGGCGCGGGCCACCACCCGCTCCACGCGGATCTGCAACTTCCACCCCGAAAGGTGCGGGGTGATGCGCACGTCGTCCTCGACGTATCGGGGCACGAGTGACAACCGGCCCGCCTCGTCACCGGCGCTCAGCACGCCACGACTCTTCTGGCCCCGAGCGACTACGCCGGCCGAGACCGACCAGACGCCGTCCGCCCAGGTGCCATCCTTGCCCCGCAACGATCGCACGTCGATCGCCGCGTCGAAGCCCGACCAGTCGTATGCGCAATGGTCCAAATTGGAGTCTGCCGTGGCGTCCGGACAGCGGCTCGGCCTGCCGAACACGCGAATGACGCGGCCGCCGCCCTCCTGACCGACCCACAGCATCCGCACGGCGCTCCATGGCCGCGGCACCTTCGCCCCCTGGATGAACGCGTGCCCGCGTACATGAAGCTTGTCCGCGACCCACGTGACCTCGTGCAGCTTCGTGCGGGGCGTGGGCACGCCGGCCCGGTACAGCTCGCGCGGCAGCTCCGGCCTCCCGGCGTCCAGGTAGGGCAGCTGGTGGTAGCGGCGGAGCCCCCGGCGGACGATCGGGACCGGCCCCATCCGGATGGCCAGGATCATCGTCAGCAGGTCGGGCAGCATCCGTTCGTGTACGAGGTGCCACTGCAGCCGGGTCGACGTGTGCAGCCCCTCGACGGCGCCGGGCGCGGCTCGGTCGAGGAACTCGTTGCACAGGTCCATGAAGGTGTGCTGGTACTCCTCGTCCACATCCGGGAGGACCCGCATGTAGAGCATGAGGTCGCCGCGCAGCGCCGACGTGTCGTACCAGAGCTTGACCCTCGCCTGCTTCTGCTCGGCGAGCAGCCGGCTCACGGAGTCCACCCCATTGAATCGGTCAACGAAGTTCCGCAGCTCCTCACGTCGCTGAGTGATTGAGCGGTCGGGGCCCTCGCGTTCGCGCCAGTAGTAGATCGGTACGGAGAGCACGTCCACCGAGCGCGCGAGCACGTGCGCCGGCACGATCACCGGCGCGTCCTCGTAGAGCACCCCCTCCGGGAACCGCAGCCCGTGCTCGTCCCAAAACTGACGCCGGAAGACCTTGTTCCACGCGGTGCGGTCGCCGAGCAGCTCGCGCCGCTCGGTCACGTGCGTCCGCAGCCTCGTCTCCGCGAAGATCCAGCGGTGCAACGGCGACGGACGCAACCCACGCGAATTGAGGCGGTACACCTGACCGGTGGCGAAGTCCGATCCCGTCTGCTCGAGGGAGGAGACGAGTAGCTCGAGGGCGTACCCGGGCAGCGTGTCGTCGCTGTCGACGAACATCAGGTAGCCACCGGTCGCGTGCGTGACGCCGGTGTTCCGCGCCGCACCGAGGCCCTTGTTCGGCTGGCTCACGAGTCGGAACCGCGGGTCCTTCGCGGCGAAGTCGGCGGCGATCTGAGCGCTGTCGTCGGTCGACCCGTCGTCTACCATGACGACCTCGATGTCGCGGAAAGTCTGGTTCGCGATGGAAGTCAGGCATTCGTGCAGATACGGCGCGACGTTGTAGACAGGCACCACGACACTCAGCACAGAACCCATCCGATTCCCTCGGTCCCTTCCCGCTCCGTGCCGAACGGCCGAGTTCCCGGCACGCTCCGGCCATCTGAGGATATCTGGCGGAGTTCGGCGGTTATTGCGGGTCGCCGCGGAACACCCGGTTCACGACGCGTTCGGCCGCGTGCCCGTCCTCGAGCGCGCAGAACCGCGTCCGGAACTGCGCCCGGGCCTTGGCGGCCGGGTCGTCGGCGTACGCCCGCGTGCCGAAGAGGTTGACCAGCGTATGCACGTCCCGCGCGACCGCACCGGGCGGCTCGGAAATCAGGTCGAACGTGACGCCGCGTATGCTTCGGTACGCCTCCCAGTCCGGCGCGAAGATCACGATCGGCCGGTCCAGCACGGCGTAGTCAAACATCGCCGACGAGTAGTCGGTGATCAGGACATCGGACGCCAGGTAGACGTCCTCCACCCGCGGCTGCCCGGACACATCGATCACCCGACTCCCGGGCATGATCACGCCCGCCCACCCCCGTACGCGGAAGTAGTGCGCCCGCACGAGCAGGACGTGATCGTCCGGGAGCTGCTCGGCGAACTCCTCGACGTCCAGCACCGCGGACTCGCCATCCGCCCAGTCGCGATACGTCGGCGCGTACAGCACCGCGATCTGCCCCGGCGCGAGGCCGAGGCGGTCCCGGGCGGCGGCCACGTCAGCGTCGGTCGCCGTCGCGAGCCGGTCGTTACGCGGGTAGCCGAGCTCAAGGCTCTGGTACCGGCACGGGTACGCCCGCGTCCAGACCTCCGTGGTGAACGGGTTGGAGCTGATGCTGAAGTCCCAGCGATCCGCGCGCCGGAGTTGCGCGAACAGGTCGGTGCCGCCGATTCCCGCCGGATGCTTGAGCTGGTCGAGACCCATCGCCTTCAGGGGAGTCCCGTGGTGGGTCATCACGTGGGTCGAGCCGGACCGCTTGACCACCCAGTTCGGCCAGTTCACGTTGTTGACCATCCAGCGCGCCCGCGCCAGCGCCCGGTGGTACCGCAGCGACCCCTCGACCACGTACGGGACGCCGTCCGGCATAGACGCCGCGCGGCTCGCCGTGACGACCCATATCCCGCGTACCGACGGAACCAGCTCGCGAGCGCGCTCGTAGATCGCCGCCGGGTTGCATGCGTACCCCCGGTACCAGTACGCCGCGTACAGCGCGAGTGTTTCGTCCAGGGGCAGCAGCAGCTGCAGGCGGTAGTAGCCGCGGTACGCGGCGCTCCGCGCCCGCTTGGCCGTCCGGGTGGTCGCGCGGAGCGCGCGGCGAGCGGTTCTCCGGGCGCGCCGCACCCCACGGAAGGCTAGCCGGGTGGCCTCGAACATGTGGTAGCGGCCGCGGGCGAGCAGCCGTTGCTTGACCCCATCCGGCCCGGCCGGCACCGGGTAGCCGCCCGCCGGCAGATAACGCCGGTAGTCCTCGGCGGCCCTGGCGAAGAAGCGTCCGCGCGACCCGTAGTGGACCCGTTCCGAGTTGCCAAGCACGGTCAGGTAGTGCCAGATCATCCGCCGGAACAGCAGCGGACGCAGCTCGCCGAGGTCGAGTCCCCAGTCGTCCACCAGCCCGAACACCCGCTGCCAGTGCGGAAAGATTTCGAAATGGCGGTCGCCGACGGTTCTGGTGATCGAGCCAACCCGGCGCTGCCGGTAGTACACGCAGACCCTTGGCAGCACCGCGATCCGGCCGGCCGCCGCGAGCACCGGGTAGGTGAACGAGACGTCCTCGTACCAGCCGGACTCGAAGCGGAACGCGAACCGCGTCAACAGCTCCCGGCGGACCACCTTGTTCCACGCCACGTGCAGGATGTCGATCGCCGCCGGCCACCCGCGCAGCGTGAACACGTCCGGCGCGGCCGCGAGCAGCGGGCCGGAGGAGCTCGGGTCGAGCCTGCCGTCCCACTGCGCGCGCGTGTGATCGAAGATCAAAACGTCCGCGTCGGTGGCCTCGAGGCGCCGAGCCACCGCGGCCAACGCCCCGCGCGCGAGCCAGTCGTCGCTGTCGACGAACCAGACGTACTCCCCGGTCGCGCGGTCCAGGCCCGCGTTGCGGGCGCGCCCGAGCCCGACGTTCTCCGTCAATGAGACGACGGTCAGGCGCGGATCGCGCGCGGCGTACTCGGCCAGGATCTCTCCGCTGTGATCCGGCGAGCGGTCGTCGACGGCGATGACCTCGACGTCGGTGAACGACTGACCGAGTATCGAATCGAGGCACTCCCGGAGATAACCCTCGACCCGGTACACCGGTAGCACGATGCTGAGGAGCGTCACCGATCCAACCCCTCGAGACCGCGGCCACGCGCTCGGGCAGGTGCGCCGGACCGGAGGTCGGTGGGCTCGCCACCCGACGGGGCCGGCCGGCGCAGCCAGGTCATCGCCGCGTTGACGCCAAACACCAGCAGAACATATCCGGCGAGCAGCAGGATACGTCCGGCGGCCCGGGCCCGGCCCGACCGGCGTCGCGCCCCGCCCGGCCCAAGGCCGGTCGGCACTCGATCACGTTGACGGCAAGACCGCCGTGTGCCGTCGACAGGTCGGCGCGCGCCCGCACGACCGCG
>DASXRC010000200.1:0-2871 GCA_036506795.1 Micromonosporaceae bacterium
GTTCTAGCAAGCCGGGCTACTCAACTTCACCATAAATGCGGATGAGCCGGAAAGGTGGAGGCTCCATCTTGTGAGAGGATGGGGCAATGAACGGGACGAACGGAACGAGCAAGTACCCGGCGGAGCTGCGCGAGCGGGCGATCCGGATGGTCTGGGAGCACAAGGGGGCGTACGCCTCGGAGTGGGCGGCGATCGGGTCGATCGCCGCGAAGCTCGGGATCGCGGCGCCGGAGACGCTGCGCAAGTGGGTCCGGCGGGCGGAGGTCGACGGCGGGCAGCGGCCGGGGGTCACGACGGCCGAGCGTGAGCGGCTAGTGCAGCTGGAGCGGGAGAACCGGGAGCTGCGGCGGGCCAACGAGATCCTGCGGGCGGCCGCCTGTTTTTTCGCGCGGGAGCTCGACCCGCGCCCGCCGAAGCCGTGAGGTTCATCGCCGCGCACAAGGACCGCTGGGGGGTCGAGCCGATCTGCCGGGCGCTGCGGGTCGCCCCGTCGACCTACTACGCCGCCACGAGCCGCCCGCCGTCGGAGCGGGCGCGCCGCGACGGGGTGCTGGCGCAGCTGATCCGGTCGGTGTGGGCGGAGCACCGGGGGGTCTACGGCGCCGCCAAGGTCTGGGCCCAGCTCAAGCGGGAAGGGGTGCGGGTGGCCCGCTGCACGGTCGAGCGGCTGATGCGCGCGCTCGGCCTGCGCGGCGTCGTCCGGGGCAAGACGGTCCGGACCACCGTCGGCGACGCGGCCGCCGACCGGCCGGCCGACCTGGTCGCGCGCCGCTTCCGCGCCGACGCGCCCAACCGCCTGTGGGTGGCCGAAATAGTCCGTACGCAAATGACAAAAGCGGACCGACTCGCCGCGCGGGTTGGTCGGGATGACGTAGCGGATCTCGACGTCGCCGTCGGCGACGACGACGCGGTCGATGAGCAGCTCGACCAGCTGCCGCCGCTGCGCGAAGGTCGCGCTGTCCAGGCCGGCCCGGACCCGGCGGCAGAAGTCCTCGACCGAGGCGACCATCCCCGCGATCTCGCGCTGGCGGTCGGCCTCCCCGGTCAGGCGCTCGGCCTGCTGGTCCAGCCCGCGCCGGCGGTCCTGCAGGTCGCCGCGGCGGCGCTCGTATTCGGCTAGCGGGATGACGCCGCCGAGGTACGCCTCGGTGAGCCGGTCCAGCTGCTGGTCGACCTGCCGGCCCGCGCGACGGAGTTGCTCACGCCGAGACTGCAGCTCCTGCGGCAACCACTGCCCGCCGGCGGCGCGCTCCAGGGCCGACGTCAAGCTCTCCGGGTGTATGAGGACGTCGCAGAGGTCGCGCCAGACCAGCTCGTCCAGCTGGTCGGCCGGCGCGAAGCGCGCCGGGCACCGCGTCTCCTGGCGGCTGTGGATCTCCCGGCGCTTGCCGACGCAGACGTAGTAGGCGTACTGGTGCTGCAGGTGTCGCCCCGTGCAGGCCGCCCGGCAGAGGCCGCAGCTCACCAGCGCCCGCAGCAGGTAGGGGTGCGCGGTGTTGTTGCGCCGCGCGAAGTCGTGGTTGCGGGCCAGTCGGCGCTGGGCCGCGTCGAACTGCTCCTGGCCGACGATGGCCGGGATGGTGGCGACGGGGATCCAGGCCGCCCGGGGGAGCTCGACCAGGCTCTCGTGCGGCCGGCCCATCGGGTGGGTCGACGAGCGCCGGATCCGCGGCGGCCGCGAGCGGAACCGGCCGGCGAAGACCTGGCCGGTGTAGGCCGGCTGGCGCAGGATCGCCCGCAGGGTGTTGATGCTCCAGATCCGCTTGCCGCTGGGGGTGGGGACACCCCGGCGTTGCAGGTGCAGGGCCAGCTGGCACAGGCTCGAACCACCTTCGGCGTAGCGGGCGAAGATCTCGCGGACGACCGCCGCCTCGGCCTCGTCCACCCAGAGGCCGGCCGGGTCGCGCGGTCGGTCGGGGCTGAGGCGGTAGGCGTACGGCGGGCGCGTCCAGGGCAGCAGCACCCCCGCACGGTAGCGCGCCAGGCGCCCCCGGCGCAGGCGGTCGGCGATGAGCGTCCGCTCGTACTCGGCGACCGCGCCGCGGATCTGCAACAGCAGCCGGTCGTGCGGGTCGGTGCCCATCGGCCGGTCGAGGAACTCGACCGCGCAGCCGACGCGCTCGAACTCGTCGAGCAGGATCATCTGGTGGACGTAGTTGCGCGCGAGGCGATCCGGCTCGGTGACCAGGACGCGGTCGATCTCGCCCAGCCGGACCGCGTCCCGCAGCCGGTCCAGGCCGGGCCGGTTCAGGCTCGCCCCGCTCTGCCCGTCATCGCGGAAGGCGTGGGCCTCGGCGAGGTCCCAGCCGCGGTCGGCAACGTGCGCCCGCAGGCGCTCCAGCTGCTGGTCGATGGTTTGCGCGTGGGCCTGGTGCTGGGTCGAGACGCGGGCGTAGAGAGCCACCCGCAGGGTCATCGCGCACCTCCTGCACGCTCGGCGCGGCCGCCGCCGGGTCGGCGCGCCGCTCGCTGCCCGCCGCCGCGCTCCACCGCAGGAGGTGCTGGTAGGCCCGGTCCCAGCGCTGCTGGCCCTCGGGGCACGGGATCGCTTGCCGCCGGATCCGCCACAGGCGCGTCATGGCCCCCTCCGCGGTGGGACGACTCCCCGCGAAGGTAGTCCGCCCCGAGCGGGGTGCCGCGCAGCAGGTAGACCGCGTAGCGCGAGGACGACGCCAGCCTCAGGCGCGTCGGCCGGCTCAGGCAGAACTTGTCATTTGCGAGCAGGCCATTGACATCACCTACCTGCCGACCTGGCAGGGCTTCCTCTACCTGGCGGTGGTCCTCGACGCGTTCAGCCGGCGGGTCGTCGGCTGGGCGATGGGCGACCACCTGCGCGCCGAGCTGGTCGTCGACGCGCTCGAGATGGCGCTG
>DASXRC010000201.1:0-4912 GCA_036506795.1 Micromonosporaceae bacterium
CATCGGCACGATTGGTCACATCGACCACGGCAAGACGACGCTGACCGCGGCCATCACCAAGGTCCTGCACGACAAGATGCCCAACCTGAACCCGTACACGCCGTTCGACGCGATCGACAAGGCGCCCGAGGAGAAGGCCCGGGGTATCACGATTGCGATCGCGCACGTCGAGTACCAGACCGAGTCGCGGCACTACGCGCACGTCGACTGCCCCGGTCACGCCGACTACATCAAGAACATGATCACCGGTGCCGCCCAGATGGACGGGGCGATCCTGGTGGTGGCGGCGACCGACGGCCCGATGCCGCAGACCAAGGAGCACGTGCTCCTGGCCCGCCAGGTCGGGGTGCCGTACATCGTCGTGGCACTCAACAAGAGCGACATGGTCGACGACGAGGAGCTGCTCGAGCTCGTCGAGCTCGAGGTCCGCGAGCTGCTCAGCTCGTACGAGTTCCCGGGCGACGACGTGCCGGTGGTGCGCGTGTCCGCGCTGCGGGCGCTCGAGGGCGACCCGAAGTGGACCGAGGCGATCACGGAGCTCATGAACGCCGTTGACACGGCGATTCCGGAGCCTGTGCGGGACACCGAGAAGCCGTTCCTCATGCCGATCGAGGACGTGTTCACGATCACCGGTCGTGGCACGGTCGTGACCGGCCGGGTGGAGCGCGGCGTCCTCAAGCCCAACGAGGAGGTGGAGATCGTCGGGATCCGGGAGAAGTCGATCAAGACGGTCGTCACCGGCATCGAGATGTTCCGCAAGCTGCTCGACGAGGCGCGCGCCGGGGAGAACGTCGGCCTGTTGCTTCGCGGCATCAAGCGCGAGGACGTCGAGCGCGGCATGGTCGTCATCAAGCCGGGCACTACGACGCCGCACACGGAGTTCGAGGCACAGGTCTACATCCTCTCCAAGGAGGAGGGCGGCCGGCACACCCCGTTCTTCCAGAACTACCGTCCGCAGTTCTACTTCCGGACCACGGACGTCACTGGCGTCGTCACGCTGCCCGAGGGCACCGAGATGGTCATGCCGGGTGACAACACCTCGATGACGGTCAAGCTGATTCAGCCGATCGCCATGGAGGAGGGCCTGAAGTTCGCGATCCGCGAGGGCGGCCGCACCGTCGGCGCCGGCCGGGTCACGAAGATCATCAAGTGAACACCGCTCACCGCCGGTGAGCAAGGTAACCCTGGTTAGCACCGCCGTGCGCTGTACGGCATACTAGGCAGGTTGCGTCCGCGCAGGGTGGCTGCGTGCGCACGGTCGACCGGTTGATCCGGTCGCGCCGGCAGGCAGCCACCCTCGCCCGGCGCTGTGGCGTGGCGACACGCGTCGGCGCCAGATCCCTGCGGACGGGCTCGCGCTGAGCCCAGGGGCCTCGATCCCTCCGGTCGCCCGGGGTGGAGCCTGGCTCCGCTCTGCGACACGCCCGACCGCGGGGGTCGGATCGGACGGAGTGAGCGTGGCTCCGTTAGTAGCGGCATCGAGAGAAGGAACAGAAGCCACCATGGCGGGACAGAAGATCCGCATCCGGCTCAAGGCCTATGACCACGAGGTCGTCGACTCGTCGGCTCGAAAGATCGTCGAGACGGTGACGCGTACCGGGGCGCAGGTCGCGGGCCCGGTGCCGCTGCCCACGGAGATCAACCGCTACTGCGTTATCCGCTCGCCGCACAAGTACAAGGACTCGCGCGAGCACTTCGAGATGCGTACGCACAAGCGTCTGATCGACATCATCGACCCGACCCCGAAGACGGTCGACTCGCTCATGCGCCTCGACCTGCCGGCCGGCGTCGACATTGAGATCAAGCTGTAGGGACTGCGAACTCATGGACAGGCAAGTAAAGGGCATCCTGGGCGCCAAGCTCGGCATGACACAGGTCTGGGACAACAACAGGGTCGTCCCGGTGACCGTCGTGCAGGCCGGCCCGTGCGTCGTGACCCAGGTCCGCACCCCGGACACGGACGGCTACAGCGCGGTGCAGCTGGCGTACGGCGCGATCGACCCCCGCAAGGTGAACAAGCCCGAGGGGGGGCACTTCGCGAAGTCCGGCGTGGCACCGCGTCGGCACCTCGTCGAGCTGCGTACGACCGATGCCAGCGAGTACACGCTCGGTCAGGAGGTGACCGTCGAGGCGTTCGAGCCCGGTTCGCTGGTCGACGTCACCGGAAAGACCAAGGGCAAGGGCTTCGCGGGTGTGATGAAGCGGCATGGCTTCCACGGTCTGCGTTCCAGCCACGGTGTCGAGCGCAAGCACCGCTCGCCGGGCTCGATCGGTGGCTGCGCCACCCCCGGCCGCGTCTTCAAGGGCGTAGGTATGCCCGGCCGGATGGGCGGCGGTCGGTACACCGCGCAGAACCTGACCGTCCAGGCGGTCGACGCGGAGAACAACCTGCTACTCGTCGAGGGCGCCATCCCCGGCCCAAAGGGCGCGCTCGTGCTCGTCCGCTCCGCCGCCAAGGTGGCGGCCGCGAAGGGTGATGCCAAGTGACCACCGTTGACGTGCTGGACGTCGAGGGTGCCAAGGCCGGCTCCGTCGAGCTGCCCGCCGACATCTTCGACGTGCAGGCCAACATCCCGCTGATGCACCAGGTCGTCGTGGCGCAGCTTGCCGCGGCCCGCCAGGGCACGCACAAGACCAAGACCCGGGGCGAGGTGGCCGGCGGCGGCCGGAAGCCGTACCGGCAGAAGGGGACGGGCCGGGCCCGCCAGGGCTCCATTCGCGCTCCGCAGTTCACCGGCGGCGGTGTGGTACACGGCCCAGTCCCGCGGGACTACTCGCAGCGGACCCCGAAGAAGATGAAGGTCGCCGCGCTACGCGGTGCCCTCTCGGACCGGGCGCGCGACGGCCGCGTACACGTCGTCGAGGGCTTCGTGTCGGGTGACCGGCCGTCGACGAAGGCTGCGCTCGCGACGCTGGCCAAGGTGACCGACGCCCGCCGGGTGCTGGTGGTGCTCGGCCTCGACGACGAGCTGAATCTGCTCTCGCTGCGCAACGAGCCCCGGGTGCACCTCATCCAGTCCAACCAGCTCAACACGTACGACGTGTTGGTCAACGACGACGTGGTCTTCACGAAGGAAGCCCTGGACGAGTTCCTGGGCGTGCCCGCGCCGAGCACCGAGGAGGGCGATAAGGCATGAGCACCATCGCCGATCCGCGCGACATCATCGTGGCGCCGGTCGTCTCCGAGAAGAGCTACGGCCTGCTCGACAAGAACTGGTACACGTTCCTCGTCCACCCGGACGCGAACAAGACCGAGATCAAGATCGCCATCCAGCAGATCTTCAATGTTCGGGTCGTCACGGTGAACACGAGCAACCGCGAGGGCAAGCGCAAGCGCACCCGGACCGGGTGGGGCCAGCGCAAGGCCACGAAGCGCGCCCTGGTCAAGCTCGCCGAGGGGGACCGCATCGAGGCCTTCGGCGGCCCGGTCAGCTGAGGGGTATAGACATGGCTATCCGCAAGTACAAGCCGACGACGCCCGGTCGCCGTGGCGCCAGCGTCGCCGACTTCGCTGAGATCACCCGGGACACGCCGGAGAAGTCGCTGCTGGCTCCGCTCTCCAAGAACGGCGGCCGCAACGTCCACGGCCGGATAACCACCCGGCACCAGGGCGGCGGGCACAAGCGGCAATTCCGCATGATCGACTTCAAGCGGGTCGACAAGGACGGCGTGCCGGCGAAGGTCGCGCACATCGAGTACGACCCCAACCGCACCGCGCGGATTGCGCTGCTGCACTACGCCGACGGCGAGAAGCGGTACATCCTCGCGCCCAAGGACCTCAAGCAGGGCGACCGCGTGGAGTCGGGGCCGGGCGCGGACATCAAGCCGGGGAACAACCTCCCGCTGCGCAACATCCCGGTCGGCACGACCGTGCACGGCGTGGAGTTGCGCCCGGGCGGCGGCGCGAAGCTCGCCCGTTCGGCCGGTGTCGGGATCCAGCTGCTCGGACGCGAGGGCCAGTACGCCACGCTGCGCATGCCCTCGGGCGAGATCCGGCGCGTCGACGTGCGCTGCCGCGCGACGGTCGGTGAGATCGGAAACGCTGACCAGTCGAACATCAGCTGGGGCAAGGCCGGCCGGATGCGGTGGAAGGGCAAGCGCCCGAGCGTCCGCGGTGTCGCCATGAACCCGATCGACCACCCGCACGGCGGTGGCGAGGGCAAGTCCTCCGGTGGTCGCCACCCGGTGAACCCGCAAGGCAAGCCCGAGGGTCGTACCCGTCGTAAGGGCCAGCCGAGCGACCGGCTGATCGTCCGCCGTCGTTACGCCAACCGGAAGCGGGGTTAAGGCATGCCGCGCAGTCTCAAGAAGGGCCCGTTCGTCGACGATCACCTAATCAAGAAGGTGGAGGCGCAGAACGAGAAGAGCTCCAAGAACGTCATCAAGACCTGGTCGCGGCGCTCGACCATCATTCCCGAGATGCTGGGGCACACGATCGCCGTCCACGACGGGCGGAAGCACGTCCCGGTGTTCATCACCGAGGCGATGGTCGGGCACAAGCTCGGCGAGTTCGCGATGACCCGCACGTTCAGGGGCCATGAGAAGGACGACCGCAAGAGCCGCCGGCGCTGACGGCGGACCACGGATTAGAGGATCAAGGGGTTACAGCGATGCCAGTTAGGGGCGACACGCAGGCCGCACCCGGTGCGCGGGCAGTCGCGCGCTACGTGCGCCTGTCGCCGACGAAGGCGCGCCGGATGGTGAACCTTGTCCGCGGTCTGCCGGCAAGAGAGGCGCTCACGGTCCTGCAGTTCGCGCCGCAGGCCGCCAGCGAGCAGGTATACAAGGTGCTGGCCAGCGCGATCGCGAACGCCGAGAACAACGAGCGGCTGGACCCCGACGCCCTGCTCGTCAGCGAGGCGTACGTGGACGAGGGCCCGACGCTGAAGCGGTTCCGGCCGCGGGCGCAGGG
>DASXRC010000202.1:0-2916 GCA_036506795.1 Micromonosporaceae bacterium
GCGGTGCCGGGCGTGGCCACCTGCGTTGTCGCGCTGCTTGCGCCACTTAGTCATCAGCGACGTGTACAGCGCCTCGCGGCGCAGCGACGCGCCCTTGCCGGCCTTGTCGATCTGCTCGTACTCGCCCAGGATCCGCAGCGCGTACGCGGCTGGGTGCTGGCGTGGCGGCCGGGGCCGCTCGGGCACCTGCGGTTCGGGCACCTGGTCCATGGGTGCAGTGCGCGCCCGGACCTGGGCGGCGGTCATCGTCGTCACCGACGGTCGTGGTCCCCTCTCGCCCTCCACTCGGCTATTCCAACAACGCAAGCGTCTCACAAGAGATTGACGCGGACGGCCTGATCGGCGGGTCCATCATCCTGGTCGGACATTCATACGGCGGCGAGGTAGTGAAGATCTCGAGGTCGAGGTCCGATCGCTGGCCGACTACGACACCGCCCTCGACCTGACCACCAGCAGGGGGTGGCGGGGAGGTCAAGCGGTGGTGTCGCTGCCTTCGCGTACGAGAGCGCGCACCGCGCTGCCGCGGGCCACTAACGCGCGGGCCACTCGGCCACCGAGGGCTCCGCTGCCTCCGACCACGAGGACCCGGCTCGCCGTGGGAGAACTCCTACAATGAGTCGTTCAACGGCCGGGTCCGCGACGAACTGCCCGGATGATTCGGGTAGAGCCGTGTGTGCAGCGCTATGGTCAGTACATCCCGATCTCCAGCTGCTCGAAGACGAGCGACCACCAGGTGTCCGCGGCGGAGAAGGCGCGCGCGTCGTGGCTGGCCAGCCGCACCCGTGTCTCCGCTACGATGCGCTCGGCCTGCGCATCGTCGAGGTCCGCGAACCGCGGGCGAGCCTCCACCACTGCGTCGAGAAACGCGGCGAGGTCGGCGACGGAGGAGTTCACAAAACAGTCCGGTAACTCGCCGAGCGGATCCACCGCGAACACGCCATCATCGCTCGGCGCGACACCAAGGTCGCGACCCAGGTCCCAGCCGATGGCGTACAGCTGCGCCAGTCCGTGCCGGCGCCGTATGCGCGGCGCATCCCCGGTCTGGATTCGGGCCTCGAAGAACGGCTCCACCCGGGCGGGTAGGCCGATGGATACGAGCGCGGCACGGTCCCCGGCGCCGATGTCCCACGCCGAAGCGTCAACGTACACTCGCTCTTGGCCGACCACGCCGCTCTCCTCTGCCGTTCCGTGTTCTTCCGCAGCCAGACCGCGCCGGAGTGGGCGGTTCACCCGCTCAGGGTCGCACCGCCAGGCGCGAACGACCGAGGCCGGTCAAGCCAGGACAGCGGCCGCCGCCGACGTCAAGCCCCGATCAAGTTCGACCCGCCATGACGGGTCGGGACGCGACCGCGGCCGATCAGGCGGGGATGCGCCCTGGGTGGCAGACCGTCTCGGTCATGCCGTTCGCCGGCCGGCAGGAACTTCACACCGGCCGTCGCCGGCCGCGTGGTGAGGGCGGCACCACCTGCCGCGGCGACGGCCGCCAGGGACACGGACGTGCGAAGCGTGTGGAAGGCCGCCCACCGGGCGCGGATGTCCTGCCAGTCCGACGGCAGGGTCGCCGTCGTCCACGTCTTGATCTTGTTGTCGATGGGTACCTCGACCGACAGCGTCACGGCGACGACGGCGACCATCAGCAGCAGGCCGACGAGCGCGGGCCAGCCGGCCGCGGTGGACCGGCGGCGGAACAGCAGGACGACGACCAGCAGGCCGACCACCGCTGCGGAGATCATGAGCACCCGCATGACGGTGGCGAGGTTGCTGATCATGTGTTGGCCGTCGGCCAGGAAAGTGGTGGCGTTGTAGCGGGCCATCGTTCGGCCCAAAGACAGCCAGGTTCCCCACATCACGCCGGCGACCAGCACGTACAGCATGATGTTCAGGAACTGGGCCAGCTTGACGAACATCGCATCGCCTCCGTCCATTGTCGACTGCCACGCGGCGGCTGCGTCGCCCCGCCCGGTCGTCGCGGTCGATGTGCCATGGCGGAACCTGCGGCTGGCGCCGCCTGTCCCGGTCGCGGTCAGCTCATGATCTGGCCGCCGGCGACGTCGAGGGTGACGCCGGTGATCCACGAGGAGGTCTCGGAGGCCAGGAACAGGACCGCCTAGGCGACGTCCTCGGGCGTGCCGAGTCGCCCCAGCGGATGCATCGCGGTCAGCTGCGCCCTGCGCTCGGCCGGGATCACCCTGTCCGTCCGCTCGGTCAGGATCGTCGACGGCGACACACAGTTGACCCGCACACCGTGGCCGGCCACCTCCTTGGCCACCTCCTGGGTGAGCCGCACGATGCCCGCCTTGGCGACCGCGTAGCCGGTCGGAGCCCCGATCGGATCGCCGCCGGCATAGCGGGCGGCGGTAGAGGCCATCGTGATGATCGAGCCGCGACCGCGCTCGACCATGCCCGGCAGGAAGGTCTTTAGGGTCAGGAAGGTGACGGTCAGGTTGCCCCGCAGGGCGAGCGATGACGGCATCACGTTCTTTATCGAGTCGGTGAGTCGGTGAAAGTTGACGACGCTGGGTTGATCGCTGGCGGCCGACACCCCGCCGTCGCCCGTGCCGTCGCCGGCTGCGTTCTGTCCATTCGGCCCGTCGGCGTCTGCCGATGAACCAGCTCGGCGACCCGTGCTGGGAAGGGCTCGCCGCCCGCGGGATAGGCCTCGTCGCTAATCGACGCGGAGACCCCGACTTGGCTCTGCGCTGGGTCACCGACGCACGCCTACGATGCGTCCGGCTGCCCGATGCCTGGCTCTGGGTCGAAGGCTACTGCCTTGATGCCTTATGTACGCTCGGCATCCAACACCGCCGAAGCACCGCGACGCAATGGACTGCCGACCTTGAATCCTTGGCAACGCGGACCGGGATGCGCGAACTCGTGGCCCGCGCCTACCTGTATCGCAGCCGCCTTCTGTACAGC
>DASXRC010000203.1:0-12480 GCA_036506795.1 Micromonosporaceae bacterium
AGCAGCATGAACTCGGGCGTACGCGACCAGGTCATCGCGTACGCGGGCGCGAACTACGCCCACCCGGACTACCTCGACTTCGCCCGGTGGGATCTGGTTGCCACCGTCAATGACCCCGCCATCCCGGCGTCCTACTGGACGCCGCACCGGCGGATCAAGCAGTACCGGGGCGATCACAACGAGACCTGGCCCGCGCCACCCGCGCCGGGCGGCGTCACCATCAACATCGACAACGACTACCTCGACGTCGCGCCGCTGCCCACCACGCCGTTCGGCGACCGGAACGGGAATGGGTGGTCCGACGTGCTCGCGCGCCAGTCGTCCAACGGCGCCCTCTACCTGTACCCGGGCAACGGAACGGGCCTGGCGGCCAGGACCCAGATCGGCAGCGGCTGGAACGTGATGAACGCGATCGTCCGGCACGGCGACTTCACCGGCGACGGGTTCGAGGACATCTTCGCGCGTGAGGCGTCGACGGGATACCTGTGGCGGTACCCGGGCACGGCCAGCGGCGGGTTCGGTGCCCGGACGCGGCACGGCACCGGCTGGAACACGATGCGGGAGATCACCGCGATCGGCGACCTCACCGGCGACGGCCGCAACGACCTCGTCGCGGTCGCGACATCGACGGGCCGCATGTACCTCTACCCCGGCCCCAACCTCACCACCCGCATCGCGCTCGGCGTGGGCTGGAACACGATGGACGAGCTGACCGGCATCGGCGACTTCAACCGGGACGGGCGGACCGACCTCATCGCCCGTGAGAAGGCGACCGGGAACCTGTGGCTCTACCCCGGCCAGGCTGGCACCTTCCCGACCAGAACGCGCATCAGCACCGCCAACTGGAACGGCCTTCGCGACATCGCCTCGATCGGCGATTTCAACCGGGACGGCTTCCTGGACATGGTCGCGGTGCTGAAGTCCACCGGCAACATGTACCGCTACCTGGGAACCAGCACAGGCTTCGCCAGCGGGATCTTCTCCAGCTCCGGCTGGTCCGGGCTCGCGCCGGTGCTGTGAGCACACCGCAAATCGGCGTTGCAGTCCCGGCCGCCGGGTGGATAGCGTGGCCGTACACGGGAAGGGAGGTGGTCCAGCTTTGTGTAGCAATGGGACTCGTGAGGTGGCTGTCCGCTAGCCGCTGCTCTCGAGACGACTGATGTTCGTCGAGGCCGTGTAGCAGGCGGCGCGGCGAATACGAGACAGCCACCCGACCCCCGGGGAAGTCGGCCCTTGTCCAGCCGGCCCGCGCGACCGCGCGGAACCCGGGGGTCGACCATGCCCGGGCCGACCAGAGCCCGTGCCCGGGCCGACCAGAGCCCATGCCCGGGTCGAGGAGAGGATCGTGTCCGTCCGCGAGCTCGTGGTCCTCGGCACGGCGAGTCAGGTTCCGACGAGGCACCGCAACCACAACGGCTACCTCCTGCGCTGGGACGGCGAGGGGATCCTGTTCGACCCGGGTGAGGGCACCCAGCGCCAGATGCTGTTCGCGGGCGTCGCCGCGGCGGATATCACCCGGATCTGCATCACCCACTTCCACGGCGACCACAGCCTCGGCCTGGCCGGCATCGTCCAGCGCCTGTCCCTGGACCGGGTGGCGCACCCGGTTGTCGCGCACTTTCCGGCGGGCGGCAGGCAGTACTTCGATCGGCTGCGGCACGCGACCTCCTTCCACGAGACGGCCGAGCTGGTGGCGGTGCCGGCCACGAGCGACGGTCCGCTCGCGCGCACCCCGATCGGCCGCCTGGAGGCACGGCGGCTCGAGCACCCGGTCGAGGCGTACGGCTATCGGCTGGTCGAGCCGGACGGGCGCCGGATGCTGCCCGACCGGCTCGCCGCGTACGGCATCGTCGGCCCGGCCGTCGGCATGCTGCAGCGCACCGGCTGGCTGGACCTCGACGGCCGCCGCGTCACCCTGGCCGAGGTATCCGAGGCTCGGCGGGGCCAGCGCTTCGCGTTCATCATGGATACCCGGCTGTGCGACAACGTGTTCGCGCTGGCCGAGGGCGCCGATCTGCTGGTGATCGAGGCGACGTTCCTGGCCGAGGACGCGGCGATGGCCGCGTACTTCGGCCACCTCACGGCGGGCCAGGCCGCGCGGGTGGCGGCCGAGTCGGGGGTACGCCGGCTCGTGCTCACCCACTTCTCCCAGCGGTACGCCGACCCGGCGCGCTTCGTGGACGAGGCGCGCGAGCAGTTCGCCGGCGAGATCGTGATCGCCGAAGACCTCATACGAGTGCGTGTCCCGGCCCGCCGCATCAGGACGGAGGCGTGACCTCGGCGTCGTCCTCGTGCGCGCCGAACTCGGCCACCCGCACTTCGGTGATCCGCTCGTACCGCCGGATGCGGTCCTCCCACGCGGCGTCCACGCCGAAGGCGGTGGCCGCGAAGTTGACTTCCTTGATCGCCGCGGCGACCTCGTCGGTGCGATCCGGAGTGAGCACCCGCACCGGGTCGCCGACCGCGATCGTGAACGGCGGTATGAAAAACTCCGGAGGCACGACCGTGTTCGCGTGCACCAACGCACCGACGGCGACGACCGCCCCGGCGGCCAGGTGGGCGCCGTGGAGGATGGTGGCGCCGGTCGCCACGTACGCGCAGCGTTCGACCGCGCAGCCGAGCAGCGTGGCGTGTGGCGACACGAAGACGTGATCGCCGATGATCACCGGACGTCGCGGGTCACCGACCGCGGTCGCCCGCAGCACCGCGTGCTCGGCGACGACGCAGGCCGAACCGATCTCGATGTGGGCGCCCTCGGCGTCGAGCACCGCGCCGTACATGATCCGGGTCCGCGGGCCGATCCGGACGTCGCCGACGAGCGTCGCGCTCGGCGCCACCCAAGCGGTCTTGTCGACCGCGGGCTCGGCGCCTCGATGTCTGATCAGCATGGGCTCAGGATGCACCCCGAGCCGCCGAAGGTAGGGCCGGGCGGGAACACATGACCACGTTTGCATGCGGGGGAACCGTTGGGTCGTGCGCTTCCGCCCGGCGGACCCGCCCGATTCGGGAGAAACGCCTGACCGAAAGCGCCGGGGCCGGCGGAGGCGTGCCGTCATCGCAGCTCGGACGGGGGTTTCGCGGGAGGCCTTGCTAGTCGAAGGATCCTCGGTTTGGCGCCAGCCGGCCGTGCTCTCCGGTGTCCGCGCGCCAAGCGGGCACTGTGCGGACGCTGTTCGTGTCGTGCCCGGCGGTCCATGGCTGACGCCACGGACGCCGGGCGGCCGCCTCGGCGCGCTCCGCGAGGCGGCGCGGCGGGCACGGCCACCGGGAGCCGCACCAGACGCATAGGCCCTGCGGATCTGGCTCCGAGTGTCGGCCGAGAAGGGCCTGCGCGTCGTTCCACAACAGGCGGTCCTCGACCTCAGCCGGCGCGCCGTAGCCAATGCTGACCACGCTCTCCTCCCCCCATTGAGACGTGCCGGAAACCACCTCCCGACACAGAGTCAAACGCGCGGCGCGCCGACCTCAGTCGGACGCGGTGTGCGACTGCGGAGCGACGGCGCTCCGGTGCGCCCGGTGACATGCGTCACATACTGGCGCGACGAGGGCCGACGCCTCGAGCCGACGCTCTGACGTCGCGGGCGGTCTTTTCGCCCACAGCGAACCGGGCCCGGGCATTGGCCGCCGTCGGCATGCGTTGACCGCGTCATGGAAACGGAACGAGACATCGAACGCGAGGCCTTCGACGCGTACAGCCGGGTCGTCACGACCGTGGCGGCCCAGGTGCTGCCCAGTGTGGCGGCGGTCGCCGTTCGGACGCCCCGCGGGGCGGGGGCCGGTTCGGGCGTGACGTTCACGAGTGACGGGTTCCTGCTGACCAGTGCCCACGTCGTGGCGGGCGCATCCAGCGGACTCGCCACGTTCAGCGACGGCTCCGAGGGGCAGTTCGACGTGGTCGGCGCCGACCCGCTGTCGGACCTTGCCGTCCTGCGCACCCGGGCGGGCGGGGGATCGAGCGCTCCGCCGGCGGAACTCGGCGACGCCGACCAGCTCCGGATCGGCCAGCTCGTGGTCGCGGTTGGCAACCCGATGGGGCTGGCCGGCTCGGTGACCGCAGGCGTGGTGTCCGGCCTCGGCCGATCGCTGCCGGCCCGTGACGGCCGGTACGTCCGCCTCATCGACGACGTGATCCAAACCGACGCCGCCCTCAACCCGGGCAACTCCGGCGGGGCGCTCGCCGACTCCACCGGGCGGGTCGTGGGCATCAACACCGCGGTCGCGGGGTACGGCCTGGGCCTGGCCGTCCCCGTCAACACGACCACCCGCCAGATCATCAGCGAGCTGGTGGCCGACGGGAAGGTACGCCGGGCGTGGCTGGGCGTCGCCGGTACCCCGGTGCCGCTGCCTCCGGCCGTCGCCGAGCGGCTCGGTCAGCGCCGCGGGCTGCGGGTCGCCGAGGTCGTGCCGGGCAGTCCGGCCGGCGTGGCCGGGATCTACCTGGGCGACATCATCCTGACCGCCGGTGGACAGCCGATGCAGAGCATGCAGGCGCTCCAGCGGCAGATGCTCGGCCCCGCAATCGGCGTCCGGTTGCCGATCACGGTGCTGCGCCGCGGTGCGCTGGTGGACGTGGTCGCCGTGCCTCAGCAGCTCAGCTGAGGCACGGTCAGCCTGGGCACGGTCAGCGGCCGCCGAGGTGGGCCAGCAGGTCCTGACGGGTGATGACCCCGGCGGGCTTGCCGTCGATGAGCACCATCGCGGCATCCGCCTTCTCGAGCAACGCCACCGCCTCGCCGACCGGCTGGCCGCCACCGATCATCGGCAACGGCGGGCCCATGTGCCGCTCGACCATGTCATGCAGGTGGGCCTGCCCTGTGAACAGGGCGTCGAGCAGATCCTTCTCGGCGATCGAGCCGGCTACCTCGCCGATCACGACCGGCGGCTCCGCCTTGAGCACCGGCAGCTGCGAGACGCCGTACTCGCGCATGATGTCGATGGTCTCGCGGACGGTCTCGGTGGGGTGCATGTGCACGAACTGGGGCAGCGTGCCCGCCTTGGCCGCGAGCACATCGCCCACCGTCCCCTGCGCGCTCGCGGGACTCAGGAAGCCGTACCGAGCCATCCAGTCGTCATTGAAGATCGTGGAGAGGTAGCCTCGGCCGCCATCCGGCAGGAGCACGACGACGACGTCCTCCGGCCCGGCCCGCCGAGCCACGTCCAGCGCGGCCACGACCGCCATGCCGCAGGAGCCGCCGACCAGCAGCCCCTCCTCTCGGGCCAGGCGCCGGGTCATCTCGAACGAGTCCTTGTCGGATACCTCGACAATCTCGTCGCAGATGGCCCGGTCGTACGTCTCCGGCCAGAAGTCCTCGCCAACGCCCTCGACCAGATACGGCCGGCCCGTGCCGCCGGAGTAGACCGAGCCCTCGGGGTCGGCGCCGATGACCCTGACCGTCCCGCTCGAGACCTGCTTGAGGTACCGGCCGACTCCGGAGATCGTGCCGCCCGTCCCGACGCCCGCGACGAAGTGCGTGGCCCGCCCCGACGTCTGCTCCCACAGCTCGGGGCCGGTCGTCTCGTAGTGCGACCGGGGGTTGTTCACGTTGGCGTACTGGTTGGGCTTCCAGGCGCCTGGGATTTCGCGCGCGAGCCGGTCGGACACGTTGTAGTACGAGCGGGGGTCCTCCGGGGTGACCGCCGTCGGGCACACGACGACCTCGGCGCCGAACGCGCGCAGCACGTTCTGCTTGTCCTCGCTGACCTTGTCCGGGCAGACGAACACGCACTTGTAGCCCTTGAGCTGCGCGACCAGGGCCAGCCCGACCCCCGTGTTGCCGCTGGTCGGCTCCACGATCGTGCCGCCTTGCTGGAGCTGGCCCGACTTCTCGGCCTCCTCGACCATCAGCACGGCGATCCGGTCCTTGACCGAGCCACCCGGGTTGAAGTACTCGACCTTGGCGAGCACCGTGGCCCGGATGCCGGCGGTCACGCTGCGCAGCCGCACCAGAGGCGTGTTGCCGATCAGCTCGACCACATTGTCGTAGTAGCGCACCTCGTCGTGCCCTTCCGCCGCAAACCCGGATTCGCAGATCAGCGTACGACCCGACCGGGGACGATCCGTCGCCGCGTGGCCTCCCACTCGAGGAACCGCCCGGTCTCGTCCAGCACGGCGCCCGCGAGCCACGTTGCCACGAGAGCATCGTCGGCCAGCCCGAGGACCAGCAGGAATCCCTCGGGCACGAGGTCGATCGGGGACACGATGTACGCCGTCGCGGCGGCCATCATCGCCACCCGCAGGCCACCGTCGTAGTCGCCGCGCCCGGTGGCCCTGATCATCCTTGGCAGCGCGCGCAGTCGGCTGCCGAGCGAGGGGCCGCCCCGCGCTCCCGCGGTCAACGCACGCCCGAGGGCCGCAAAGGCTGCGGTACGCCGCAGTGTCCTCGCCATCGTCGCCTCCTCCTCCCCGCGAGCCAATCGTGCCTCAGCCGCGCCACACCCGCAGCGCCGCGCGGTCCCGGCAGGTCCCGGAGCGACTCGCCGCGGTGGCCGCGGCCCGTCGCGCCCCGGCTAAAATCGCCGCGCCCGGTACCGGACCCGCAGTCCGATTTCGGCTTCCGTAGCGCTCGGTGCGATCTCCACCGTCGGAATGGTCGCGTCAATCTCGATGATGGTTGGGGACAGGCGCTAGCCTCGTTCTCCTGCGGGGTAGCGACAGGCATCTCACGACCGGGGGGCGTGCATGGATGGTGCCGACACGAGCAACGGCCACGTACCGCAATTGATGGCCGCGCTCCGCGTGGCGAAGAACGTGGCCTACGGCGGCGGAGCGGTGACCGTGGTGACGCTCGCCGGCGCCGGCCTTCTGTTGGGTCAGGCCCGTCGGGCGCGTCGGCGAATCCCGCTGGCCGACGGGCCGCCCCCGCGCGGTGACGGCCTCTACGGCGCCAAACAGCCGGGCGATCCGCTCACGCTGGTGATCCTCGGCGATTCGTCGGCGGCCGGCTACGGCGTACACCGGCCGCGCGAGACGCCCGGGGCGCTCCTGGCCACCGGAATCTCGCGGCGGCTGCGGCGGCCAGTGCGATTGCATCGGTACGCGGTGGTGGGCGCGCACTCCAGCCAGCTCGCGCCCCAGGTCGAGGCGGCTCTCGAGCAACGGCCGGACCTGGCCGTGATACTGATCGGCGCCAACGACGTGACGCACCGTACCGGCGTCAACGTCGCCGTGCGGCACCTGGTCAACGCGGTCCGGGAGCTGCGCGCGGCGGGTGCCCGGGTGGTGGTGGGCACCTGCCCGGACCTCGGCACGATCCGGCCGATCGACCCGCCGCTGCGCTGGCTCGCCCGGCGGTGGAGTCGGCAGATGGCGGCGGCGCAGACCGTCGCGATCGTCGAGGCCGGGGGCTGGACCGTCTCGCTCGCCGACCTGCTCGGGCCGAGGTTCGCCGCCGAGCCACACCGAATGTTCAGTGTGGACCGGTTCCACCCATCCGCAGAGGGGTACGCGGCCGCCGCCGCCGCCATGCTGCCGACCGCGCTCGCGGCGCTCGGGGCGGCGGAGGAGCGCCGGGCACCCCTCGCCGACGATCGCCTGCGTTCGCTGCCGGTCGCCGCCGTCGAGGCGGCTCGGCACGGCGGCACCGAGGTCAGCGGCGCCCGGGTAGCCGGGCGGGACCGCGGTCCGGCGGGCCGCTGGGCGCGGCTACGCGTCCGCGTGCGCGAGGCGATCCGGCCGAGCGACCCCGGCCTTGGTGGCGAGGTCCGCGGTCGGTCCGATCCGGATGTCGACCACCGTCCGTCACCGGACGGGGAACCCGTACCCTGGATCCAGTACGCACCGGACGACGCGACCACGGCGGTCGCTGAGCGATCCACAGTGGAGCCTCGATGACCAGCATCAGCCGACGCATCGGCCGCGCGGCGGCGGTCACCGTCATCGCCGGCACGGCGGGCGGCGCCGCGCTGATCGCGACGGAGGCGATGGTGGCGCGCAACCGCCGGTACGCCCAGCCGGAGCTCGGTCTCGCGCTACGCACATCGGTCGGGTCGGCCGGCGCGCCGCCGCTGCGCCTGGTCCTGCTCGGTGACTCAGCCGCGCTCGGTGTGGGGGTGGACCGCGTGGCGGACACGGTCGGCGGCCAGCTCGCCGAGCTCATGGCGGCCGGGACCGCCCGTCGCCGGGTCGAGCTGTCGAGTGTCGGCGTGTCCGGGTCCCGCTCCTCCGACCTCGCCACGCAGGTGGCGCGTGCACTGCTGGGCGAGCGCCCGGACGTGGCCGTGATCCTGATCGGGGCGAACGACGCGACCGGCCTGCGCCGACCGGGTGAGGCGGCGGCGTACCTCGGCGCGGCGGTACGCCGACTCCGCGACGCCGGTGTCGAGGTCGTCGTCGGCACGTGCCCCGACCTCGGCGCGGCGCGGGCCATCGCGCCACCCCTGCGCCAGATCGTCGGCTGGCTCGGCCACCGGGTCGCACGCGCGCAGCTTCGCGCGGCGCACGACGCCGGCGGCATCGTGGTCGACCTCGCGACCGAGACCGGACGGGTGTTCCGCGCCGACGCCGGCACGCTCTGCTACGACGGCTACCACCCGTCCGCGGACGGATACCGGGTATGGGCGCACGCGTTGCTGCCCGCCGTCACCGCCGCGGCGAGCGTCGCCAACCACCGGTGACGCCCGTACGGCCGGCTCGACTGGCCACCGCGGCTACCCGCGAGTTAACCTCCCGACATGCCCGAGGCCGTCGTCGTTGCCACCGCGCGTTCGCCCATTGGACGTGCACACAAGGGGTCGCTGCGCGAGCTGCGCCCAGATGATCTCGCCGCGACGATCGTCCAGGCGGCGCTCGACAAGGTGCCCCAGCTCGACCCGACCGAGATCGAAGATCTGTACCTGGGCTGCGGCCTCCCCGGCGGCGAGCAGGGCTTCAACATGGCCCGAGTGGTCGCCACGCTGCTCGGCCTCGACGGTCTGCCGGGCGCGACGCTGACCCGGTACTGCGCCTCGTCGCTGCAGACGACCCGCATGGCGTACCACGCCATCAGGGCCGGCGAGGGCGACGTGTTCGTGTCGGCCGGCGTGGAGTGCGTGTCGCGATACGCGCGCGGCAACTCCGACGGGCTGCCGCCCGAGGCACAGGCGCTGGTCGGCGGTGGCTGGCAGAACCCGCGGTTCGACCAGGCCCGGGCGCGCTCGACCGAGCGGGCCAAGGGCGGGGCCGAGACGTGGCATGACCCGCGCAAGGACGGCGAGCTGCCGGACATCTACCTCGCGATGGGGCAGACCGCGGAGAACCTCGCGCAGGCCCGCGGCGTCACCCGCCAGGAGATGGACGAGTTCGGTGTACGCAGCCAGAACCTCGCCGAGAAGGCGATCGCGGACGGCTTCTGGGCGCGGGAGATCACGCCGGTCGCACTGCCCGACGGAACCGTCGTGGCCAAGGACGACGGACCGCGCCCCGGTGTCACTCTCGACGCCGTCGCGGCCCTCCAGCCGGTCTTCCGGCCGGACGGCCGGATCACCGCTGGCAACTGCTGCCCGCTGAACGACGGAGCGGCGGCCGTTGTCGTGATGAGCGACGTGAAGGCGCGCGAGCTGGGCATAACACCACTGGCACGGATCGTGGCCACGGGCGTCACCGCGGTCTCCCCGGAGATCATGGGAATCGGCCCGGTGGAGGCCTCGCGGCAGGCGCTGCGCCGGGCCGGAATGAGTATGTCCAATGTGGACCTCGTCGAGATCAACGAGGCGTTCGCGGCGCAGGTGATCCCGTCGTACCAGGAGCTGGACATCCCACTCGAGAAGCTGAACGTCAACGGCGGCGCGATCGCGGTCGGGCACCCGTTCGGCATGACCGGCGCGCGGATCACGGGCACGCTGCTCAACTCGCTCGACTGGCACGACAAGAGCGTCGGGCTGGAGACCATGTGCGTCGGCGGCGGCCAGGGCATGGCCATGATCTTCGAGCGGCTCAACTGAGCGACGCGCGCACCTCGCGGACGTCAGCCGCGGCCGCCGCCAGCACGTCGGGCGTCGGCCGGGCGACGACCAGGTCGGCCGCCACGACCCGCAGCTGATCGGCGAGTGCGAGGTCGTTGTCGAGGCGCGGCACGGTCCGCCGGGGCTGGTCCTCGGCGTCGGCCGCCAGGTCCGCGATGCGTTGCACCAGCGCGTGGACGCCGTCGGCGCGTCCCCGCCACCGCGGGGTCGTCCAGTGCCCGACCTGGCGCACGAGCAGGTCTACCGCGCGGGTGAACTCGTCGCCGCCCGACCGTGTCCTCACGAGCGGCGATGCTAGCGGCGGATCACGCCACTTGCGCAGCCGCGTACGGACCGGCCATTCGCCGGCTCGCGGTGCGCGGGTGCCCGCCGGCGCCCACGAGGTATCGAGGGTCAGGTCAGCGGCCAGGGACGTGCCCGGGGTGGGACTCGAACCCACACTTTCCAGAGGAAAATCTCCTTTTAAGGGAGAGGCGTCTGCCATTTCCGCCACCCGGGCAGATACGCGGTCTCCACTTTACGCGACCGCTCAGCCAGGGGACCGCGCCCAATCTTGGAGAGTTTCCGCTCGGAATTGACGGTAACTCTCCAAGATCTGGCGTGTCCGCCGCCGAGGGCTGACGGAACGGCGGCGATCACGTACGCGCGACCGACCGCCGGTAGGGTCGAGGCCGTGACGAGCACCGCTCCCGCCACGGCCTCCCGCCCGGACGAGCCCGACGAGCCCGACGAGCCCGCGAAGCCGGCTAGGGGCGTCCCGCCGGCTTCTCGGTGGCTCCGGCTGGGCACGGTGCTGCGCCGGCCGGCGGCGATCGACCTCGGGGTGGTGCTGCTGTTTCTGATCTTCGCCGGGTGGTTGACGCACGGACTGTGGCCCAACCCCGGCACCCGGGTGCTGTCGCTCAACGCCGAGGACCAGACGCTGTACGAGTGGTTCCTGGCCCACGACTCACGCATCCTGTTCGGTGACTTCAGCCTCGTCACCGACCGCCTCAACGCGCCGGATGGCGTCAACCTGATGGCCAACACCAGCGTGATCGCGATCGGTGCGCTGTTCGCACCGGTGACCGTCGCGTTCGGCGTACCCGCCGCGTTCGCTCTTATCGTGGCCACGAATCTGGCGCTTACCGCAGGGGCCTGGTATCTGCTCTTCGCCCGGGTACTCGGCCTGCGCCGAGCCGCGGCCGCGGTGGGCGGGTTCGTCTGCGGGTTCGCCCCGGGCATGGTGTCGCAGTCCATCAGCCACCTGCACATGAGCGCGCAATGGCTGGTGCCCGCGATCGTGTGGCTGGTCATCCGAATGGCCCGGGCGGCCGATCCGGAGCACCCCGACGGCGCTGCCGGCTGGCGGCGCCGGCTGTTGATCGCCTCCATCGGGCTGGGAGCGCTGGTCTCCGTTCAGGTGTTCGTCGGCGAGGAGGTGCTGTTCCTCACCGCGGTGACGTTGGCGGTGTTCAGCCTCGGGTACGCCGCCGCCGACCGGGACGGCGCGCGCCGGGTGTGGCCGCGGTTCGGGGCGGGCCTGCTGGTGGCCGCCGGGGTCGGCACGACCCTGCTCGCGTACCCGTTGACCGTGCAGTTCGCGGGGCCACAGAGCGTGTCGGGCGGGTTGTTCAGCCCCGACTACTTCTCCGCCGACCTGGCGAGCTATCCGGCGATCTCGGCGCTGTCGGTCCTCGGCTCCGACGCGGCCACGCGGCTGACCACCGGCCCGTCCGAGTACAACACCTTCCTGGGCTGGCCGCTGCTGCTCGTCACCGTCGGCTGCGTCGCCTGGCTGCGCCGTCGGCCGGTCATCGCCGCGAGTGTGGTCGCCGGCGCCGCGATGGCCTGGCTGTCGCTCGGACCGAGGGTGGTCGTCAGCGGCGTGCACACCGGGATATGGGCCCCGTACGAGCTGCTGCGGGGCCTGCCGATCGTCGAGGGTGCGCTGCCGATGCGCTTCGCGCTCGCACTGATCCCTCTCATTGGGACGGTGCTCGGCGTTGCGGTGGACCGGGCGTTGCGCAGCCCGACGCCCGCCGTACGCCTCGGTGTGGCCGCGCTCGTGCTGGCCGCGTTGTTGCCGATCATCCCGGCGCCGCTGCCGACGGCCGCACGTCCACCGGTGCCTACCTTCATCACCAGCGGCCACTGGCGGCAATGTATGCCGGCCGGCGGGGTGCTGGTCCCGGTGCCCCTGCCCACGCCCCAGCGGCCGGATCCGATGCGCTGGGCCGCGGCCGCGAACGCGGAGTTCGGGCTGCCCGAGGGGTTCTTCATCGGTCCGTACGCCGGGGCCGGCAAGGCGTCGATTGGCACCGCGTCCCGGCCCACCTCGGCCCTGATAGCCAAGGTCGCGCAGACCGGACAGGTCCCTCCGATCGGCGCCGACCAGGTCGCGCAGGCCGCCCGGGACGTCGACTTCTGGGGGGCATCCTGCGTGGCGCTCGCGACGGCCGAACCGAACGCCGGCCCGCTGCGCGCCACGCTCGAGGGACTGTTCGGCCCGGCACGCCCGATCGCGGACGCCTGGGTGTGGCGCGTGGGCTGAGCCGCCGC
>DASXRC010000204.1:0-14132 GCA_036506795.1 Micromonosporaceae bacterium
ATCTCGATCGTCTCCATCTCCTTGGCGAGCGCGTCCGCCGCCTCCGGGTCGACGCCCTGGAAGATCCCGCTGCGGGCCAGTACCTCGTCCATCGCCGCACCTCCACCTGCGCGGATGCCGCGCGCGATCAGTGTAGGCGCATCGCGGTCACAACCGGACGCGCACCCCCGGATCACGGGCGCCCGCGGCTCCGGCGGCGCATGGGTCGGTATGGTGCCCCGGTGCAGCCGACGCTCACCAGCCGCTCGGAGGGCGACCGCGACATTCCGGTGCTGGTCTGGCGGCTGTCCGGTTCGCACCTGGTGATCGCGTCCGGTCCGCTGGGCGGCGGCATTGGCGTACGGGAATGGGTTCTCAACGCGACCGTGCCGATGTCGTACGACCGCAGCGACCCCGATGTCCATCTCACGGAGCTGGCCGACGGGCTCGGCCTGCGGGGGCCGGGCGTCGGTCTCATGACCGGTGTGGACGTCGGCGAGGTCGTGGCCGCGGCTGATGGTGGCGTCGAGGTGTGGGCGACGGTCGGACTAACCATGCCGACGTGGGCCGCCGCGTCGGAGGACGGCCCCGCCACCGTCGGCACGATCAACATCGTGGTACGCGTGCCAACGCGGCTGTCCGAGGCCGCGCTCGTCAACGCGGTGGCCACCGCGACCGAGGCCAAAGTGCAGGCGCTGTTGGAGCTCGACGTGGCCGCCACCGGCACGCCGACCGACGCGGTCTGTGTGCTCTGCCCGTTGGATGGGCCGGTCGCCGCGTACGGCGGCCCGCGGTCGAGGTGGGGCGCCCGGATCGCGCGCGCAGTGCACCGAGTCGTGCTGGCCGGGGGTACGGCCGACCAGGTTCCCTGGTCGGAGCGGCCTGTTCGCTGAGCCACGTCGGCCGCTCGGCGGTCGCGTCCGGCGCGGGCCGCCGGGTATGGTCTCGGGCGATGTACGACGGGTCGACCGATACCGGCCGGCGGGGCGCGCTCGCTCGCCGGCCGGCTCTCGTGGTCATCTCTGCGCTCGCGGTGCTCCTCGGCGGGGCGTTGGTCGGCGTGACCGCCCTCGCGACGAACTCCGATTCGCCGCCACCGCAATGGCGGTCCACGCCACAGGCCGAGTCGTCCGCGTCGCCCGGGCCGACCGCTTCGAGCACGGCGCCGGGCCAATCGGTCTCGTTCGCGGCGACCGGGGACATCATCATGGCGAACGCGCCCAACCGGTTACCCGCGGGCGGCGGCGTCGGGTTCTTCGACTCGGTGCAGCAGACGCTCGCCGCCGACGTCGTCATGGGCAACCTCGAGGAGCCGCTCACCGAGGACACGGGTGTGTCGAAATGCGGCGCGTCCAGCAGCGGTTGCCACCAGTTCCGGGCGCCGCCCTCGTACGCCAAGTTGCTGCGCGACGCCGGCTTCACACTGCTCAACCAGGCCAACAACCACGGCAACGACTACGGCCCGGCCGGCTACCGCAACACGCAGAAGGCGCTGGAGCAGTACGCCCTGAAGCACACCGGTGCCCCGGAGGAAATCACCCTCGTCGAGGTCGACGGCGTAACGGTAGCCGTCGTGGGCTTCTCCTCATACCCCTGGAACAACAGCTTGATCGATATCGATAAGGCGAAGCGGGTGGTGCGGGAGGCAGCCGGGCGCGCCGACCTGGTCGTGGTGCAGGTGCACATGGGCGCCGAGGGATCCGACAAGGTCCACGTCAGGCCCGGAACGGAGATCTTCCTCGGGGAGAACCGGGGAGATCCGATCAAGTTCTCACACGCTGTGATCGACGCGGGCGCCGATCTCGTCGTCGGGCACGGTCCGCACGTGCTGCGCGGGATGGAGTTCTACAAAGGGCGGCTGATCGCGTACAGCCTGGGCAACTTCGCCGGCGGGGGCGGAACCCTGAGCAAGTCCGGCCGGCTGGGTCTGGGCGGAGTGCTCAAGATCTCCCTTCGGCCGGACGGTTCGTGGGTGCGCGGGCAGTTCGCCTCGACATACCTGAACGGCGCGGGCCGACCGACGGTAGACGGCCGGCGCCGCGGCGCTGGCCTGGTGCGCGATCTGACGCGGTCGGACTTCCCGTCGACCGGAGCGAGGATCGCCTCCGACGGCACCATCGCGCCACCCACGACTGGCTGAGCGCCGACGATCGGGAGCGGCGGTCGGGCCGCCATATCGGGCAGGATCCACGCCTGCATGGGCGTGGGCCGGGCCCAGCGGGGCGTGGAAGTCGCGAGATACATGGCCGACGTACCCTGGCCCAGTGAGCCGATCCTCCGCGAAGATCGCCGAATCGGACCTTGCCCGGAAGCGGCGCGCCCGGCGGATGGCGCGAGCCCTCGCCGAAGCGCATCCCGACGCGCACACCGAGCTCAACCACGACTCCGCGCTGCAGCTCGCCGTCGCCACCATCCTCTCCGCTCAGACCACCGACCAGCGGGTCAACGAGGTCACCCCGAAGCTGTTCGCGCGCTACCAGACGGCCGCTGACTACGCCGCCGCGAACCGCGCCGAGCTGGAGAACCTGATCCGGTCGACCGGCTTCTACCGCAACAAGACGGACTCTCTGATCAAACTGGGCCAGGCGCTCGTCGAGCGCTACAACGGCGAGGTTCCCCGCAGGCTCGCGGATCTGGTCACGGTGCCCGGCATCGGCCGCAAGACGGCCAACGTGATCCTCGGCAACGCGTTCGGCGTGCCGGGCATCACGGTCGACACGCACTTCTCCCGGCTCGTGCGGCGGTGGGCGTGGACCGACGAGACCGACCCCGTGAAGATCGAGTCGGCCGTCGGCAAGCTCATCGAGAGGCGGGACTGGACGATGCTGTCCCACCGGGTGATCTTCCACGGGCGCCGCGTGTGCCACGCGCGGAAACCGGCCTGCGGTGCCTGCTCGCTCGCGAGGTGGTGCCCTGCCTACGGCACCGGACCCACCGACCCGGCCACGGCGGTCAAGCTGCTCAAGGGCCGCCGGGTCAGGGAACTGGCCGAGCTCGCCGGCGTCGACCCGGCGCTCATCCCGGCCGACTTCCGCGCCGCCCCCGAATCCGAGGAGTCGGACCCGGTCCTCGAGGAGGTCGTGACCTCGTGAGGCCGGCCGGGTGGCTGCTCGTCGTGCCTCTGCTCCTGCTCGCCGGGTGCGGCGCGGGCGGCGGCGCAGCGACCACGGGCGGGCCGGTGGCCGGTCCCGTGCCGTTCGCGGGGTGCGCGGCCCTGGCCGGGTCACCCTCGGCGGCCCCGACCGCCGCCGCGACCGGCCGGTCGCCGGGCGGCGGGTCCGACGCCCGACCCACGCCGATGCCCGCGCTCGACCTGCCCTGCCTCGGCGACGGGAGCACCGTCCACACTGGAGCCCTCCGGGGGCCCGCCGTGGTCAACCTCTGGGCGTCATGGTGCGCTCCATGCCGGGAGGAGTTGCCTACCCTGCAGCGGTACGCCGACCTTGCGGCCGGCCGGGTGACCGTCGTCGGCGTCGTGACCGAGGACAGCAGGCCGGCCGCGATCTCGCTCGCCAACGATCTCGGGGTTCGCTTCCCGGCACTCTTCGACGCGCGCGCGGAGCTGCGCCGAGCGGTGCAGCGCGCGGCGCTCCCGGTGACGCTGTTCGTCGATCGTGTCGGTGACGTCCGGCACGTCTACAACGGAAAGGCGTTGGACGACGACACCCTGGCGTCGCTGGTCAAGCGGTACCTCGGCGTGGTGGTCTCGTGACCGTCGACGGGCTGCCGGGCTGGTGGGAGCCGTTGCTCTCGCGGGTCGGTGGGGCCACCAGCGCCGACTTCGGCCTGCTGGCATGGCCGGGAGGCGTCGGCCGCGACAGCGCGGTGCTCGTGCTGCTCGGCGAGGACGCGGCGGGTGGCCCGGACGTCCTGATGCTGCAGCGGGCGGCGACGATGCGTACGCACGCGGGCCAGCCCGCCTTTCCCGGCGGGGCGGCCGAACCGGGCGATACGGACGCGGCGGCCACGGCGTTGCGGGAGGCCTGCGAGGAGGTGGGCCTCGACCGGACCAGTGTGACGGTGGTGGCGCAGCTGCCGCAGTTCTGGATTCCGGTCAGCGACTTCATCGTCACGCCCGTGCTCGCGTGGTGGCACCGACCGCACAATGTGCACCCGCGCGATCCGGCCGAGGTGGCGCACGTCGCCCGGCTGCCCGTCGCCGAGCTCGTCGATCCCGACAACCGGCTGCGGGTGCGGCACCCGAGCGGCTGGATCGGCCCCGCGTTCCAGGTACGCGGGATGCTCGTCTGGGGCTTCACCGCGGGCGTACTCTCGGCGATCCTCGACATGGCCGGGTGGTCGCGGCCGTGGCCCACCGACCGCATCGGCGAGCTTCCGCCCCTGCGGTCGGACCCGGCGCCGGCGGCGGCGGTGGAGGGCGACAGCACGACCGGCGATAGGTGAGCGAGCGAAGCGAGCGAGCGGCCGGCTCAGCAGCGTCCGCGAACGCGGCCACCGACCGAAGGGAGGTGGGCACGTGAGCGAGCTCGCTCCGCGCAGACGTCGGTGTCGCCCCTCGTCGGCCCCCCTTACCCTGGACGCGTGTCGGTGATCGATGTCCTTCTTGTCCTGCTGATGCTCGTCTTCGCGGCCAGCGGGTATCGCCAGGGCTTCGTCATCGGAATCATGTCGTTCGCCGGGTTCTTCGGCGGCGCGTTGATCGGGCTGCAGCTTGGTCCGCTGCTCGCGAACCAGTTCGCCGATGAGCCGATCCGCGTGATCGTCTCGCTCGTGACGGTCTTCGGCATCGCGGTCCTGGGGCAGGCGCTGGCCGGCTGGCTGGGTACCCACCTGCGGCACGCCATCACCAGTAAGACAGGCCAGCGAGTCGACGACGTCGGTGGCGCGGTCGTCTCGATCGTCGCCGTGGTGCTGGTTGCCTGGCTGGTGGCGCTGCCACTCGGCTCCTCGTCGATGCCGTGGTTGGCCCACTCGGTGCGCCACAGCGCGCTGCTCGGCGGCATCGACAAGGTGATGCCCCCGCAGGCCGAGGCGCTCTCCGAATCGCTGCGGGACACGTTGGACACCCGCGGATTCCCGGACGTGTTCGGCGGCTTGGCGCCGACTCGGGTCACCGAGGTGGCGGCGCCCGATCCGGCCCTCGCCGGATCACCCGTCGTGAAGCAGGCGCGACACTCCGTCGTCAAGGTGCTTGGCAGCGCGCCGAGTTGCTCCCGCCGCATCGAGGGCTCCGGCTTCGTGTACGCCCCGGAGCACGTCATGACGAACGCGCACGTGGTCGCCGGCACCCGTTCGATCGCGGTGGAGGTGGACGGTGATCGGCACGATGGCCGGGTGGTGCTCTACGACCCGAACCGCGACCTCGCGGTCATCTACGTACCCGGACTCGGCGCCCCGGTCATGCCGTTCGCCAGGAGCGACGCGCGTACCGGCGACAACGCCATCGTGCTGGGCTTCCCCCTCGACGGGCCGTACAACCCGCAGAGCGCGCGCATTCGCGACGTCCGCCAGATCACCGGGCCGGACATCTACGACTCCCGCAACGTGACACGGGAGATCTACACGATTCGGGCGCTCGTGCGCAGCGGCAACTCGGGCGGTCCGCTGGTCGCGTCCGACGGACGGGTGCTGGGCGTCATCTTCGCGGCCGCCGCCGACGACCCGAAGACCGGCTTCGCGGTCACGGCCGACGAGGCGTCCGGTGTGGCGACCGCCGCCCGGGACCGCACCCGCTCCACGAGTACCGGTCGCTGCACCTGACCGCGTACCCGGGCCGTGGGTGGCCGGTCGCCGCTTCAGTCGGCCCCGGACGTGGTTGGGCGGCGGCGGATGAAGGCAAGCGTGCCGGCGGCGACCAGCGCGCCGACGGCGGCCACACCCTCGAACAGCACGCGCGGCGTGTCGCCCGCGCGCTGGGTGCGCGACCAGGTCGGATCGACCGGCCCGCCAGCGAGCTGGCCGCGAACCGGAGCGAACGGCTCGGGCGTGCTCGGCTGTACGCCGGGCGCCGGACCGAACCCGGACCTGCCCGGAGGCGGCACCGTGTCCAGCGGATTGCTGAGTACGTCGGGCACGGTCGCCGTGAGCGCGGCGGCCGGGTCCACCTCGCCGAAGCCGTAGACGCCGTCCCGGCCGGCCACCCCGATGTCCCGGGCGGTGCTGATCAGGCGGTTGACGACGTTCGCGGCCGACATGTCCGGCCAGCGGGACCGGATCAGGGCGGCGGTCGCCGACACCAGCGGCGCGGCGAAGCTCGTTCCTTGCACCTGCCAGTAGCCGCCGGGCCGTGCTCCGACCAGGTCGGTGGCCGGGGCGCTGAGCACGGTCTGCAGCCCGGAGATGGAGTTGGCCCACAGCCTGTCGCCGCCGGCGTGATCGAGGCCGGCGACCGCGACGACGCCGGGCTCGCGCGCTGGGTACCACACGCTCCGCGGGGCGAGCGGCGCGACGTTGCCCGTGCACGCGACCACGACGACGTCGTTGACGAACGCGTAGTCGAGCGCCTCTGCCACCGCTTCGCTGTAGCGGTATCCGCCGAGCGAGAGGTTGATGACCCGGGCGCCGTGGTCCACGGCCCAGCGCACCGCCCGCGCCACGATCAGCGCGTCGTCGTATTTGTTGAGTTCGTCCAGCACCCGGACCGGCAGGATGCGCGCGGCCGGGGCGAGCCCCACGACTCCGCGGCGGTCGTCGGCGCGGCCGGCGATCAGGCCGGCGACGGTCGTGCCGTGCCCGACGGGGTCGAGCTCCCCGTCGCCCAGGCCGGTCACCAGGTCGACGCCCGGCAGCACCTGACCGGCGAGATCGGGGTGCGTGCCGTCCACACCCGAGTCGATGACGGCGACCGTGACGCCCGCGCCGGACGCGTACCGCCACGCGGTCTTGGCTCGCAGCGCGTCCAGCTGCCACTGGTGATCGCGGATCGGGTCGGACAGGGTGCTCGCGGCCGCGACCGGGGCGGCGGGGTGCGCCGCGGTGGCGGCCGAGGCCGGCGAGAGTCCGAGGACGACTGGGCCGATCACACCGAGGAGCGCCGTCGCGGTCAGTCGCGAAACGGCGCCCCGGCGACGGTGCGCCAGCTCGGTCACATCGCGGCCCTTCCGGCTAGGGCAGATGCCGGGTGGGATAGCGGAGACCCACCCCGGCGAACGGTCAATGGGGGGAGGGTACTCCGTCCGCCGGCCGCCGCAGAGGCACCAACGGGTGGATCCGGATGGGGATCCGGCTAGCCGGGTGGGAGGTGGGCGAGCTGGACCAGGCGTACGCCTTCCCTGCGGGTGACCAGCCAACCGCGGCCGGGCGGCATCGGCGATGGCCGCGCGTTGCCGACCAGGGCGCCCTCGTCCCGATCTCCGGACATCACGATGCCGGGCGACGAGAGCTCGCGCAGCCGCTGGATGATCGGCTCATAGAGGGCCCGGCTGGCGCCGCCGGACCGCCGGGTCAGCACGAGGTGCAGGCCGATGTCGCGAGCCTGGGCGAGGTACTGATGCAGCGGCTGGAGCGGGTTGGTCGGCCCCGTGGCTACCAGGTCGTAGTCGTCGACCAGAACGAATAGTTCGGGCCCGGTCCACCACGACCGGTCGCGCAGCTGCTGCGGCGTGACGTCCTGGCCGGGGAGTCGATGGTCCATGTAGCCGGCCACCGAGCCGATCAGCTCGCCGGTCTGCGTCGCCGCGCTGCCGTACCCGATGAGGTGCTCGGACTTGATGGCGCCCAGCAGGCTGCGCCGATAGTCCACGATGATGATGCGAGCCTGGTCGGGCGAGAACCGTCGGGTGACGGTGGTGGCAAGGGCTCGGAGGAACGACGACTTGCCGCACTCGCCGTCCCCGAAGACCAGCAGGTGCGGCTCGGCGGAGAAGTCGAGGGCGACCGGACGCAGGTCCGCCTCGGCGATGCCGATCGGCAGCCGGAGGCCGGTCTGGGCGTCGAGGTCGACCCGCTCGTACGGCACGATCGCGGGCAGCATTCGCACCGGGGGCGCGGTCGGGCCGGTCCATGCGCGGGCGACGGCCTTGACCAGGTCGGCGGTGCCCGCGGGCGGGCTCGCCAGCTCGGGCAGCACGGTCAGCAGATGCAGGCTCTCGGCCGTGATGCCGCGGCCGGGGGCCTTCTCGGGCACGTTGGCCGCCGAGCGCCGGGACACGATCGAGTCGCTCGGGTCGCCCAGCCGCAGCTCAAGTCGGGAACCGAACAGGTCGCGGATCGCGGGCCGGAAGTCCATCCAGCGGGAAGTCGCGGCCACGACGTGGATGCCATAGGACAGGCCGCGGGTCGCCAGGTCAGTGACGACGGGCTCGAGGTCGTCGTACTCGCCGCGCAGCGTCGCCCAGCCGTCCACAACGAGAAACACGTCCCCGAACGGATCATCGGCGTCCACGGTGGCGACGCTCGCGCCTGCGCTGATGCCCGCGCCGGTCCCGCCGTCCGCCCGCCGGCGGCGGTATGCGGCCATCGAGTCGATGTCCAGTGCGGCGAACCGTCGCTCCCGCTCGGCCAGGAGGGCGGCGACCTCGCCGACGGTTCGGCGTACCGCTGCGGTGTCCAGTCGGCCGGCGACGCCGCCTACGTGCGGGAGCTCGCGCAGCGCGGCCAGCGACCCGCCGCCGAAGTCCAGGCAGTAGACCTGCACCTCGGCCGGCGTGTGCGTCAACGCGAGCCCGCAGATCAACGTGCGTACTAGCTGAGACTTGCCGCTCTGCGGGCCGCCGACGACGCCGACGTGCCCCGCGCCCCCGTCCAACGAGAGCCAGAGCAGGTCACGCCGCTGCTCGAACGGCTTGTCAACGATCGCGACCGGCACCTGGAGCGCGCCGCGCAGCTCCGGGTTGGCGAATGTCAGCCCCCGGACGGTGTCGACCTCCACCGGCCCCAGCACCTCGTCGAGGGCGGGCGCCTCCGCCAGCGGCGGGAGCCACACCCGATGCGCCGGGGTGCCCCTACCGGCGAGCCGGCCGACCATGATGTCCAGCAGGCTCTCCGCGGTCGGGTCAGGCGCGACTGGTTCGGGCTCCGGCACGATCGGCTCCGACGGCGGGACGTAGTGGGTGCCATACTCCATGACTCGCGGACTGGCGCCGCGCGCGTCGGCGCCCGGCCCGCCGACGCCGGGCCGCCGGAACGGACCGGAGACGTACGCAGCCTTGAACCGTATCAGCGGCTCGGTGCCGAACTTCAGGTAGCCGTGCCCGGGAGAGCGCGGCAGCTCGTACGCGTCCGGCACCCCGAGCACCGTGCGCGACTCGAGCGCGGAGAAGGTGCGCAGTCCGATCCGGTACGACAGGTGCGTGTCGAGCCCTCGCAGCCGACCCTCCTCCAGCCGCTGGCTGGCCAACAGGAGATGGACGCCCAGCGAGCGCCCGACCCGTCCGATCTGGACGAACAGGTCGATGAAGTCCGGCTTGGCGGAGAGCAGCTCGGAGAACTCGTCGCAGACGATGAGCAGCGACGGCACCGGGGCAAGAGCGGTGCCACCGGCACGGGCCTTCTCGTACTCGCGCAGGTTGGCGAAGTTGCCCGCCTTGCGAAGCAGCTCCTGCCGCCGGATCAGCTCGCCGTTGATCGCGTCGACCATCCGGTCGACGAGCGGCAGCTCCTGGGCGAGGTTCGTGATGACCGCGGCGGTGTGCGGCAGGCGGTCCATGCTGGCGAACGTGGCGCCGCCCTTGAAGTCGACGAGCACGAAGTTGAGCACCTCGGACGAGTGGGTCGCGGCCAGGCCCAGCACGAGCGTCCGCAGTAGCTCCGACTTCCCCGAGCCGGTGGCGCCGATGAGCAGACCGTGGGGGCCCATACCGTCCTGCGCCGACTCCTTCAGGTCCAGCTCCACCGGCGTACCGTCCACACCGATCCCGATCGGTACCCGCAGCAGGTCGCGGTTCGGCCGCGGTGCCCAGCCCTGGGCCGCCTCGAAGGCGTACGGGTCGGGCACGTCCAACAGGTCCGCCAGGCCGGTCTCCGCGGCGAGCGGCGAATCCGCCGACCTCGACGCGGCCGCGAGCCGGAGTGGGGCCAGCCGTCGGGCGATACCCTCCGCCTCCTCGACGCTGAGCCGGTCGGCGACGCCGACCTCCGCGTGCCCATCCATCGAGTACGTGTTCAGCCCGTTCGCCGGCCGCGAGGCGATCTCCAGGACGAGCGTGTTCCGGTCCGGCATGCGCGGGGGCGCGCCGTCCAGGTCGAAGATGGTGACGCCGTCGATCCCGCCGTCGCTGACCAGATGTGTCGAGCCGGACACGTCGCCGCCGTCGAGCACGACGACGAGATGCGGGCCATCCGACCCCGGTCCCACCGGGTTGAATCGCGGCCGGTTGGCGAGCAGGTCGTCCAGCCAGGCCTCGAGTTCGGCCGCCGACGCGGCGACGAGCCGGATCCGGCCGAGGGCGTCACCGCGGGTCGGGTGACGTGCGTGCGGCAGCCACTTGACCCACTCCCAATCCGCCCGCAATTCCGGCCCTACGCACACGGCGAAGAGCAGGTCGTCCGGTGCGTGTGCAACCGCGAGCTGAGTCAGCACGGCACGCAGCAGCCCGCGCGGGTCACCCTCGCGGGCCGCACCGGTGCCCGGCTCCGTCCGGACGAACACCCGGGCGAACCCGCGCAGGGACACGGCCACCGGTAGGTCGGGCACGACCGAGTACGCGTCGAGGAACCGGCGCAGCGCCCCGGCGGTCATCGGTTCGAGGTCCTCCAGGGGCCGGGTCACCGGCGGCACCAGCGGCGTCGCGAGCGTCTGCGGCCCGATCGCGACGCGTACGACCCCGAAGTCTGCGTCGCTCGGCCGCCGTTCCCACAGCCGGTGGCTCGCCACGGTCGACCAGAGCTGTCCCGGATCGGGGTGCCGATAGAACAACCCCGACCGCTGCCGGGCGGCCGTCTCCCGCACCCGCCTGCGCAGACCCGCCAGGTGCCGCAGGTACTCCCGGCGGGCGGCCATCATCTCCGCCTTCTTCGGAGTGCCGGAGGCGCTGCCGAACGACGTGGCGAGCATGGCCAGCGAGGAGAGCCCGAACATCGCGCCGACGACGTACGAGTACGCACCACCGCCGCGCCCGAACATCATCGCCATCGCGACGGTGCCGCCGAGCATCGGCAGCGTCATGAGCATCTGCGTCCACCGCGCGCCGGTCGACTGCGGTATCTCCGGCGGGGCATCCACGAGCAGTTCGCCGGTGGGAATCTCCGGTGCGGGCCGCCGGGGCCGACGCCTGACCACCACGGTGCTCATGCCGGGTTCCTCCCCATGGCTCGTTCCGACGAGGCCCGCCCGGCGGCGGGGATCGGCGGACCGACCAATCGTAGGTAAAGTGCGGTCGTTCGCGCAGCCATGGAGGTACGCCGATGAATGCCCCCACCGATCTGGCCCGCGTCACCATCAATGCACCGCACCGTCGGGTGGACGTGGCACTGCCCGAGCACGTCCCGCTCGTCGAGCTGCTGCCCGACCTGGTACGGCACGCCGGCGAGGGTCTCGCCGACGACGGGGAGCGGCACGGCGGGTGGGTGCTGCGCCGCGCGGACGGTACGGCGCTCGCGCCGGCGCAGGGTCTTTCCGCCCAAGGCGTACGCGACGGCGAGGTGCTGCACCTGGTGCCCGCCCGGGCGGAGTGGCCGGAGCTTGAGTACGACGACGTCGTCGAGGCGATCGCGGCCGGCGCCCGCCGGCAGGGGGCCGCATGGTCACCCGAGGCGACGACCGTGGCGACCTCGTTGGCCGCGGGTGCCCCACTCGTGGCGGGCCTCGTGGCGGTCGTGGGCCGCGGTCCAGAGTGGACTATGGGTGCCTACGTGAGCCTGGGCGCCGCCGCCGTGTTGCTGCTGGCCGCCGTCGTGGCCTCCCGCGCGTACGGCAACGCGACCACGGCCACAGCCCTCGGTGTGTACGCCCTGCCGTACGCGTTCGCCGGTGGAACGCTCGTCGCAGCAACCGCTGACCGGGTGGGCGTGTTCGGCGCGTTCGGCTGGCTCGGGGAGTCTCAGCTGCTGGTCGGTTGCGCGTGGCTGATGTTGGCGGCCGTGCTGGCGATCGCCGGCATCGGTGCCGGCCGTCCGATCTTCTCTGCCGGGATCACCACCGGCCTGCTCGGCGGGCTCACCGCGCTGGCGGGTACGCCATTGTCCGCTTCGGGCGCCGCCGCGCTGCTCGTGGTGGTCCTGGTCTGTGGAGTCGGCGTAATCCCACTGCTGGCGATCCGGTTCGGCAAGCTGCCCCTGCCGCCGGTCACGCTGCCCACCGGCCGGGACGCGACCGACGCGTTTCGGGCGGGCGGCACCGGCTCACTCGATGCGATGCGTGAGCGGCCGGAGCGTGCCCGGGTGTTCGCGGCGGTCTTCCGGACCGAGGAGCTGTTGACTGGCATGATCATCGCGCTGGCGGTGCTCGGCTTGGCCGGCGCGGCGGTGCTCGTCGTGGCCGGCGGGTTCGCGGGACGGCTGCTCGTGGGCGTCGCCGGGGTCGCGCTCGTGCTCAGGTCGCGGATGTTCGTCAGCGTCCGGCACCGGGTGCCGCTCGTGGCGGCCGGGGTCGGCGCACTCGTCGTGCTCGCCGTGGGCCTCGTCTTCGACGCCACCGAGCGTGAGCTTCTCGGCGCGGTAGTGGCCGCGGTCGGGCTGGCTCTGGTGACCGTCGCCGCGGGGGCGACCTACTCCCGGCGGCCGCCGTCGCCGTACCTCGTTCGCGCCGCGGACATCACCGATACGGTGTTGGTGATCTCCGTGGTTCCGGTGGCGTGCGCGGTCCTCGGCCTGTACGACCAGATCCGCGGGCTCGCCGGCTGACCGCACTAGGCGGGCCCAATTCGATGGGCTAGTGTCCGGGCGCGTCGCCCCGCTTCTCCGCCTCCTGCAGACGGCGGACCGAGGCGCGAATCTCCGCCTCCGCGTCCTTGCGGCCGACCCACGTCGCCCCCTCCACGGACTTGCCGGGCTCCAGGTCCTTGTAGACCTCGAAGAAGTGCTGGATCTCCAGGCGGTCGTACTCGCCGAGGTGATGAATGTCGCGCAGGTGCTCCAGTCGAGGGTCCGCGAACGGGACGCAGAGCACCTTGTCGTCTCCGCCTTTCTCGTCGGTCATCCGGAACATGCCGATCGCACGGCAACGGATCAGGCAGCCGGGAAACGTCGGCTCCTGCACTAGCACCAGCGCGTCCAAGGGGTCGCCGTCCTCGCCGAGCGTGCCCTCGATGAAGCCGTAGTCCGCCGGATACTGGGTGGCGGTGAACAGCGTCCGATCGAGCCGGATCCGTCCGGTCGCGTGATCCACCTCATACTTGTTGCGGTGACCCTTGGGGATCTCAACCGTGACGTCGAAGTCCATTTCACGCTCCCTCGTTCGCCCACGCGCCGGACCTCACCCGTCCGGCCAGGCACCGCACGTGTGAGGTCGCCACGTCGAAGCCCGGAACGAGACCGGTAGCAAGTAGTGTCGCCTAGGTCGGTCGGGATGCGGGAGGAGGGGCCGGTGGGGAGGCAAGGTTCACAATACGGCCCGGACGAGGAGCAGGAGGAGGGCTCCCGCTCGGCCGCCGGGCCGGACAATTCACCGGAATCCGGCACGTCGACCACGGCCCTTTCCTCATCAAAGTCGCCCGCCGTGAAGCCGCATCCGAGCGTGGTCCTGCCGCCGAAGGCCGCGCCCGTCGGGCGCGCGGCGGTTCGTCCGCCGTCGCCTCCCCCCGCGGTCCCGCCGCCTCCGCCGGTGGCCGCGTCGCCGGCCGATGTCGTTCGGCCGGTGACCGACCGCACGCGGGGAGTTGCGGCGGTGCGGCCGAACCCGAAGCCGCCGGCGCCCGCGGAGAGTCCGGTCGGTGGCGACGCGACCGTTCAGCCGCGGCGGAGTGCGCCGCCGCCGCCACCGAGCGCGCCGCCGCCGTCGAGTGCGCCGCCGCTACCGAGCGCGCCGCCGTCGTCGAGCGCGCCGCTACCGCCCACGAGCCCGCCGCCCCACGGGGTGAGCCCGCCCGCCGCGACCGCCGGGCCGCGCACTCCACCGTTTCGGGCCCGAGCGACCGTGGCCTCGCCCGCGCCCGCCCGTAAGCCTCCGGCGTCGGGCCGCGCCCCCGTCACGCCGAGCCCACCGCGGGTGCCGACCGGCCCTCCGCCGAATACCGCACCCTCGGGGTTGCCCGGCCCGCCTCCTCTCCCGCCCGGCGCGCGACCCGCCCCGCCGTCGAGAACGCCGGCCGCCCCGC
>DASXRC010000205.1:0-13667 GCA_036506795.1 Micromonosporaceae bacterium
CCCAACCAAATCCACAACGTCACGGCGGCCATGGCGGAGGGGAAACGCCCGGCCACATTCCGAACCCGGAAGCTAAGCCCTCCAGCGCCGATGGTACTGCACCCGCCAGGGTGTGGGAGAGTAGGACGCCGCCGGACAAACAACCAGCCGAGGGCGGTCCCGAAAGGGGCCGCCCTCGGTGCGTTACCGGGGCGGTCAGGAACGCGTCTGGACCGCCGTCCGAATCGAGCGCAACAGCCGCGCCGAATCGTCCGTCGAGCGGTTCTCGAATAGCGCCGCGGCGACGCTGCCGTGGTCCGCCCAGCCGCACACGGTCATGTCGCCGCCGCCGTCCGGCGTCGTGGTGCGACCACACCGCATCACGCCCCCGAGCCGTCCCGCCGGCACCTCGCGCAGGCCGGTGACGCCGCCGTTCTCGTCGGCGAGGAGCGTGAACACCGTGTCGAGCTTCCGGCCCGGCGAGAGCAGCAACCCCGTGCCGCCGAAGAACAGCACGCTGCGGTCCGCGGCGGCCGGATCCTCGTACACCGCCCCGACCGAGCCGTCGAGGCTCACGCTCGCCGCGAGCGCCGCGCGCAGGTACTCGGCGGTCTCCTGCGCCTGCGTGGTCCGGTCGCGCCGCAGCCCGGCCACCGCTTCGGGCGTGCTGAGCCGCGCGTCCTTCTGCTGGAGAACGGGCCAGCCGAGGATGCCGAGGACCACCGCTCCGGCGAGGCCGATCACCAACAGCGCGGCCAGCGTCACCATCCGGACTCGCGATCGCGCGGCGGGTTCGGACGCCGGCTCGTCGTCCGCGACATCGATCGGCGCCGGCCGCTGCCCGCGTACCGGATCGTCGCCCATGGTGCGTCCTTCCCGCCCGCCGGCTAGGAGCGTAACAGGGCACGTGCGTGCCGGTTTGTGTGCGCGAATCCGTAGACTCGCAGGGTGACCGAGACAGCGGAGATCTTGCCCGCCCAGTACCAGCCGCGCGACGTGGAGCAGCGCAGGTACGACGGCTGGGTATCGGCTGGCTACTTCCGGGCAGACGCGGGCAGCGACCGGCCACCGTTCTCGATCGTCATCCCCCCGCCGAACGTGACCGGTTCCCTGCACGTCGGGCACGCGCTGGACCACACCATCCAAGACACCCTGGTCCGGCGCCGACGCATGCAGGGGTACGAGACGTTGTGGTTGCCAGGGATGGACCACGCGGGCATCGCCACGCAGAACGTCGTGGAGCGGCAGCTGGCCGCGCAGGGCTTGTCCCGGCACGACCTCGGCCGCGAGAAGTTCGTCGAGCGGGTCTGGCAGTGGAAGGCGGAATCGGGCGGCGCCATCCTCGGCCAGATGCGCCGGCTCGGCGACTCGGTCGACTGGAGCCGCGAGCGGTTCACCATGGACGACGGGCTGTCCCGCGCCGTACAAACGATCTTCAAGCGGCTGTATGACGACGACCTCGTCTACCGCGCCGAGCGGATCATCAACTGGTGCCCACGCTGCCTCACCGCGCTCTCGGACATCGAGGTCGAGCACGCGGAGGTCGACGGCGAGCTGGTGTCGATCCGGTACGGCGACGGCGACACGGCGGTCGTCGTGGCGACCACCCGGGCCGAGACGATGCTCGGCGACACCGCGGTCGCCGTACACCCGGACGACGACCGGTACCGGCACCTCGTGGGCGCCGAGATCGAGCTGCCGCTGACCGGCCGGCGCATCCCCGTCGTCGCAGACCCGCACGTCGATCCGGCGTTCGGGACCGGAGCGGTGAAGGTGACCCCGGCGCACGATCCCAACGACTTCGAGATCGGGCAGCGGCACCACCTGCCCAGCCTGACCGTGATGGACGAGCGCGGCGTCGTCACCGCGCACGGCCCGTTCGAGGGTCTGGACAGGTTCGAGGCGCGACCGGCGATCGTGGCCGCCCTGCGCGAGCAGGGCCGTCTCGTCGCTGAGCGGCGCCCGTACCTGCACGCGGTCGGGCACTGCTCGCGGTGCAAGACCACCGTCGAGCCGAGACTGTCGCTGCAGTGGTTCGTCAACACGGGCCCGCTGGCCAAGGCCGCCGGCGACGCGGTGCGCGACGGTCGCGTGCGCATCGAGCCCGGCGAGCTCGCCAAGCGCTACTTCGGCTGGGTCGACAACATGCACGATTGGTGCATCTCCCGGCAGCTCTGGTGGGGCCACCGGATCCCGGTCTGGTACGGCCCGAACGGCGAGGTCGTGTGCCTAGGGGCGGACGAGCGGCCGCCATCCGGCGAGGGCTGGCGGCAGGACGAGGACGTGCTGGACACCTGGTTCTCCAGCGCCCTGTGGCCGTTCTCGACGCTCGGCTGGCCGGACCAGACCCCGGAGCTGGCCAAGTTCTACCCCACCAGCGTGCTCGTCACCGGGTACGACATCCTGTTCTTCTGGGTCGCCCGGATGATGATGTTCGGCCTGTACGCCATGGACGGCCGCCAGCCGTTCGACGTCGTCGCGCTGCACGGCATGGTGCGCGACCAGCACGGCAAGAAGATGTCGAAGTCGTACGGCAACGTCGTGGACCCGCTGGACTGGATCGACCGGTTCGGGGCGGACGCCACCCGGTTCACGCTGGCCCGCGGCGCCAACCCGGGCGCGGACGTCCCGGTCAGCGAGGAGTGGTGCCAGGGCTCCCGCAACTTCTGCAACAAGCTCTGGAATGCCACCCGGTTCGCGCTGATCAACGGCGCCACGACGGCGGGCGACCTGCCGCCGACCGAGAAACTGTCCACGGTGGACCGCTGGATCCTGTCCCGGCTTCAGCACGTGACGGTGGAGGTGGACGAGGAGTTCGAGGCGTACGAGCTGGCGAAGGTCTGCGACACGCTCTACCACTTCGCGTGGGACGACGTGTGTGACTGGTATCTCGAGCTCGTCAAGCCGGTGCTAGCCGCGGGCGGGGCGGACGCGGACCGGACCCGGAGGGTGCTCGGGCACGTGCTGGACCAGCTGCTGCGCCTGCTGCACCCCGTGGTGCCGTTCGTGACCGAGGAGCTGTGGACCGCGCTGACCGGTGGCGAGACCGTCGTCACCGCGGCGTGGCCGCAGGTCGACAAGGCGTACGTGGACGACCCGGCCGAGGCGGAGCTGGTCGCGCTGCAGGGCGTCGTCACCGAGGTCCGCCGGTTCCGCTCGGATCAGGGCCTCCGGCCCGGGCAGCGGGTCGCGGCCCGGCTCGACGGGCTGGCCGTCGGCGGCATCGCGGCCCACGAGCCGCTGATCCGTTCCCTGGTACGCCTCGACGCGCCCGGCTCGGACTTCACCGCCACGGCGACGCTGGCGGTCACCGGCGGCGTCGGCGTTGCCCTCGACACGCGAGGCACGATCGACGTCGCGGCGGAACTGGCGCGGCTGGAGAAGGACCGGGCCGCCGCGGAGAAGGAGGCGGCGCAGTGCCGCGCCAAGCTCGGCAACCCGTCCTTCGTGGAGAGAGCACCGGAGAACGTGGTTGCAAAGATCTCCGCCCGGCTTGCGGCGGCCGAGGCCGACCTCGCCCGCATCGCGGCCGCCCTGGAGGCACTGCCGACGGCATGAGCGATGTTCCGGCTCCCGACCGCTCCGGCGATTTTGACGAGATCGAGAGAGCGCTGCTCGCACGTGGGTTCACCCGGTACGTGTTCGACCTCGCCCGGATCGGCGAGCTGCTCGACCTGCTGGGCAGCCCGCAGCGGGCTTACCCCTCGATTCACCTGACCGGGACGAACGGCAAGACGTCGACGGCGCGGATCGTGGATTCACTGCTGCGCGCCCATGGTCTGCACACCGGGCGGTACACGAGCCCGCACCTGGAGACCGTGCGGGAGCGGATCAGCCTCGACGGAGAGCCGATCGACGAGGAGCGGTTCGTCGGCACGTACCGAGAGGTGGCACCGGTCGCCGCGCTGGTGGACGGCCGGTCGGACGAGCCCCTCACGTACTTCGACATGACCACGACGCTGGCGTTCGCGGCGTTCGCGGACGCCCCTGTGGATGTGGCCATCGTCGAGGTCGGGCTCGGCGGGGCGGAGGACTCCACCAACGTCCTGCACGCGCCGATCTGCGTGATCACCCCAATCGGGCTGGACCACACCGAGTGGCTCGGCGACACGATCGCCGACATCGCGTACGCCAAGTCGGGCATCATCCACCCGGGGGCGACGGTCGTCTCGGCCGCGCAGGACGAGGAGGCCGCGCGCCCGATCCTCGAGCGCTGTGCGGAGGTCGGCGCGCCCATCGCCCGCGAGGGCAGCGAGTTCGGTGTGCTGCGCCGCTCCCTCGCCGTCGGCGGTCAGGTGCTCACACTGCAGGGCCTCGGCGGGGTGTACGAGGAGATCTTCCTCCCGCTGCACGGCGCCCATCAGGCGCAGAACGCGGTGGTCGCGCTCGCCGCTGTCGAGGCGTTCCTCGGGGCGGGTGCCAGCCGACAGCTCGACGCCGCGGTCGTCCGCGAAGGGCTCTCGCTGGCCAGCTCCCCCGGTCGGCTGGAACGGGTACGCACTGCGCCCACGATCCTGCTCGACGGCGCACACAACCCGCACGGCATGGCCGCCACCGTGGCCGCCCTGGCCGAGGAGTTCGCATTCAGCCGCCTCGTCGCGGTGCTCGCGGTGCTGGACGACAAGGATGCCCACGGGCTGCTCGAGCTGCTCGAACCGGTGGCCGACGCGGTGGTGGTCACGCGCAACACGTCACCGCGCACGATGTCGGCCGACAAACTCGCCGCCCTGGCCGTCGAGGTCTTCGGCGAGGAGCGGGTACGCCTCGCCGCGGACATGCCGGATGCGATCGAGGCCGCCGTGGCACTCGCCGAGGAGGACGTCCAGGGCGAGCTGAGCGGCGTCGGTGTGCTCATCACCGGGTCCATCGTCACGGTCGCCGACGCGCGCCGGCTGCTCAAACGATGAACACCCCCGACGAACAGCGGCCGCAGGAGCCGCGTTCGGGACTGCGCAACCCGGCCGCGGCCGTGCGCGGCCTGGGCGCCGGCGCCCTCGTCATCGAGGCGATTGTCCTGCTGCTCGGCATCCAGCCGATCCGGATGCTCGGGGGCGATCTAACCGGCGCCGCGATCGCGGCCATCGTCGGGCTGGCCCTCGGCGCGGTCGTGCTCGCCGCCCTGATCCGCCACCGGTGGGCGTGGTACGCCGCGACCGCCCTGCAAGCGTTGTTACTGCTCGCCGGATTCCTGCACTGGTCGCTGGCGGCGATCGGCGTCGTCTTCAGCTTGGCCTGGGCGTACGTGCTATACGTCCGGCGCAGCATTCTCGGGTGAGCCGGTCGGGCGGTTCTTCCACTCCGTGAGCGTGACCCCATGCCCGTCCGGGTCACGAAGTTCGGCGGTCCACAGCTCGCGCCGGTCGCCCTTGTTGACGACCCGCGGCGCGGACGTGAAGTTCGTCCCGTGGGCCCTGAGGTCGTCGTACATCGTCTGAAGGTCGCCGACCTCGAGCTTGAGGTGGGCGGTCCGGGCCCCGACCGGATCGGCCTCGTGGGTCATGCGCAGCGCGAGGCGGGTGCCGCCCGACGCCAGCAACGCATTGTCCTCGCCGGAGTCGACGACGTGGAAGCGCAGCAGGTCGCGGTAGAACGCGATCGAGCGAGCCAGGTCGCTGACGTGCATGGTCCGCTCGGCGGGGGCGTCCTCGTCCGCCGGCGCGGTCGGCTCGGGTGCGTACGGCCCGGTTGCGGGTGCGCCGCCTTCCTCGCGCGGGATGCGCGGCCGGCGGATGCGGCGCGGGCTCGGCTTGCGCTGCCTGGGCACGGTTCCGGCGCGGCCGGCCTCGGAGCCGGCGTGGGCCGGGGGTGCGCCCGCCGCCGCCGGGACAGCCTCCTCGATGGGCACGGCGACCGGCTCGGTGCGCACGACGCGTTCGTCGATGTCCACCGTGGCGGTTCGAGTCGGAGCCGGTGGCGGCGACGCCGGTATCGACGTCTCCTCCCCGAGGTTGAGATCCTCGACCAGGACCTCCGGCTCGCCGAACTCCTCCCGCAGTGCGGCCTCGGTGTGGGTCAGCACGCCGTCCCACTGGATCCGTACGCGCCGGATGTCATCCACCGCCACCGTGATCGGCAGGGTGGCGCCCGAGTCGGGCCACTTCGCGACCGGCACCCGAGGGTCGATTATCTTCACGGCCGCGGCCGGCAGACCGGGGGCGTCGATGACCACCTGCAGCTCGCATCGGCCGTACGTCGACGACGCCGGTGGCTCGGAGGCGCTGACCACGTGCGCGGTGCCGGCGACCCAGGCCCGGGCGCCGCCGCGGACCGCGGACACCACCACGAGGCTCACGGCGAGCACCAGCACCGCGACGCCCAGCGCCGCGACCGACCAGCTCCCGGAGCCAGCGCCGAAGAAGGTGATGAATACCGCGACGGTGCCCAGCACCACCGCGACCACCCTGCGTGCGAGTGCTACCGGACGGCGGCGGCCGTTCGCCACAGTTGACCTCCCACGGTTACCGACAGGTTAGGCGGGCGTCGCGGCGGTGGGAAGGACCGAGCCGTTCCGGCGCGCTGCCTCGTCGGTAGGCTGACAGCGCGTGACGAAGCCCGGCCGTTCCCAGGAGGCGACCCGTGTCCGAACGGACGCTCGTATTGATCAAACCGGACGCCATGCGCCGAGGCCTGTCCGGCGAGATCATCAGCCGGTTTGAGCGCAAGGGCCTCCTGATTGACGCCATGGTTCTGCGCACAATGGACGCTGACCTCGCCGACCGGCACTACGCCGAGCATGTGGCGAAGGCGTTCTACCCACCGCTGAAGGCGTTCATGACCGGCGGACCGCTGATAGCGATGATCGTCTCCGGCGACGAGGCGATCGAGGTCGTCCGGACGCTCGTCGGCGTCACCGACGGCCGCAAGGCCGCGGCCGGCACCATTCGTGGTGACCTGTCGCTGTCCAACCGCGAAAACCTCGTCCACGCCTCCGACTCGCCGGAGAGCGCGAAGCGCGAGATCGCGTTCTGGTTCCCCGAGCTCACCTGACGGGCGATTCGCCCAACTCCGACGGAGTTGGGCTGGAGATCGCGCCTCGCGCTACGGAACCCGCAGTCCGACTGCGGGTTCCGTATCCGCCACGGTGATCTATCGCCCCGGTGATCTCCCGCCGCGCCAGGCCCGGGCGAGAGTGTCCGACCCCGCGCATATCGTCGATGACATGCGATGGAGCGACTTCGCGAGCGGCTGCCCCAAGCTTGCGGGCCTGGCCCAAGAGTGGATCATCGGTCGGCACATCATGCTGTTGGGCACGCTGCGCGCCGACGGGTCTCCGCGCATCAGCGCGGTCGAATGCGACCTCGTCGAGCACGACCTGTGCACGGGCATGATCTGGCGGTCCGCCAAGGCCGTCGACCTGCTCCGCGACGCCCGGATGACCGTGCACAGCCTCCCGCCGGGCAAGGACAACCCCGACGGCGACCTGAAGCTGTACGGCCGGGCGATCGCGGTTGAGGGTGAGCACAAGCGGGGGTACGAGCGGGAGATCTTCGCTCGGCTCCAGTGGGCACCGACCGAGCCGTACCACTTGTTCGCGCTGGACCTCGACGCGGCCGGCTTCGTCCGGTTCCGGGACGGTGGGCGCGACGTGTGGCGGTGGCGGGCCTGGGAGGGCATGCGGACCTACTTCCGTCCGGACGGCGCGTAACCGAGGCACGGCGTTATCCGGATGAGCGGGCGACGGGGCGTCGGCTACGCTAGACGAAACCCAGCACAGGCTATGACCCGGCCATCACCGGCGAGCCTCCGGAAGAACGGGCGACCCGGGCGGGGAGCCTCAGTAGAACCGGACGGGTCCGGCCCGTCACAGCCGGCCAACGAGCGGGCGGTCACCATGACCGTCAAGCGAGGTGGTACCGCGGGTTGACGGTAGGCGTACCGTCGGCTCGTCCTCGCACCACGGACCGTGAGACGTGCGAGGAGAGCGACCACCGATGGCGTATCCCAAGAACGCCCCCGACGGCGCCGGGGTCCCGGCGAGCCCGGACCTGCCGGCGGTCGAGCGCCGGGTGCTGGAGTACTGGTCCGCCGACAAGACCTTCCAGGCGTCCGTGGAGTCCCGCGACGCCGGCGTGGACGGCGCGAACGAGTACGTCTTCTATGACGGGCCGCCCTTCGCGAACGGCCTGCCGCACTACGGCCACCTGCTGACCGGGTACGTCAAGGACGTCGTCCCGCGCTACCAGACGATGCGCGGGCGACGGGTCGAGCGCCGGTTCGGCTGGGACTGCCACGGCCTGCCCGCCGAGGTGGAGGCGGAGAAGCAGCTCGGCATCTCCACCAAGGCCGAGATCCTCGAGCTGGGCGTGGACAAGTTCAACGAAGCGTGCCGCACGTCCGTGCTGGCCTACACCCAGGACTGGGAGCGGTACGTCACGCGCCAGGCCCGGTGGGTGGACTTCACCAACGACTACAAGACGCTCGACCTGGACTACATGGAGAGCGTCATGTGGGCCTTCAAGACCTTGTACGACAATGGGTTGGCGTACGAAGGCTTCCGCGTGCTCGCGTACTGCTGGCGGTGCGAGACGCCGCTGTCCAACACCGAGACGCGGATGGACGACGTGTACAAGGACCGGCAGGACCCGGCGCTGACCGTGTGGGTCCAGCTGGACAGCGGTGAGAAGCTCGCGGTCTGGACGACCACGCCGTGGACGCTGCCGTCCAACCTGGCGCTCGCGGTCGGCCCGGACGTGGAGTACGCCGTGCTCGCCGACGCGACCGGCCAACGCTATGTCGTGGGCGCGGCGCGGCTCGAGGCGTACGCCCGCGACCTCGACGGCCTCGACCGGGTGGGTTCGGTGCGCGGCGCGGAGCTGGTCGGCCGGCGGTACACGCCGCTGTTCGACTTCCTCGTCGAGCAAGGCGGGCCGAACGCCTTCCAGGTGCTCGGCGCCGACTTCGTCAGCACCGAGGACGGCACCGGGGTCGTGCACCTCGCGCCGGCGTTCGGCGAGGACGACCAGGCGGCCTGCAACGCGGCGGGCATCCCGACCGTCGTGACCGTCGACGAGCACACGCGGTTCACGTCGCTGGTCCCGCCGTACGAGGGCGAGCAGGTCTTCGACACGAACCCGCAGGTGATCCGCGATCTGCGGGCCCGCGGCGCGGTGCTGCGGCTGGACACGTACACCCACTCGTACCCGCACTGCTGGCGCTGCGACACGGCGCTGGTCTACAAGGCGGTCTCGTCCTGGTTCGTGGCCGTGACCGCGGTCAAGGACCGCATGGTCGAACTGAACCAGGAGATCACCTGGGTACCCAGCCACGTGAAGGACGGCTCGTTCGGCAAGTGGCTGGCCAACGCCCGCGACTGGTCGATCAGCCGGAACCGGTTCTGGGGCTCGCCGATCCCCGTGTGGAGGTCTGAGGACCCGGAGTACCCGCGGGTGGACGTGTACGGCTCGCTGGCTGAGCTCGAGCGCGACTTCGGGGTACGCGTGACGGATCTGCACCGTCCGGGCATCGACGAGCTGGTCCGACCGAACCCGGACGACCCGAGCGGTCGCTCGATGATGCGGCGGGTGCCCGAGGTGCTCGACTGCTGGTTCGAGTCCGGCTCGATGCCGTTCGCCCAGGTGCACTACCCGTTCGAGAACGCGGACTGGTTCGAGCACCACTACCCGGGGGACTTCATCGTCGAGTACCAGCCGCAGGTGCGGGGTTGGTTCTACACCATGCACGTGCTGGCCACCGCCCTGTTCGACCGACCGGCGTTCCGGACCGCGGTCTGCCACGGCATCGTGCTCGGGTCGGATGGCCGCAAGATGTCCAAGAGCCTGCGCAACTACCCGGACGTGTACGAGATGTTCGACCGGTACGGCGCGGACGCCATGCGGTGGACACTGATGTCCTCGCCGGTGCTGCGGGGCGGCGACGTCATCGTCAGCGAGGGGACCATCCGGGACGCGGTGCGGCACGTGCTGCTTCCACTGTGGAACGTCTGGTACTTCTTCTCGCTGTACGCGAACGCCGAGGGATACCAGGCGCGCCGGCGCGTGGACTCGACCGACCTGCTCGACCGGTACGTGCTGGCCAAGACCGGCGAGCTGGTCGGGGACGTGCGGGCGGCCATGGATGAGTACGACGTCTCCGGCGCCTGCGCGCACGTGCTGTCCTACCTGGACGCCCTCACGAACTGGTACGTCCGCCGCTCGCGCGACAGGTTCTGGCAGGGCGACCGGGACGCGTTCGACACGCTGTACACGGTGCTCGAGACGGTCAGCCGGGTGACCGCGCCGCTGGCCCCGATGACCGTCGAGGAGATCTGGCGTGGGCTGACTGGCGAGCGGTCGGTGCACCTGACGGACTGGCCCACGGCGGACGAGTTCCCGGCCCATCGTTCGCTGGTGTCCACGATGGACGCCGTCCGGGAGGTCTGCTCGGCGGCGCTGTCGCTGCGTAAGGCGAAGGGGCTACGGGTGCGGCTGCCGCTGGCGAAGCTGACGGTCGTGACCCCGCAGGCCGACGCGCTGCGCCCGTTTGGCGACCTGGTCGCCGACGAGGTCAACGTGAAGTCGGTGGTCTTCACCGACGAAGTGTCGGCGTACTGCCAGAACGTCCTCACGGTCGTGCCCCGCGAGCTCGGCCCGCGGGTCGGCGGCGCGGTCCAGCAGGTCATCAGGGCGGTCAAGGCCGGCGAGTGGTCGCTCGTGGACGGCGCCCCGGTCGCGGCCGGGGTCACCCTGCGGGAGGGCGAGTACGAGCTGCGGCTGGTCGCGGCGGACGCCGACCGTTCGGCGCCGCTGCCCGGAGGCGAGGGCGTGGTCGTGCTGGACACCGCCGTGACGCCCGAGCTCGCCGCCGAGGGCCTGGCCCGGGATGTCGTACGCGTCGTCCAGCAGGCCCGTCGCGCGGCCGACCTGAACGTGTCCGACCGGATCTCGCTGGTCGTGGAGGCCTCTCCGGCGGTCGCGGAGGCCGTCGAGCGGCACCGCGACTTCGTGGCCGGCGAGGTGCTCGCGACGTCGATCGCCGTGGCTCCGGCCGGCGAGTCCGCGTTCGAGGGCGAGGTCGGCGACGGAGCGACCGTCCGCGTGGCGGTCGCCCCGGATGAGCGCGCGGAGAGGGGACGGTAACGGGCGTCGGCTACCCTGACCGCCGCACGCACTTGGCGGGGAGGCACGTTGCCGGCGCTCTACACGATCGGAAAGCTCACCGTCGGTCCGCTGTTGTCGGTGGGCTGGCGACTGCGGGTCGAGGGGCTCGAGCACGTCCCTCGGGCCGGCGGTTTGATCTTCGCCGGCAACCATCTGTCCGTCTCCGACGAGCTGTTCCTGGGTGCGGTCGTCCCGCGCCACCTGGCGTTCTGGGCCAAGGCGGAGTACTTCCGCGGGGACGGGCTCCGCGGCTGGGTCAGCCGATCGGTGTTGGGCGGGCTCGGCGCGATCCCCGTCGAGCGCGCCGGCGGTCGGGCGGTGCTCAGCGCGTTCGACAGCGCGATCCCGGTGCTGCGGGCGGGCGACTGCGTGGTCGTGTACCCGGAGGGCACCCGCTCCCCGGACGGCAGGCTCTACCGCGGCCGCACCGGCGTCGCCCGGCTCGCGCTGCGGGCCGAGGTGCCGATCGTGCCAGTCGGCGTGCTCGGCACCGACAAGGTTCAGCCGATCGGGGCGCGGCTGCCCAGGCTGCGCCCCGGCGAGATCACCGTACGGTTCGGGGCGCCGATGGACGTCTCCGGACAGGCCCGGGACAGCAAGGGCCTGCGCGCGATCACCGACGAGGTGATGGCCGAGATCCAACGGTTGACCGGGCAGGAGTACGTGGGACGGTACGCCCCACGGCGTACCGAATAGGGCATCAGTTCCGGGTGAGCACCGCGTCGCGGATCTCGCGGAACTTTGCCGCGCAGTCGTCCATGGGCCGCCCGCCACCGAACAGCCCGACCCCCACGCTGCCGTGGTCCGTCCACCCGCATGCGGTCACCAGCTCGCCGTGCTTATCGGTGAAGGCACCGCAGCGCACGTGGCCGCCGAGCGGGCCGGGGGTGAACACCTCGACCCTCGACCCTTGGTCAGACGGCGCATCGCCTTCGTCAGCTCCCCGCCCGGGTTGAGGATGAACCCGGTCACGGCCGCGAACAGGACGGGCTCCGTGGGCGCGGCGGGATCCCGGAGCAGGACGGCGTATGCGTCGCGGACGCCGAAGTCCCGTCTGATGTCACGCTCGAATTCCGAGGTCTCCTCCTCGAACCCCGGCATGATCTTCAATCCGGCCAGCTCACCGCCGCGGGGAATCGTCAACGTCGCCGGGTACTGGGCGCGCAGGGGTACGGTCACCGCGATCCCGAGAGCGCCGCAGACGAGCCCGAGGGCGGCCAGCATGACCACGGTCCACGTCCACCGCCGACGCGGCCGTTCGACGTACACCACATGCGGGTAGGCGTCGGCCGGCCCGCGCGGGTCGACACCGGCCGGGGGGCCCGGGGAAGCCTCCGGTTGCTCGGCCGGGCCGGTCACCGGACGGCCCACCACACTGCCCAGCCGAACAGGCCGAGGATCAGGAGGCGCGTCAGCCCGTCGACGACGCCGGCTTCGGGCGGGTTCGTGGTGCGAAACCGCCCGAAGCGCCAGGCGGCCACGCGGTCGCTGAAGGACACGGTGGTCGTCACGATCGCGAAGCGTACTCACAAACTGCGCGGCGGTGGTGCCGCCGGTGTTGGGCGCTGCGGGAGCCTGCGACGGCGGCGGCGCGACTCGCGGCGCGTACCCTGACTAATTGGACTTTGGGAGGTCTCATGGGGGTTGCGTCCGTCTTTCCGCAGCTAGAGCCGCTGCTGCCGGCGGTGAGCAAGCCGATCCAGTACGTGGGGGGCGAGCTTGGCGCGGTCGTGAAGGACTGGGACGCGGCGACGGTGCGCTGGGCGCTAATGTACCCGGACGCGTACGAGGTGGGCCTGCCGAACCAGGGCGTCCAGATCCTCTACGAGGTGCTCAACGAGCAGCCCGACGTGCTGGCCGAGCGCACGTACGCCGTGTGGCCGGACCTCGAGCGCCTGATGCGCGAGCGCGACGTTCCGCAGTTCACGGTCGACGCGCACCGGCCGGTGGGCGCGTTCGACCTGTTCGGCGTCTCGATCGCCACCGAGTTGGGCTACACCAACCTGCTCACCGCGCTGGACCTGGCCGGCCTCCCGCTCGAGGCCGCCGACCGGCACGACGGCCACCCGATCGTGGTCGCGGGCGGGCACGCCGCGTTCAACCCGGAGCCGATCGCCGACTTCATCGACGCCGCGGTGCTCGGCGACGGCGAGGAGGCCGTGCTCGAGATCACCGGCATCGTCCGGCGGTGGAAGTCCGAGGGCGCACCGGGCGGACGCGACGAGCTGCTCTTGCGGCTGGCCCGCACGGAGAGTGTGTACGTCCCGCGCTTCTACGACGTTGACTACCTGCCGGACGGCCGCATCCACCGGGTCGTGCCCAACCGGGGCGACGTACCGTTCCGCGTGCACAAGCGCACGACGATGAACCTGGACGAGTGGCCGTACCCGAAGAAGCCGCTGGTCCCGCTCGCCGAGACGGTGCACGAGCGGTACGCGGTGGAAATCTTCCGGGGGTGCACCCGGGGCTGCCGGTTCTGCCAGGCCGGGATGATCACCCGGCCGGTGCGCGAGCGCTCGTTGCAGACGATCGGCGAAATGGTCGAGAACGGCATCCGGATGTCCGGCTTCGAGGAGGTCGGGTTGCTCTCGT